>JBCBCT010000129.1:0-7443 GCA_038530365.1 Pseudomonadota bacterium | reverse complement strand
GCGATTGCCCTCATCGTCAACGGCTTCGTGAAAGAGGTCATTCAGGAACTGCCCATGGAATTTGCCGTCGAAGCGCAAAAGCTCATCGGGATCAGCCTTGAAGGCAGCGTGGGTTAGAAGTCTCTCACTTCCGACCATCCGCTAGAGCGAACCAAAGGGCCTGCCAAACCATCGCCGTCCATTCATGCACTGGCCGCAAAGAAAGAAATAAAAATGCTTGAAATTAAAAACCTGCACGTGCGCATCGAAGAAGATGGCACCGAGATCATCAAAGGCTTGAACTTGTCCGTGAAGGCGGGAGAAGTGGCGGCGATTATGGGGCCCAACGGGTCTGGTAAGTCGACGCTTTCCTATGTGCTTTCCGGCAAAGAAGACTACGAGGTCACCGAAGGGTCGATTACCTATAATGGTGAGGACCTGCTGGACATGGACGTGTCCGAACGTGCCGCGGCGGGCGTCTTTCTGGCATTCCAATACCCCGTGGAAATTCCCGGCGTGCCGACTATGACGTTTCTGAAGGAGGCCATGAACGCTCAGCGCAAGCAGCGTGGGGAAGACGAGCTTTCCACCCCCGACTTCATCAAGCGCGTGCGCGCAGCGGCAGGTGATCTCAAGATTGATTTCAACATGCTCAAGCGCCCAGTGAATGTTGGCTTCTCCGGCGGTGAGAAAAAGCGGGCAGAAATTCTGCAAATGTCTCTTCTGGAGCCCAAGCTGTGCATTCTGGACGAGACGGATTCCGGCCTCGATATCGACGCTTTGAAAATTGTGTCCGACGGTGTGAACCATCTGCGTGATCCAAATCGCGCAGTGATTGTGATCACCCACTATCAGCGGCTGCTGGATCATATCGTGCCGGACACCGTGCACGTCCTTTCAAAAGGCAAGATCGTGAAATCCGGCGACAAAACCCTGGCCTTCGAGCTCGAAGAAAAAGGCTATGCCGACATCATCGCGGAAGCCGCTTAACGCGGCCTCTGTGCTTCGTCGAAACGCCCGACACCCTTTCTGTGCCTGACCGATATCTTTGAAAGACCATTCCCATGAACGCCCACACACCCCGTTTGCTCACCGAAGGCGAAACCGGCTTGATCGAAGCCTACAAGGCGGCTGACTGGCTGCCGGGGGATGATGCGGTGAAGGCGACGCGGGACGCTGCGATTTTCGCGATTTCCGGGCAGGGTTTGCCCACCCGTCGGGTGGAGGCGTTTCATTACACCGATCTGCGCGCCCTTCTGCCTGCCGGCTATGCGCCGTGCCAGCGCCCGTCGAACGCCGACGCGCTGGCCGCCATGACGGACTACGATCGTTTGGTCGCCGCCGTACGCATTCCGTTGGTGAACGGTCACTATTTTGCAGACCTGGCAGGGGACGCTCCCGAGGGCGTCGCGATCACGCCGACATATCGTACAGGCGGGTTTGGCACAGAAGGCTTCGGGCCGGAGGCGACAGTCGCTGCCATCAATACCGCCTTCGTAACCGACGGCGTTGCGGTGAGCGTAGCCAAAGGTGTGACCGTTGAGGCCCTGATGACGTTTGCTCATTCCTACGTTGGCGAGAGTGGCGGCATCGCCGCCACGCGTTCGTCCATCACTATGGAAGAGGGTGCAAGCGCCACCATGATTGAGCGCGCCTGCGGCAATGACGATTTGGCCTATCTGCGGTCTGCGGTGACCGACATCACCCTCGCCGAAGGCGCCGAACTCACCTACATCCTATCAATCGAGGAGGGCGACGTTGCCCGCCGTTTGGCACGTATCAACGTCACCTTGGCGAAAGACGCGACGCTCAATCTGTTCGTTTTGAACGCGGGCGGAAAACTGGTGCGGCAGGAGTTGGAATTCGTCGAAGCTGGCGAAAACGCTGCCTTGAACATATCCGGCGTTAATCTGATCGGCGGCGAAGCCCACATCGACGTCACGTCCCGCATCACCCACACCGCGCCCAACACGACGGCGGAGGAAACATTCCGCAACGTGTGCACCGGCAAAGGGCGCGGCGTGTTTCAGGGGCAGATCAGGGTCGCTCAGCCCGCCCAGCTCACTGATGCGCGCATGGCGTGCAACACGCTTCTGCTGTCTGACGGATGTGATTTTTCCGCGAAACCAGAGCTCGAAATTTTCGCCGATGATGTCCAATGCGCCCACGGTGCAACAGTGGCCGACCTGGAGCCAAGCTATCTCTTCTATCTCATGGCCCGCGGCATTCCCGAAGACGCTGCGCGCCGCATGTTGGTGAAAGCCTTTGTGAACGAAGTCGTCGAAGAACTGGAAAACGAGACCCTCATCGAAGCCCTCGAGACGGTCATTGAAACTTGGATGCTCAAGCATGTCTGATGTGAAAGCGGGCTTCGACGTAGAGGCCATCCGCGCAGATTTCCCGATCCTACACCGCGAAGTGCACGGCAAACCGCTCGTCTATCTCGACAATGGCGCGTCGGCGCAAAAGCCGCGTCAGGTGATCGATGCGATCAGCCATTCCTATGAAAACGAGTACGCAAACGTCCACCGCGGTTTGCACTTCCTGTCCAATGCCGCCACCGATGCTTACGAGGCGGCGCGGGGCAAGGTTCGCAAATTCCTCAATGCACCGTCGGACGCCAACATCGTTTTCACCAAAGGCACCACCCAGGCCATTAATCTGGTCGCCTATGGTTGGGCCATGAACCACTTGAAAGAGGGCGACGAAATCGTCCTCACCATCCTTGAACACCATTCAAACATCGTCCCGTGGCACTTCCTGCGGGAGCGCATGGGCGTGAAGCTGGTTTGGGTGGATTGCGACGAGGACGGAGGCGTGGACCTGGCCGCTGTGGAAGCGGCGGTCACCGACAAAACCCGCCTGATTGCGGTCACCCATATGTCCAATGTCACAGGGAGCGTATTGCCGGTCAAAGACATCTGCGAAATGGCCCACGCCCGTGGGATTAAAGTGATGGTGGATGGGTCTCAAGGCGCTGTCCACATGCCGGTGGACGTTCAGGACATCGGCTGCGATTGGTATTGCATGACCGGCCACAAGCTCTACGGCCCGTCGGGAATTGGCATTTTGTACGGCACGTCCGAGGCGTTGGAGGAAACCCAACCCTTTGAAGGCGGCGGCGAGATGATCCTCGACGTGACCATGGACGGCGTGACTTACAACGAACCGCCCCACCGATTCGAGGCGGGCACGCCCCCCATCGTGCAGGCCATCGGCCTGGGTGCAGCCCTCGACTACATGGAAAGCATCGGACGGGACGCTATTGCGGAGCACGAGGCCGACATTCGAGACTACGCACGCCAGCAACTTCGCGAAATCAACGCTCTGCGCATCATCGGCGACACGCCGGAGAAGGGCGCGATTTTTTCATTCGAACTTGAAGGCATCCACGCCCACGATGTATCCATGGTCATCGACCGCTCCGGCATTGCGGTGCGTGCGGGGACCCATTGCGCCCAACCGTTGATGCAACGCTTTGGCGTGACATCGACATGCCGTGCGAGTTTTGGCATGTACAACACCCGCGCCGAAGTCGACGCATTGGTCACCGGTCTGGAGAAAGCAAGGGCATTTTTCTCATGAGTGAAACCGAAACTCTGGCCGCCGCAGACATGGAAACCGGGCCCAATGCGCCCTCCATCGGCGAGAACACGCCCAAGAGCGCATTTTCCCAAGCGGAACTCGATCGCTTCACGCGTGATATCGTTGCCGCATTGAAAACGGTCTATGATCCCGAGATTCCGTCCGACATTTATGAAATCGGCCTCATTTACCGGATCGATATTGACGATAACGCCTTCGTTGACATCGACATGACGCTCACCGCCCCCGGTTGTCCTGTAGCGGGGGAAATGCCCGGTTGGGTGGAAAATGCGGTGAGCGCTGTGGAAGGCGTCTCCGGTGTCGAGGTCAATATGGTTTTTGACCCGCCTTGGACGCCAGAACGCCTATCCGAAGAAGCGCAAATCGCCCTGGGCTGGTATAGCTAAAGATCGTCGGCCTTTCCGTATTCGATGATATTAGGCCCCGTGACGCGGAGGTCGTCAACCAACGCGTCCATGGGAAGCCAGCCGGTTCTCCCACTTTCGCAACGCTTTCCCAGCCATAACGCGGTTATAGGATCGGTGGGTCCGTCGGTTTGGACCGAGTTTTCAAACAGGTTGTTTTCGCCAAAATAGCGTACGCCGTCGTACTCCAAGATGTGATGGCCTTCAGCAAGGTATTGGAGACTGGTCCACCGCGCGCCCGCAGGAAGAATGAACGGCTGATTGTTTCCGGCTTTTGCTTCTATCACTTCGACGTTCGCGTTGGTTCGCCATTGGGTGATGGGTTGAAAGGCAACGAATTTCACATCCTCGGCCGTCACCCGCGCCGTGTTCCAAACATGGTACGTCGCGCCCCGGGTGAACGCGCAGGGTACGGTCTGTTGGGATGTTTTTGACGGTTCTACAAACAGTTTTCGCTCGTGGGTTTGGCTGACGGTGAAGCCGCGTGGATATTCTCCGGGCCATGTTTCCGCGCGATGCACGCTGGGTTCGGGTTTCGGACGGTTTGCTTGTTTCTCAGCCGGCTTGCCCATGGCATCTAGGGCAGCCGAAAGGCCCAATAGAGAATAGGTCTGGCCTTGGCCTCCGGACCCTATGGCAGCAATGCGCACCCAGTTTGCGGCCTTCATCAGGGGCAAAAGTGTGTTGATGGTGCTTTGATCGGTGGTTTCCCGCTCCGACACAACATTGTTGCTGCTGAGTTGTGCCGTCACCTGCTCTCCGTTTGAAAATACGAACGTGTAGCTGATGGCTTTGCCGCGCGCTTCAATGCCGGCTACGCCTTCATCAAGAAACCGCATCGCGTAGCCCGCCGCCGTGCGCTCAATGGACAAACGGCCTTCCAGAAAAAAGCCGTCCCCACTGGTTCGTGTGTATGTCACAGCCCGGCAAAGGCGGTCGCCATCCATGGGGCAAACGCGGAGCCAGTGCTGGTGATATTGCCGAATCTCGTTGAACGCGTGCTTGAATGGTCCAGCTCGCGCCGACTGACTCAGGGCCAACACCGCGGTTAAAATGACGAGTGCCGCGATAATATTCCGCGCAACCTTCTGGGGCGTGAACAATGAAATGGTCATGATTTTGAGGTCCAATATGTCGAATCCGAAAGCGATATGTGTGCGTTCGGATTGGTAGAGCCCCTCGAATAGGCAAAAAGCCATGGAAACTTGGACCTTTGTGTGGCGGTGAGGGTGTTCCGTTGCTCGACAAGAGCACGCCCAGACCCGACAAACCTTCTGCCTGCGGTGTGATATCAACCCGTGACATTCAGCCTTTGTTGAATCCCGCCTCCAAAAGGCATATTTTCGGCCTAACACAAAAAGGAAGCGCGCATGAGCCGGTTTGCAATTTTGACACTGACGGACGCCGCCATCGAGCGGGTCGGCGAGATCGTGGCTGCGTCTGAAGATGGTGCTGACAGTATTCCTGCCAAAGGTATTCGCGTTGGCGTGAAAAACGGCGGCTGCGCCGGCATGGAATATACCATCGACTTGGTCACGGAACCCGATGCCGCCGATGACCGGGTGGACGCCGGGGACCACGCCGTCTTCATAGACCCCAAAGCCATGCTGTTTTTGCTCGGCACCCAGATGGACTACGAGGTTACAAAACTGCGCTCGGGTTTTGTGTTCAACAACCCCAACCAGACATCAGCTTGTGGCTGCGGCGAGAGTGTCAGCCTTGTTGCGGCAACGCCGCCTCCCGGCGCGCTCCCTGGGGCTTTGGTAGACGCGTGACCGTCATAAACCATCGGCCAGTGTCTTGCCGCTGGAACAGGCGATAAAGTTCACCCCATGGCCTTTATTTTTTGGATCATCGTTGGCGGCATCGCCGGCTGGATTGCCGAGCAGATCATGAAAGCGAACCATGGCCTGCTCACAAATGTGATCTTGGGTGTGCTGGGGGCCTTCGTTGGCGGTTGGCTCTTTGGCTTGATCGGCGGTGACTTGGGGGATGGTTGGATCGGTTCGATCATCACGGCAACGGTGGGCGCCGTGGTTTTGATTTACGTTTACCGGCTTATCCGAGGCGAGGCTTAGAATTCGGGTTGAGCGAGCAGACGGTTCGAGAGAAACGAAGAGGGACGAAGGACTTGGCAACACTTCTTGATACGACGCACCAAACGGCGAGCCGTCAAAGCGTTCTTGCAGGCGAAGGCCGGCATCCAGAAAAAGAGCACAAGCCCGATCAACCAGCGGCCCCTAAGCGTCCAGACTGGATCCGCGTCCGAGCGCCGTCCTCTAACGTGTTTCGCGAAACTGAAAAGATCGTTCGCACCAATAGTTTGGTGACGGTGTGTGAAGAAGCCGGTTGCCCGAACATCGGAGAGTGCTGGAGTAAGAAGCACGCCACCATGATGATCATGGGCGAGATTTGCACCCGCGCCTGCGCGTTCTGCAATGTGCGCACCGGCAAACCTCTCGCGCTGGACGTGGACGAACCCAAAAACGTTGCCGAGGCCGTCGCGCAACTCGATTTGAACCACGTTGTGATCACATCCGTGGACCGAGACGATCTGGACGACGGCGGGGCGCAGCACATTGCCGACACGATTTACGCCGTCCGCAACCGCTCACCCAAAACAACAATCGAGGTGCTCACGCCAGATTTCTTGCGCAAGGACGGCGCGCTTGAGATTGTCGTTGAGGCCAAGCCCGACGTGTTCAACCACAACCTTGAAACGGTTGCTTCGAACTACCTGACCGTGCGGCCCGGCGCGCGCTATTACCACTCGATCCGACTGTTGGAACGGGTGAAAGAACTGGACCCGACGATTTTCACAAAGTCCGGAATCATGGTGGGCTTGGGTGAAAGCCGCAATGAGGTGTTGCAATTGATGGACGATCTGCGGGTGGCCAACGTCGATTTTCTCACCATCGGCCAATATCTCCAGCCAACGAAAAAGCACCACCGAATAGATCGGTACGTCACCCCGGAGGAGTTCAAATCCTACGAAACGGCCGCCTACACGAAGGGTTTCCTTCTGGTCTCATCAACGCCTCTGACCCGCTCATCCTACCATGCCGATAGCGATTTTGCCCGCCTGCGCGCGGCGCGCGCGGAAGCTCAACGCGCGGCTCATAGCCTGTCTCGAAGCGAAAATTAGAGAAGCGCCGGACCATGCCCAAACACAACACCGTCCATCCCGTCGCGCACCGCGCCAAAGACATGTTTGATCTGGTCGCCGATATTGAGCGCTATCCGGAATTCGTACCTCTGTGCCAATCGCTCACCTTGCGCAGCCGCCGTGAAAAGGCGGGACGCACCGTCCTCGTTGCCGATATGACAGTTGGCTACAAAGCGATCCGCGAAACGCTGACCTGTCAGGTCGTGCTGAATGAAAGCGCGCTCACCATTTCGGCGAGTTACCTTGACGGCCCATTCAAATATCTCACCAACGACTGGCGGTTCGAGC
>JBCBCT010000128.1:0-7533 GCA_038530365.1 Pseudomonadota bacterium | reverse complement strand
CCAATACCAGCGGGCGAACGCGTCAGCGTCTAACCCAGCATCCACCGCAGGGCGGGTTTCAAAGGGTATCGATGGAGGCGTTGAAGCAGTTTTGTGAGCTCCTCGGGCTGCCCGCCACTGGCACCAAGGCGCTACTGCGCGCCCGCGTCGCCTTTGCACTCGCCCATCCGGGCGAACCTCTCCCAAAGGCGCTTCTGGGCCGAAAAAAGAGCGGCAAAGCATGGCCCGATGGTGACTTGTCTCCCGACACCGTCATCACCGAAAACGCTTCGTTCGGCCCGCGCTTTCGGAACTATTTCAAGGGCGTGATCGGTGCGCATTTTGTGTGCCACGGTGATTTTATGGACTGGGTTCGCGCCAACAGTGGGGCGACATTGGCGGACGCGGCGGAGGCTTGGTTGATGCTTGAAGCCCGCAAGGATGACCCTGCGTTCCGCCGGGAGATCGCGGCCTGCAACAACTATCTTCAGTATTTGCGGGATGCGCGGGACGCGGTGCCCGACCTCACCTTGGATGAGGCCAAAGCGTGTTGGGACATCAAAAAACTGCGGCCCGCCCAGGATGGCATTGTTGTGTTTGAGACGGCCGATGTGGCGTTGATAACCCGCGATGGCTGAGCGGATCTTTGCCCGCCTATTCGTTGTGTGGGGCGGCCCGGTTTAAGACATTGCATGGACGCGGCCCGTGCTGTTTCGTAAAGAGCCTTACCGTTGGCTTTCAGCTCTCCTTTCCTTTGACAGTTCGCTATGGCTCCGCCGCTTCTTGCCTTGCGCGATGTAAAACTGACCTTTGGCGCAACACCGCTTTTCACGGGCGCTGATCTGGTGGTCGGCGAGCGGGAGCGGCTTTGCCTTGTGGGGCGCAACGGTTCTGGAAAGTCGACCCTGATGAAGATCGCCGCGGGTCAGGTGGACGTCGACGCAGGCGACGTGTTTTTGCAGCCGGGCACGACGGTGCGCTACTTGCCTCAGGAGCCGGATTTTTCCGCCTATGACACCGTGGGCGCGTTTGCCGCCGCTGGCCTAGCGCCGGGGGATGATCCTTATGGGGTGGACCGTTTGCTGGAGGATTTGGGCCTGTCGCCAGATATGTCCACGAAAAACCTTTCCGGTGGTGAGGCACGCCGAGCGGCGCTGGTGCAGGTTCTCGCGCCTGAACCGGACATCGTTCTTCTCGATGAACCCACCAACCACCTTGATCTGCCAACCATCGAATGGCTCGAGCGAACGCTTGCGTCGCTGCGTTCCGCCTTGGTGGTGATCAGCCATGATCGACGCTTTTTGAAAAATCTATCCCGCACAACCCTGTGGGTGGACCGGGGTACAACCAAGCTCTTGAACAAAGGTTTTGCGGCGTTTGAAGACTGGCGGGATGATCTGCTCGCGCAGGAAGAACTGGATGCCCACAAGCTCGACCGCAAAATCGTGCGCGAAGAACACTGGGTCACCCACGGCGTATCGGGGCGGCGCAAACGCAACATGAAGCGGCTTGGTGATCTGTCCAAACTGCGGGAAACCCGGGCGAACCGCATCAAACCCGAGGGCCGTGTCGCCATGACCGTGGCGGAGGGTGAAACCTCAGGCAAGCTGGTGGCGCGGGTGGAGGGCATTTCAAAGGCCTATGGCGACCGTGTGCTGGTGGATGGCTTTTCCACGCGCATCGCGCGGGGGGACCGCTTGGGCATTGTGGGGCCAAACGGGGCCGGCAAGACGACGCTTGTCTCCATGCTGACCGGGGCCTTGGAGCCCGATACAGGCGTTGTGAAGCTGGGCGCAAACATTGAAATGTTGGTGGTCGATCAAAAGCGCACGGCGCTGGACCCCGACGCGTCGGTCAAAGACACGCTCACGGGTGGCGGTACCGACGTTGTGGAGATCGGCGACACGCGCAAGCATGTCATGGCCTATATGAAGGATTTTCTGTTTTTGCCGGAACAGGCGGGGACGCCGGTGGGCCGGCTTTCTGGCGGAGAGCGGGGGCGGTTGATGCTCGCCATGCGGCTGCGTCATCCGTCAAACCTGTTGGTTTTGGACGAACCCACCAATGATTTGGATCTGGAAACCCTCGATCTGCTGCAGGAAATGATTGCTGATTATCCCGGCACGGTTTTGGTGGTCAGCCATGACCGTGATTTTCTTGACAGGGTGTGCACCTCCGTTTTGTTGCCGGAAGGCAAGGGCCGCTGGTTGGAATATGCGGGCGGCTATTCCGACATGCTCACCCAACGAGGGGCTGCGCCCTTCAAGGCGTTGGGGGACCCAGAAACAAGCACTCGCGAGCCTACGCATCCAGAAAAAGCGGCGGGCAAATCCCCGGCGAAGCCGGCATCAGCTGAAAAGGCGAAGCCTGCATCGGCTGGAAAAATGAGTTTCAAAGACAAGCATGCCTTGCAAAGCCTGCCCGGCGAGATCGAAAAACTGGAAGGCGATGTGGCCAAAATCAACAAGGCGCTTTCCGCCGATGGGCTTTTTGAAAGGGATGCCAAGCGCTTCAACCAATTGGTGGTGCTGTTGGACAAGACCCAAGCCCAGTTGGATGCTGCCGAAGAGCGTTGGCTGGAACTGGAAGCCATGCGCGAGGAACTTGAGGGGTCGGCATGACGCCCAACGCTGAATTTGAAACTCTTTTGACCGGCGGGCACCCCAATTCCTTGGGACGGACTTTGGAGGTGGTGGATGCTGTGCTGGCCAACCGCGCGCGGCACAAAGATCTCTATTCATGCTATTTCAGTGCCGATGACATCGTGCGCCTTCGGGTGTCCAACGCCATGAAACGGGTGACCATCGACCATCCGGATTGGACGATGGACTTTATGGACGGTTTGCAAAGCGCGGTTGCGGCCATCGACCAGCCTTCAACGCAGTGGACCTTGGCGTTGCTGTTTGACCTCACCAAAGCTCACCTGTCCGAGACGCAGCGGGCACGGGCTGTGGAGATCATGCGGCGCAATCTGACTGAACACGACGATTGGATCGTGCTCAACAATTCGATGAAGGTTTTGGGTGCCTGGGCAAAGACGGATGAAGAGCGGGCTTGGCTGCGCCCGCATCTGGAACGCCACGCACGAGACCCACGCAAAAGTGTGGCCGGAAATGCGAAGAAGTTGCTGGCGAAGTTTCGCTAAACGTCGGCGGGATGCTTTAGAGCGCGTGCTGCCCCAGGTTCCGACGCAGATCGTGGACGGCGGTGTGTTGGTGTTCGGGCTGGTTGCGCAGCGTTGCAAATTCAATGAGCATATCGCCGCCGTGGATGCGGTAGTAGAACGATTGACCCTCGATATTCGGCCCCGCCCAAGCGAAATGGACCGACGCCATGTCCAGTTCATTGAGCCGCGCGCGTTGTTCGTTCGCCAAAGGTACTGTCAGATAATCGTGGGTGTAGACATCGATGAGGCGGGTCACCATGTCGGCTTGCGCCGCAGGTAAATCCCCCAGTGCGATGCCTTCGGGTTCACCGTAGCGTTCCTCCCGGCCCGCGGTGGTGGTGATGTTCCCGTAGGAGCGGTCTGACACCACAGCCCGCTCGCGGTTCTTGCTGCCCATGGCCCTGTGCAAGGCACGGCCCAGGGTTTCATTTTCGGGCAGAACCACGAGGCCTTTACTGGGGCCTGATGGCACGGTGTTTGGTTCCGATGAAAAGGCTTTCGGCGTCGTGCTCACGACCCGTGTTCCCACAAGCGTCACCGTCATGGTGAGATGGTGGCCTTCCCAACGCCAGCCCCAGGGCTTGGTTTCAGAGGGTGTGCCGAAGAGGGACAGTGCAAAGCGCTCGCGGTTTCTGTCGGGGCTGCCTTTTCCCCATTCATCGCGCAGGATGTCCTGTTGCAACATGACGTTGGTGGCGGTTTTGAAACCGTCTTCGCTGAGGGCTGTCGACAGAAGATCGAGCGCTGCATCCTTTTGGGGTGCGCTCATCGTCTCCATCGTCAGGCCGGGGGGTATGCGCGAACCGTACATGTAATTCCAGCGTTCGCGACGGCTGGACGCGAAGGCAAATTGCACGCGCTCGGTTTGCTCTTCATCCAGCAGGGATAGAACCCGCTTCGCGCGGTCCAACATGGATTGACCGACGGTGAGCGCAGGGTTTGTGCTGGCTAAAACGGCGTGCGGCAGCGCCGTTGCGCCCGCCAAAGCCAAAAGACTGCCCCCGGCGCGTAAGACATCCCGTCGAACCAGGGGTTGAGAGGTGAGACCGGAACAGGGTGACGGGGGCATGGCAGGCACCTTTGTTAAGCATAAGTTCTCGCCAGGCATATGTGCACAGTAGAGGGCGTGCACACGTCACGTTCCCGTCATTGGTGGTGGAAGGGCGCCTTGGAGATGGGGCACGCGGTCGCAATTGATGGCGATGGTCTGCCAGATGCTTGCGGGGGTTGGCTTTCAGTTTCAAAAACTGAGGTTATGAGTGATGAACTGTACCCGACATGTGCGCTTTGCCTGCGGCCCATTCCGCCCCACACGCCGCAATCGCTTCATCATCTTGTGCCGAAGCTGAAAGGCGGTCGGGGCGGCCCCACCGTGTTGCTGCATCACCTGTGCCACAAAGAAATTCACGCCACGCTGACGGAGGCGGAATTGGCGCGCGTTTACAACACGGTGGAGGCGCTGCGCGCCCACCCGCATTTGGAAAAATTCGCGCGTTGGTTGTCCAAAAAGCCGCCGGATTTCACCACGCGAACCTTGAAGAGTGAGCGGCGACGGCGCCGTTGATCATCTTATGCGGCATCCCGGTAGCGGTTGAGCGTGGCGGGGAGGTCGGTGTCGCACAGGGCCGACAGATAGGCGATGAGCGCTTTCTCTGTTGCGCAGTAAACGCCGTTTGAATCAATGCGCGATGACAGCCAGGCGGCTTCTTCCTCCGTAATGGGCGCTGCTTCTGCGGCTGCCCTTTCGAAGGCGTCGTTCCTTTGTTTGTAGATGCAGTTTCGGTCGTCTTGGCCCATCTGTTTGAAGGTTTCCACGAGCCCACCATCAACGACGCTTTTGCCCATGCGGGCCATGAAGCGCAGGGGATTGACGGCGGTGTCCTCGACCCAATCATCAAGGCGCAGCGCCTCGGCACGACTGGGGGCCACATAGCCATGTTGCACCATGAGGTGGTTGCCGATGGCTTTGCAAAACAGATCAACCCATGCCGGATGGTTTTCGTTTTCACGCAGATGATCGTTGATCGTGAAAAGCAGTTCGGCTTCCTGCCGGGACACGCCCAAGCCGTGCAACGAGCCCTGGGCGTAGAGCAAATCCCTCAGCAAAACGACGGCAGCCTCATCCATACGCCCGTGGCCAAGAATATCCGCTTCGGCACGTTCCATGGCGAGTTCAGCGGCTTCGATGGGTGCCGCGCGGCACGCTTGGAGCACATGAACGAGCGCGCGGGTGGCGGCGGGGTTGGCACGGTTGCTGCCCCGAAACAGGGGAAGTGCGGCCAGGGATTCATCGCAAAAATAGCCGTGGGGTCGCGCCGAGCGCAAAAAGAACTCCACGCAGACTTCATTCAAAAACCATTGCCAGCCGATGCAATCCTCGCCTTCCGTGACGATGGACAGCAGTCGCTCCATCATAGGGCGTGTGATGGTTTGGGCTGAAAACACCATACTGCGCAGTTGGTTGACGTGATCCTGGGTGATCGCGTCCGCGCGCTCCAGCTGTTCAAAAATATCCATCATATCCGCTCCAAAACCCGCAGCGCGCCCCGCGGCACCTGTGGTTCCCCGATGCACGGTGTTTGTCCGCACGCGCCTATCCGGAGGTATTTCTGGACAATTTCTCTTAAAATCGAACCAATTGTTGCGGTGAACGAAGGGTAACTGGCGGTTGGTTTGGTGGGGGAGAAGCGGCGGGGGTCAAATCCCGCCCATCATCAAATATTTGAGCTCAGTGAACTCATCCACGCCGTGCCTGCCGCCTTCGCGGCCAAGGCCGGACTCTTTGATGCCGCCGAAGGGCACCACTTCGGTGGACAGAACACCGCTGTTGACCGCGACCATGCCGTATTCAAGATCTTCGCAGACCCGCCAGACGCGCCCGATGTCCCGGGTGTAGAAATAGGCCGCCAGGCCAAATTCCGTTGCGTTGGCGAGTTCCACGACTTCCGCCTCATCTTTGAAGCGGTACAGCGGTGCAACCGGTCCGAAGGTTTCTTCCCGGGTGATTTTCATGTCCGTGGTGACATCGGTGAGGACGGTGGGCTCGTAAAAATTTCCGCCCAGGGCGTGGGGTTTGCCGCCGGTGGCGACTGTCGCGCCTTTGGAGACGGCGTCTTCAATGTGATCAGCCACTTTTTTGACCGCCGTTTCGTTGATCAGGGGGCCTTGGGTGACACCGTCTTGATCGCCGTGGCCGACCACCATTTGGCCGACGGTGTCCGCCAGTTTCTTGGCGAAAGCATCATAGATGCCATCCTGCACAAACAGGCGGTTGGCGCAGACGCAGGTCTGCCCAGCATTCCTGAATTTTGAGGCCATGGCCCCTTTGACGGCCTCGTCAAGGTCGGCATCGTCGAACACGATGAAGGGTGCGTTGCCGCCAAGCTCGAGGCCCATCTTTTTCACGGTGTCGGCGCACTGGCGCATGAGGAGTTTCCCGATGGGGGTGGAGCCGGTGAAGGTGAGGGCGCGCACGTCCGGGCTTTCACACATGGCGTTGCCGATGGCGGGCGCGTCACCGGTTACGACATTGAGGACGCCAGCGGGAAGACCCGCGCGGTCTGCAAGTGCAGCAAGCGCAAGCGCGGTCAAAGGGGTATCGGGGGCGGGCTTGACGACTGCGGTGCAGCCGGCGGCAAAGGCCGGGGCAACCTTACGGGTGATCATGGCGGCCGGGAAATTCCACGGCGTAATCGCCGCCACCACGCCCACGGGCTGGCGGATCACCACGATGCGCCCATCGGTGAAAGGGCTGGGAACGGTTTCACCGTAGATGCGTTTTGCTTCTTCAGCGTAATATTCGATGAAAGAGGCGGCGTAGAGCACTTCGCCCTTGGCTTCCGCCAGAGGTTTGCCCTGTTCGGAGGTCAAGATGGCTGCCAGTTCGTCGGCATTTTCAACCACCAGATCGAACCAACGGCGCAACACCTGCGACCGGGTTTTGGCCAGTTCGGCGGACCAAAGCGTAAAGGCGCGGCTGGCCGCCTCGATGGCACGTTTGGTTTCTGCTTCCCCAAGAAAGGGCACGTGGGCGATCGTCTCTCCGGTTGCCGGGTTGATCACGGGCGTATCGTCGTTTCCCACCCATTGTCCGTCGATATAGCATTTGGTTTGGCGCAGAGCGTTTTGTGATGTTGCGATATCCATGGCCGGGGGCCTTCCTGTGTCTGGTTTCCGGGGTGCGCGGCGGCAGGGCGCTGCGGAGTCAGTTTTCAGCCAGCCAGTCTTCGATCACCTTCACCTGCTCATCGTTGCGCAGGGTCGGGGTGTGGCCAGTGTTGTCAAATTCAACGAGGTCGGTTTGTGGTCCGCAGGCGAGCATCCGCTCGGCGGTTTGCTCGGACAAAAATGTGGAATTGCGCCCGCGCAACACCAACACCGGGCAGGAG
>JBCBCT010000127.1:0-7577 GCA_038530365.1 Pseudomonadota bacterium | reverse complement strand
ACCGCTTAATGTGGCTGTCGATGGTGCGGTCATCGACGTAAACTTGGTCGTCATAGGCGGCGTCCATGAGCGAATCACGACTTTTAACAACGCCCGGCCGTTGGGCCAGCGCAAAGAGTATGAGAAATTCGGTGACGGTTAGGGTGACCAGCTTTCCTTTCCACATGCTGGTGTGGCGTTCCTGATCCATGCTGAGGTGACCGCGCTCTAACAGATTGGATGTGTTGCCTTCCTCCCGCACCGTGCCTTCAGCGCGGGCGGCGGAGCGGCGCAGGATCGCTTTCACCCGTTCAACCAAAAGGCGTTGGGAAAACGGTTTGGTGATGAAATCGTCAGCCCCCATTTTCAGGCCGAAGAGTTCATCGATCTCATCGTCTTTGGAGGTGAGGAAGATCACCGGTAGGTCGGACTTCTGGCGAAGCCGGCGCAAAAGCTCCATCCCGTCCATGCGCGGCATCTTGATGTCAAAAATTGCCAGATCTGGCCGTCGAGCCATCAATCCATCAAGAGCGGAGGCACCGTCTGTGTAAGTTTCAACCTTATAGCCCTCCGATTCCATGGCGATGGATACGGAGGTTAAAATATTGCGGTCGTCGTCGACCAAAGCAATGGTAGGCATCGTGTTATCTCCTGGCATCTCAAAAGGCCGGCTTTTTTTGGATCATCCGCGCGTCTTTTTTAAAAGCGCTTGGGGTCCACCGCACCATTTGCGATCTGAATTCGCCTGATCGTTTCATTAGCATATCAGCCATGCCCAAAAGTCTAAAATTGCGCGCACATTGTGGCACCGCCTTTGAAGATGCGCCGGCAGCAAACGCAGCCACGTCAAGGATTCGCACGCTGGAGGGGCGCAACCAGCAACAAAAACCGGGCGTCCAAACCTAAGACTTTCGTTAAAAGGGCATTAACCAGGCCCTTCAACTTGTTTTATCTTAAACCGATTAATGCCTTTCAAATCGATTTGGTACGACTGTCATGGCATTGTCATGGGCCGCTTGCCTGCCTAGGGTCCGCCGACATTGCGGGGCTGGCGCGGACACACAGGGCATCAAAGGGTGATGCCTAACATTTCGCCTCAGCTCCTTTTTAATCTGTTCTTTCGAAGAGGGTGATCCCGTGAACCATTCAGGCCTTCGCAACATGGCCAACGGACCCGAAGCCGTTGGTTTGAAACACCTAGCCGGCGTGCGCTGGAACGATGAAGAGCAGACGCTGTATGATTTGGCAATTGCGCGCGGCGAGGGCGTTGCAGCCGCCAACGGTCCTCTGTCGGTTGTCACCGGGAAACACACCGGCCGTTCGGCAACGGACAAATATATTGTGCGCGATGCGGGCACCGAAGATTCCGTTTGGTGGGACAACAACCAGGGCATGAGCGAAGCGCATTTTGATGCGCTGCTCGAAGATTTTCTCGCCCATACGAATGGTAAAGAACTGTTTGCCCAAGACTTGTTTGGTGGGGCTGATCCAGCGTTTCGCATGAATACCCGGGTGTATGTTGAGTTTGCCTGGCATGCGCTCTTCATCCGCCATCTGCTGCGTCGTCCGGAACGGGCTGAATTGGCGGCTTTTGATCCGGAACTGACCATCATCAACCTGCCGTCGTTCCGCGCGGACCCGGAAAAACATGGATGTCGGAGCGAGACGGTCATCGCGGTCAACCTGACCCGGCGCATCGTTTTGATCGGTGGCACGGAATATGCCGGTGAAACGAAGAAATCCGTTTTCGGTGCGCTCAACTATTTTCTGCCGGACCAGGGCGTCATGCCCATGCATTGCTCGGCAAATCTCGGTGGCAAAGATGATGCAGCTCTGTTTTTTGGCCTGTCTGGTACTGGAAAAACCACGCTGTCCTCTGATGCCAGCAGAACGCTGGTAGGGGATGACGAGCACGGTTGGTCGGACAATGGGATCTTCAATTTTGAGGGCGGTTGTTATGCCAAAACCATCCGCTTAAGCGCGGAAGCCGAACCTGAGATCTACGCGACGACCCAACGCTGGGGATCGGTGCTCGAAAACGTTGTGTTGGACGAAAACACCAAAGAACCCGATTTTGACGATGCAACACTCACCGAAAATGGGCGTGTCGCCTATCCGCTCCATTACATTGCCAACGCCTCTGAAACTGGCCTAGCCCCGCACCCGCAGACCGTGATCATGCTCACGGCGGACGCCTATGGCGTGCTGCCGCCGATTGCGAAACTCACAGCGTCCCAAGCCATGTACCACTTCCTGTCGGGGTATACCGCAAAAGTGGCGGGCACGGAAAAAGGGGTCAGCGGCGTTCAGGCCACCTTCTCCACCTGCTTTGGTGCGCCATTCATGCCGCGCCACCCCAGCGTCTATGGCAATTTGCTGCGCGAAAAAATCGAACACCATGAGGCCACCTGCTGGCTGGTGAACACGGGTTGGACCGGAGGCGCTTACGGTGTCGGGAGCCGGATGCCGATCCGGGCCACACGCGCCCTGCTGGCGGGTGCCCTGGACGGAACGCTCACCAACGCACCGATGCGTCGTGACCCACATTTTGGGATCATGGTTCCCATTTCCGTTCCAGGTGTGGATGCTGCGCTCTTGGATCCACGGTCTACATGGGATGATCCCGAGGCTTACGATGCGCAGGCATCGAAGCTCGTTGCGATGTTCATCGAGAATTTCGCCAAGTTTGAGCCCCACGTGGATGCCAGCGTGCGGCAAGCGGCTCCAGAAGCCGCCTGAAAGGGTTAGGGCCTCGCCTCACCCTTTTGCTGACCAAACAAACCGTCCGCCGACGTTTCGTTTAACCTTTGGGTTTCCCTTGGCGGTGGCTAACCAGTCGCGTCATCAGTCGAGGTCGATGGCTTGACCCATTTGTGCCAAATGGCGTCCTCACCCAGGGTTTGAACGAACTTTTTGTGGGCAGCCATTTCGGCTGCCGTAATGCGGTTGGCCAGGGGTTTCGGTCGTTGGCGTTGAGGCGCGTTGCGCGTCGTGCCCTGGGCGGTTCCTCGAGCCCCGCTTTTATCACGATCATCGAGACCAAAACTGACCTGACGTCCCCCGGTCAGTTCCAGATAAACGTCTGCCAGGAGTTCGGTATCCAGCAGCGCGCCGTGAAGCGTCCGATGTTCGTTGGAAATTCCGAAGCGATTGCACAACGCATCCAAGGACAGTTTGGCCCCCGGAAAGAGACGCTTTGCAACAGCCAGGGTATCGACGACCCGACGAGGGTCGATGGAGGGTTGACCGATCCGTGCGAGTTCAGCGTTCAAAAATCCGATATCGAACGAGGCATTATGCGCAACCAAAGTGCCTTCGCCAAAAAAGGCTTCATACTGGGAAAACAAGTCACCAAACGTTGGTTTATCGACCAATTGATCTTTGCTGATGCCATGAATGCGCTGGGCATCGGGATGAATGTCTCGATCTTCCGGATTTAGATAGTGATGGAAGGTCTTGCCGGTGGGAAATTTATTGACGAGTTCGATCGCGCCGATCTCAATAATGCGATCCCCATCTTTGGCACTCAGGCCCGTGGTCTCGGTATCGAAGATAATCTCACGCATGGCGTTCAGCTTTCACCGTCCTCATTCACAGACCGAACTTGCCGTGTCCAATCGCCGGTTTGAACGGTGGCAATGATGTCGTCCACGGCTTTTTGTGCGTGGTCGAGGCCCATGGATGTGTCGATGATGAAGTCTGCACGGGCGCGCTTTTGGTCATCGGGCACTTGTTTTTGAAGAATGGCATTGAACTTGTCTTCGTCCATTCCCGGGCGGGCCAACACACGGGCACGCTGGACTGAGGCGGGGGCGGTGACCACGATGATGCCATCGACGCGGTCAGCGCCGCCAGTTTCAAACAAAAGCGGAATATCCAAAATGGCAAGTTGCGCTTTACTGGTTGCAGCAGCGGCTCGAAAGGCCAACTCTTTGTCTCGAACCATCGGGTGAACAATGGCTTCGAGGGTTTTCATTGCGTCGGCATCAGCCAGAACAACACGGCCAAGGGCTTGGCGATTGACGGTTCCGTTTTCCACGGTGCCGGGAAACGCAGCCTCAATGGGCGCGCAAGCTTCACCCGAGTAAAGGGCGTGCACGGTGGCGTCGGAATCATGGACCGGGATGCCACGGTTGCGGAACATCTGTGCGGTGGTGGATTTTCCCATGCCTATGGACCCGGTGAGGGCAAAAAAAAGTGTCATGATGGGGCAGGGTCCGGTGGATAGCCTAGGTCTTGGAGTATGACATTGCGCAAAGCGGTATCCACCTTGGGACGCGGGCCGAACCAATTTTCAAAACCAGGAACCGCTTGATGAAGGAGCATGCCCAACCCATCAACGGTTGTAAGCCCGTTTGCTCGGGCTGCGTCCAAGAGCGGCGTGACGAGCGGAGCGTACACGATATCGGTGACGACAGCGTCGGGGTGACAGGCCGATAATGCGGTCGCATCCAGCCCAAAGGGCACCGCGTTGTCGCCCATACCGATGGACGTCGTGTTGATGAGCGTACCAATGTTGGCGAGGTCATCGGTAATGGCGTCGGGCGATGCCACGTTGGCTGTCAGCTGAAGATCATCGAGCATGGTTTTGGCGCGGCTTTCGGTTCGATTCGCGACCGTAATGGAGCGGAACCCCCTGTCTTGAAGACCACACACAATAGCGCGGGCGGCGCCGCCAGCTCCAAGGACCAACACAGGCCGTTCACGTTTTTCAATCGCGTCCCAACCCGGAGCCCGATGGTCGAGATTGGCCATAAAGCCGTAGCCATCCGTGTTATCGCCGATAAGCCTTTCATTTTCAAACCAAAGCGTGTTCACAGCACCCAGACGTTGGGCGGTGTCTGTGCACGCGTCTACCAAGTCGAAGGCCTGTTCTTTGAACGGCAATGTGACATTGCCGCCGATCATGCCTTGCTCTTTGAGCGAGGCGAGGAAGACTGCAAACGCCTCCGGATCGCAGTCTTTTTTGACATATTCGCCTTCGATCCTGTGGCGCGCCAACCAATGGCCGTGGATCAATGGCGAACGTGAATGGTCGATGGGGTGGCCGACGACAAAGGCCTTTTGTCTAGGCGTGTGGCTAGCCATCGATCAGACCGTCTTGGCGCAGGGCATCCAGCAACGGCAAAAGGGGCAGGCCAACGATGGAAAAAACATCACCTCTTATGTCCTCAAAAAGATGCGCGCCGCGCCCTTCAATTTGATAAGCCCCGACACTGGAAAGAGCGGCTTTCCCGACCGCAGCCAAGTGACGGCCGATAAACTCCGGGGACAAAGGCCGCATCATCATCTGACAGGGGGTGACGTTGCGCCAAATGGTTTCACCATTCCGAACCAATACGACCGCTGAAAAGAGCTCGTGGGTTTTGCCCGACAGGGCAAGCAAACGGCGGCGGGCGGCGTCCATGTCGGCAGGTTTGTGCAGCACTTCGCCTTCCAGGGCCAAGATTTGGTCACAGCCGATGACCGTGGCACCGGGATTGCGCTCGCTCACATTGATCGCTTTGGCCTCAGCTAGAATTTCAGCCCGGTCTTCGGGAAGCACATCGGCCTCGGCGAGGGGCGCTTCGATGGAGCGCTCGTCCAAAGTTGATGTTTGAACCGTAAAATCCAAACCGGCGTTTTCTAGCATCGCTTTTCGGTGAATGCTTCCGGAAGCCAAAATGAGAGAAGACATGGGGGCGCTGTGACCATTGAAAAGATGTGCCGAGCCCAAGCCTTAGGAGCGGTTCTGCCAGAGGGCAAGAATGGCGGCCGATGTTTCCTCAATGGACCGCTTGGAAACATCGATCATGGGCCACCCGTGGGTGCGGCAAAGCCTTCGCGTCCAAGCCAGCTCTTCTTGAACGGCGGCGCGGTCAACATAGGCGTCCCCCGACAACTCCCTTTGATAGGCGATGAGACGGTTTTCGCGCACCTGGATAATCCGTTCGGTGTTAGCAATCAGCGCGACAACAAACGGGCCATCTTTGTTAAGGATGACAGGGGGAAGTTCGACGCCCGGCACCAAAGGAACGTTGATCGTTTTCAGTCCGCGCTGTGCCAAATGCATAGAGGTCGGTGTCTTTGAAGTTCGGCTGATTCCAACCAAAACAATATCCGCCTCGTTGATATCGTGGGGCAAATTCCCATCGTCATGATCCATGGTGAATTGCATGGCTTCGAGACGGGAAAAATAGTCTTCATTCATTTCGTGCTGCGCACCGGAGCGACCGCTGACGGTATCGCCCAAATACGTATCAAACACTTTTGTGGCCGGTGACATCACGTCCAGAGACGGAACGCCCAATTGGCTACAGCGGTCCTGGATGAGTTTGACCGAAATTGGGTCCACCAAAGTGTAAAGGACGATACCCGGTTCCGCGTCCACCGCATCGAGCGCGGCCTGCAATTGGGTTTTGCTTTGGACCATAGAGTTGATGTGCTCAATGGCACGCCAATTTGAATATTGGGCGGCGACGGCGCGGCCCATATTGATGAGGGTTTCCCCGGTAGAATCGGAAATAAGATGAAGATGGAAGAAGGACTTACGCTCCACCGTTCGCCGCGCTGTGGCGAGCCAAGATTTCATGTTTTTACGAACGGACATCGTGAGCTTTCGGTGTGAACTTTCGGTTTAGGCGACCAGCGCGGGACGGAGCTGACGGGTAGCGCCAAACGTTATCCCATGCGTTGGGGGCGAGTGTGGACAATGTGTTGATCTGACCTTTTAGCAAAGGACTATGCCCGCTGGGGTGGTTTTCATCCCGGATTGGAGATCTTGGGATAGCTGTTTGATCAGCCTGTGGACGATGGGGGTAACGGGGCGATGGTTAATGTTGCCGTCTTTGATCCACAAAGCGTCCACAGGGTGTTTCGTTTAGTGATAGGCTTTAACTTCTTGTTAAGATTTAGGAAATTTTAACCTTTCATAGCTCGCTCCAATCCTATCCAAAGTGTCGTTTTTTCTTTACAAGTGATATTGCGTGACGAATTTGACAGAGTGAGTTTGGGGATAAAATTTGATCCCCGTTTTTCACAGAGTCGAACAAAAACCATATCCGGCAAAGCCGAATTCTTATCTATTGAGGGACTGGGGAAACGTGGTCAGCATTGAAGACACCACCATCGAGAACACAAGGGATGTGCTAAAGGTTTTATCTGGACAAGCATTGAAACGACCACCCATCTGGATGATGCGACAGGCGGGGCGATACCTGCCTGAATATAAAGCGACACGGGCGGAAGCCGGTGGGTTTTTAGATCTCTGCTACAATCCTGCTTTAGCAGAAGAGGTGACGCTGCAGCCGATCCGACGGTTTGGCTTTGATGCAGCAATACTGTTTTCAGACATCTTGGTCATACCCGATGCCTTGGGTCTCAATGTTCGTTTTGAAGAAGGCCGTGGGCCCATTGTTGAGACCGTTGACAGCAAACGTATTGGGCAACTAACGGTCGATGGTGCGCTGAACCACCTGAAGCCGGTTATTGAGACCGTTGAACGTTTGCGATCATCCCTTCCAAAGGAAACAACGCTTTTGGGGTTTTGCGGTGCGCCCTGGACGGTGGCGACCTACATGATTGCAGGACATGGAACGCCGGACCAGGCGCCCGCCCGG
>JBCBCT010000126.1:0-7602 GCA_038530365.1 Pseudomonadota bacterium | reverse complement strand
CTCAAGTGGGTGATCATGCTGGCGCCGTTGGCTTTCGTACTGGTTCTGTCTTTTGGCATTAACAAACTGTCCGTGGCGACATCTCAGATCGTGTTCTGGGTCTACTCGGCCGTCATGGGCCTGTCCCTGTCGTCGATCTTCCTGGTGTTCACCGGCGCATCCATTGCGCAGACATTTTTTGTGACAGCTGCAGCCTTCGGTGCGCTGAGCCTCTACGGTTACACCACCAAGCGCAGCTTGTCCGGCATGGGCTCGTTCTTGCTGATGGGCCTGATCGGCCTGATCATCGCCTCGGTGGTGAACATCTTCCTGGCATCATCCGCCCTTGCATTCGCGGTGAACGTGATTGGCGTTCTGATTTTTGCCGGCCTCACCGCCTATGACACGCAGCGTTTGAAAGAAACCTACGACATGGTCATCGGCAATTCTGAAGCCATGGCGAAATCGTCCATCATGGGCGCGCTGAGCCTCTATCTGAACTTTGTGAACATGTTCATGTTCCTGCTGCAGTTCATGGGCGACCGCGAGTAGTCTTTCGCGGCATAACGTCTTTTGAAAGGGCACCTTCGGGTGCCCTTTTTTGTTGGCGGTTCCGAAGTGCTGGCGCATTGTGCCTCTATCATCGCGCACAGCCCCGCGCGCACTTACGACGTGTATTAAGGTTCTCCCATGGTGATGATCCGCGCTGCCCGCCAAGACGATGCCGCTGCGCTGGCGGATATCTATGGCCGGTCCGTTTTGGAAGAAGCGTCAAGTTTTGAACTGGACCCACCATCGGTCGAAGACATGCGCGACCGCTTTTTGAAGATCACGGCCGAGGGATTTCCTTATTATGTGGCGGAAAAGGACGGCGTGGTTCTCGGCTTTGCCTATGCCAGCGCCTTCCGGCCCCGTCCGGCTTACCGTTTCACGGTGGAAAATTCGGTCTACGTGGCCCCTGCGGCCCAAGGCAAAGGCGTCGCCAAGACGCTGATGCAGGCCGTCATTCTCGATTGCCAAAAGGCGGACTACCGCCAGATGATCGCGGCCATCGGCAGTTCAGAGAACACCGCGTCGATCCGCTTGCACGAAAGTCTGGGTTTTGAACGGGTGGGCGTCTACCGCAGCGTTGGCTTTAAGTTTGATGCCTGGCACGACGTCGTGCTGATGCAGCGGGCCCTTTAGACCCGCCGCAAAGTTCGTATCGACTTAGTCGCGTTTGTTTTGGCGATTTTCGATCAGATCATCCACCACCGATGGGTCGGCGAGGGTGGACGTGTCGCCCAATGAACCGAAGTCGTCCTCCGCAATTTTGCGCAAGATGCGACGCATGATTTTGCCGGACCGCGTTTTGGGCAAGCCCGGCGCAAATTGGATCGCATCGGGGGAGGCAATGGGACCGATCTCGGAGCGAACATGATTGCGCAGCTGCGTTTTTAATTCATCCGTCGCTTCCGTGCCCGCCATCAAGGTCACATAGCAGTAGATGCCTTGACCTTTGATGTCGTGGGGGAAGCCCACCACGGCGGATTCTGAGACCGCGTCATGGGCCACAAGGGCGGATTCCACCTCTGCCGTGCCCATGCGGTGGCCCGACACGTTGATCACATCGTCCACCCGGCCCGTGATCCAATAGTAGCCGTCTTCATCGCGGCGGCAGCCGTCCCCGGTGAAATACTTGCCTTTATAAGTGGAGAAATAGGTTTGCACGAACCGCTCATGGTCGCCGTAGACCGTGCGCATCTGGCCGGGCCAGGAATGGGTGATGCAGAGGTTTCCTTCGGTGGCGCCGTGCAGTTCGATGCCGTCATTGTCGACGAGCTGTGGCTGAATGCCGAAAAAGGGCCGCGTGGCCGATCCGGGTTTCAACGCGGTGGCGCCGGGCAGCGGTGTGATCATGATGCCGCCGGTTTCCGTCTGCCACCACGTGTCCACAATGGGGCAACGGCTGTCGCCGACAACCTTGTGATACCATTCCCAGGCTTCCGGGTTGATCGGTTCGCCCACCGAACCCAAAAGACGCAGCGAGGAGCGATCGGTCGCTTTCACGGGGCCATCGCCCGATTGCATTAGCGCGCGGATTGCGGTGGGGGCGGTGTAGAAAATGTTGACTTGGTGCTTGTCGCAGACCTGCCAGAAGCGGGAATTGTCGGGGTAGTTCGGAACGCCTTCAAACATCAGGGTCGTCGCACCGTTGGCGAGGGGGCCGTAGACGATGTAGCTGTGGCCGGTGACCCAACCGACGTCCGCCGTGCACCAGTAAATATCGCCTTCATGGTAATCAAAGACGTATTCATGGGTCATGGAGGCCCAGACGAGATAACCGCCGGTGGTGTGGAGCACGCCTTTGGGCTGC
This sequence comes from Pseudomonadota bacterium, assembly GCA_038530365.1. GTDB lineage: Bacteria > Pseudomonadota > Alphaproteobacteria > Rhizobiales > Rhizobiaceae > Pseudahrensia. The sequence continues at coordinate 5,267 of JBCBCT010000126.1, read as the reverse complement.
CCAGTGGAGCCTGACGTGTAAAGAATGAACAGCGGATCCTCCGCATTCATCTCTTCGGGTTCGCAGGTGTCGTCCACGGTTTCCACGGCTTCATGGTACCAAATATCGCGGCCCGGTTCCCAGCCAATCGCACCGCCGGTGCGGCGGACCACCAGTACGTGCTCGACGTGGATGTCGGAAATGGCTGCAATTTCGATGGCGTTGTCGGTATTGGTTTTCAACGGCACGGTTTTGCCACCGCGCAAGCCCTCGTCCGCCGTGATGACGAATTTTGAATCGCAATCCACGATCCGCCCGGCCAGGGCGTCGGGGGAAAAACCACCAAAGACGATGGAATGGATGGCCCCAATCCGGGCGCAGGCCAGCATCGCATAGGCGGCTTCGGGAATCATCGGCATGTAGATCGTGACACGGTCGCCTTTTTGAACGCCATTGGCCTTCATCACATTGGCGAGACGGCACACGTGGCCGTGCAATTCTTTATAGGTGATCTTGGCGTCGTCCGCCGGGTCATCGCCTTCCCAGATGATGGCGACTTGGTCGCCACGCTCTTTCAGGTGTCGATCGATGCAGTTGGCGGCCACATTCAGCGTGCCGTCTTCGTACCACTTGATGGAGACGTTCGGGTAGCCGTAAGTCCAGTTTTCAACCTTGGTATAGGGCTTGATCCAGTCCAGCCGCTTGCCGTGTTCCGCCCAAAATGAATCCGGGTCCGCAGTGCTTTTTGCGTACATATCGAGATAACCGGCGTTATCGACATGGGCATGCGCGGCGACCTCATCGGCAACCGGGTAAACACTCTGGCTCATATTCGTCATCCTCCCAAGGCAGACCCGGGCAGACCGTCCGCCCGTCGCGCCGGACCGTAAGTGTGAGCCTGTGTGTCGTCCATTAGACTTCCGATGATGGGTGGGGGCGATGATGGGTGGGGGCGATGATGGATGGGGGCGATGATGGGTGAAGGCGATGATGGATGAAGGCGACGACGGGTGAGGGCGACAACATACAATGGCGAAGACCGAGAAGACGTGCCTTTCCCTGTTTCCAACTTTGGTTGATGTTGCCATGTGTTTGCCGTTTTTTGAGTTCGTAGGTCGCGGGGTGGCGGCGATAGAGCGCTTTGTCCTGTGCTGGACAGAGAAGTAAACAAAGGGTTAACGACTGTTCTGGCGGGGGGCACCGCGTTCAACACGCCTAACGAATAGCGGGTTGAAACAGTCGGACGTCACGGGATTTAGGGAAGCACTATGGTTCGCTCCGCACGCATTGTTTTTGCAATGATCGTTTGCGCGATTTTGGCCGGCTGCACACAGGCCGTACTGACCGATATTGGCGATCCGTCGTTGGGGCCCTCCGCTAAACTTGACCAGCAAGAAATCGAGCGGCGCGAAAAGCGTGTCCAGGCGGCCCGGGAAAGAGCGCGCAAAGCGAAAGCTGAGCGGCGTGCAGCCTCGCGAAAAGCGCGGGAAGCCCGCATCGCGGCCCGCAAAAAGCGCCGTGAGGAACGTGCAGCCAAGGCGAAGACCGGTGCCAAGGCGTCTGCGCAATCAAACGGCCGGACAGCAAAAAAGACGAAAAAAGCAACCAAGAAAAACCGTGCCGGTTCGACCGTTGCCCGTAAACGAACAAAACGCCGGCGGGCTAAACTCAGGCCCCGCCGCAAAGCGCAAATTGCCAAGCGCAGGGCCGCCCGTAAGAAACAGCGCCGCACTGCACGCAAGGTGCGTACAGCACGTCGAAAGTCCGGTAAGTCTTACGGCGTCCTTATTCGCACGCCTTGGAAATGTGTTCCGGGAAGTTTGAAAAAGGTCATTCGCCAAGTTTCCCAACGCTATGGCCGCGTGGTAATTAACAGCACCCATCGCAGCCGTGCGCACAATCGCCGGGTCGGCGGTCGTAAGGGATCGTACCATCTCAAGTGTCGGGCCATTGATTTTAACGTTTATGGGAATACCCGTGGGCTGACCCGCTTTTTGCGCAATCACCCGTCCGTAGGGGGCTTCAAGCGCTATCCATCGGGTTACTTCCACATCGACAATGGTCCGCGTCGCACATGGTAGAGGCTCACCGGCTGCTTCATCGCAGAACCGGGCTTAGACTGCGCTGAACCAGCCAATGAGTGCGCCCTGAGCGAGCAAGACAGCCAGATAATGCCCAGCATCAATGAAGGTCAGCGACCAAGGCTTCATCTGAAAGCGATGGTTGACGCTCATGGTCGTGACCGCAAAGCCAAGCCAACACAGCATTCCCAGGGCGAGGCCGCCGTTCAGCGATAGCGCACCGGTTTGAACCATGAGAGCGCTCAAAACCACCGCCATGACACTGTGGGAAAGGGCGGCCACCACATAGATCATGGCGCCACTTTCGTTTGTTTCGATGCTGGCAATTTCAGGTGCACCAAACCCGTTCGCCTTGATCCAGGGCGTGGACAAGACCGTGTACCAAATCGCACCGATGACCATGGAAGCAAGGATTGCAAGGCCAAAACCGATGAGGCTGATGGGTCCTAACATGGCAGGCCCTTTCCTTTTGGTTGAATCATGCGCCGCATGACACCGTCTTTTGACGGTGCTCTGGCGGTTTGGATCATGTCTTATATCAAAGCGTGGGCTGTTTGCGGAAGATGGCTATTGCTGGTCCCGCGCGCCCTCAAGCCAGACGACGTTAGCAACACCGGCCAATCGCGCCTGCCTGACAAGTTCAGCGCCGAGCTTTGCCCATCGTTGCGCGCCGGGTTTCACTTTGGGTTCCCACCACACGCGCTTCACCTCCAAAGTGTCGTTGGATCTTCGTGCCCTCATGTCTATGCGTCCCACCAGTCGGTCACCTTCCAGCAGGGGAAAGACGTAATAGCCCCAAATCCGCTTGGCCTCCGGCACATAGATTTCGATGCGATATTCAAATCCAAACAGGGACGCGAGGCGTTTTCGGTCCCGGATCACAGGATCAAACGGAGACAGCGCCCGGACGCGTACCGGGCAGGCGGGGAGCGAGGCGGCTATGTCCAGCAGGTCCGGGCGACCGACATAACCGGGCCGCACGTGACCGTTACAGTCGGTGACGTTGATTGGGAGCAATCGCGCGTTCTTAAGGTTTTGGGTCGAATCCATTTCGCTGTTGATCCAAGCTTTTGCTTCGACGATGGATACCAGGTCCCAGAAGCGGGCGATATCAGCCGCTGTTCCAAACCCCAGTCTGTCCAAGGCAGATCGGCAAGCCCAATCGATGAAGGCTTCCTCGGTGACAGCTTGATGTCGTATCGCATCCGGTATAACGCGGGTTGGCAGGTCGTAAATTTTTTCAAATCCACTTCGTCCAGCAATCGCCAGGGCGCCTGTTCGCCAAAGATATTCGAGCGCAGCTTTCCCGTCATGCCACTGCCACATGTCGAGTTTGACGTCCTTTGGTCGATCGAGATCTCGGGAGCGCAGGCTGCCACCGGTGGAAATTCGGTCCAACAATGCGGTGCATTGGTCCAAGTAGCCCGGCCCTTGCCAGCTTGAGAACTTTGCCCGGTTCTTTGCTTTTTGTCGTTCGAAGCGGTGCTTCCAATAGGGGTAAAAGATGGTTGGGATAAAAGATGCGTCGTGGGTCCAATGTTCAAACAGGGAGCGGTCGGTTTCCGCCAAGCGTTGGAGGTCCCTGGGTCGATAGCTTTGGGATCGTGCGGCGAGGATCATGTGATGGGCCCGCTCAACCCACTGGATCGAATCCACTTGGACAAACCCCAGTTGCTCAATCATCGCCAGCAGTTCACCCGGGCCAAACCGAACGCCCGGGGGGCGTGTGAGGCCCTGGAGATGGAGCACCAAGCGCCTTGCGGTGGCGTTGGAAAGCGTGATTGGGGCGTGCGATGTTATGGCTTGCCTCATCGGTTGCGTTGCGGGCTATGGCGTGGCCTGGGCAAAACGGCCTAGCCTTTGTGTGCCCATGGTTGACGGAAGAGGGCGAGGAACGCCATGGCGATTTTCGTGTCGCTGAAGTTTTACTGTTTGTTGAGCGCAGCTTGCGTTACCGCAAGGCTATGACCTTGTTTCAACGCCTCCTCCAACGCTGCGCCCTTGGCCTTGCACTCGCTATGGGCGTAGGCGCCGCGCTTGATGACGCGTTGGCGCGGGATCAGGCGGCTGACCGGTCCTGTCTTGGTCCCGTGCCGTGCGTTTTGGACAATCGAAGTTACCATGTGCTCGAACCGGAGGGTTGGGACGGCAAGACGCCACTTCCTGTCCTGCTTCATTTCCACGGTTGGGGCCGCCAAGGGACGCTTATCGTGAAGCACAGCCGTATTGCTGGTGCTACCAAAGAGCGGGGCGTTTTGTTGGTGGCCCCCAATGGGCAAGGGCGAACTTGGCGGTTTCGCACGGCAAACAGCCCAGACGTTGCGTTTGCTGATGCGGTGATTGCCGACATTGCCAAGCGTTGGCCCATCGATCGGGCGCAAATATTTGTGTCGGGATATTCCTACGGCGGGGCCATGGCCTGGCGCTATGCGTGTCACAGCAAAACCCGGTTGAAAGCCGTCTTTGCCGTGTCTGGAACGGCCAGCTTGCGGGGCGATGGTTGCGTGCGGCCGGTGACGTTGCACCATGTTCATGGAACTCGCGATACGGTGTTGCCCTATCCGTTTGGCCCCGGCGGTTCTGTGGAAGAGGCGGTTGCCTATTGGCGGGCACACAATCGATGTGCAGAAACCGTGTCCAAGAAAGAGATATGGAAAGCGGTGCCCATTTTGACGTTTACTCGGCACGTTTGGCGGGACTGCGCATCTGGGTTTGATGTCGTGCTGGACGTGCACCCGCGGGGGCATTTTATCCCGCGGTTTTGGATTGCGCGGCAGCTCGATGACTATGGTTTGAGCGCCCGTTGAAGGCTGGACGGCCTGCCGCAGGGCCCGCTCTTGTCAGATGCCTGAAAACCGCGCATTCTTTCGGTGTTTCAACCAACTGAAAGGAGGTGATCTGATGTCGAGCAATTTCACGAAACCCAAAGGGACTTTTGGTGAAGGGTGGACGTTGGAGCAGCCTTCGCGCTCCGCCTAACACCAGCGTTTTTGGCCCTTAGGGTTTTAGAAAATGCGGGGGTTGCCCAACGGGCAGCCCCTTTTTTGTTGCCTGATTGGTTTTTGCTACGCGGGAACTTCTTTTCCCGCCCAATCAAAGATTTTACCCGTATCGGCGGGCGCAAGATCGCTCAAAACATCCAGCATTTTGCCGGCGGAAAAGGCCGGTGTGAACAGTTTGTTGTCCTGCACATTGCGCTGGAACGGT
>JBCBCT010000125.1:0-7637 GCA_038530365.1 Pseudomonadota bacterium | reverse complement strand
CACGATACAACCCTTGGAACAACCATTGGCAATTTGGGCATGAGTGAAACCCGCTTTCCACACCCTGTTCTCCAAGGCGATACAATCCGCGTTGAAACGCGGGTGGCTGCCGTGCGCGCCTCCCGGTCGAAGCCAGATCGCGGGATCGTCGATTTCATTCATCGCGGCTTCAACCAGGACGACAAGCTGGTGTGCGAATGCCGCCGCCAGGCCATGATGATGCGCGAACCGACACAATCATGAGATCAGCCCTCTTCATACCCGGCGACAGCGAACGCAAACTGGCCAAAGGCCTGGGCAGCGGTGCCGACGTCTTGCTGATAGATTTGGAGGACTCCGTCGCTCTCGACGACAAGTCAAAAGCGCGGGCCACCACGCTGGCTTTTTTGACCGACGCCAAACGCGAAAAAAGACGACCGGCTCTCTATGTGCGCGTGAACGCTTTTGACACGGAACTCACTGAAGACGATCTCGCCGGGGTTATGTCGGCGGCGCCGGAAGGTATCGTCCTGCCAAAATCCGAACATGGCCGCGATGTCACGCGGCTCGACGCGATCCTCAGGGTGTTTGAAGCGGAGAACAACCTCAACGACGGCGCGACCCGCATTCTGGCCATTGCCACAGAGACCGCCATCGGGGCATTGCAGGCCAACACCTATGGGCGAGCGAGCAAACGGTTGATGGGTCTGACCTGGGGCGCAGAGGATCTGTCTGCCGACATCGGTGCCCTAGCCCGGCGAAAGGCTGATGGCAGCTACCGCGATCCCTACCGCTACGCGCGCATTCAAGCACTGCTCGGCGCGGTGGCCGCCGGTGTTCAACCCATCGACACCGTCTACCCGGACTTTCGCGATCTCGACGGATTAAAAACCGAGTGTCAGGAAGCGGCGCTGGATGGCTTTACCGGAAAAATGGCGATCCACCCGGCGCAGGTGCCCGTGATCAACGCCGCATTCACGCCCAGCGCCGAGGCGGTTGATGAGGCAAAGCGGATCGTTGATGCCTTTGAGGCGGCAGACAATCCCGGCGTTCTCGCGCTCGATGGTGTTATGCTCGACCGTCCGCACCTTAAAAAGGCGCAATCCCTGCTAGCCCGAGCCGCGTCTGTCGACGGCGAAACTTGAGGCGAAAAAGTTCAACGAGCGGACCGTGAGCCACCCATATTAGAAGGCAAATCATAAAAAAAGGGCCACCCGCCGAAGCGATGCAGCCCTCCTCTAGCTCTCTGAAGGCGCCGCAAGCGACGCAGACACTTAGACCAGTTCGATCTTGCTCACAGCAGGCTTGCCGCTGCGTGCATCGACGTCGGTCTCGAAGTGGACCTTTTGGCCTTCGTTCAGAGCGGCAACGCCACAACGTTCCAAAGCGGTGGCGTGGACGAACACGTCTTTGCTGCCATCTTCCGGCTGAATGAAGCCGTAGCCTTTGGTTTCGTTATAGAATTTTACAGTTCCGGGGGTCATTTCAATAGTCCAGTTCAGTTGGTTACAGTTGGCCCGGGAAGGACCACGATCAAGGCAGCACGCAATACAAAAGCGCTGCCCCAGCTTCGAAGTTGAAGAAAAGCTGACCGCGAAACCATCGTGTTTTGGACGGGGCAGAAAGACGTTCGGCAAGTTCGAAGGCTGACAGCTATGCCTTTAATGTGGACATAGCAAGGCAATTCGACAGTTTCATGAAACGACAAAAATGCCGCAACACCGAACGGGCGAAAGACCGTCGAGTCTCAATCATCCGGCCGTTTAAGTTCGAACAAGCCGCCCGCCGTCATGTAATCACGGTAACCGGCACGCATAATCGGATCAGCTTTGCTGAGATCAAATCGACCCGCATCCACAAACGCATCATCGATGAAAACGCCCGTCACCTGTCCCAAAATCATGGTATAGGCTGCTGGTTCGCCGTTCAGCGTTGTCGGGGTATGGGGCTCAAGGGCTTTGCACTCCAAGGCCGCGGGAACTCCTTTGACACGCGGGCATGCGACGGTCTCTCCCGGCACCGCTTCGAGACCCGCAAAAACAAATTCATCTTCATCCGGTCCAAGGCTTTTCGAGGATGCGTTCATCGCATCTTGCATTGCGCTGGGAACAAAATTGAAGGTGAATTCCCCCGTGTCCACGGCGTTCAGCGCACTGTCCTTCATGCCCCAGGAGGCAAACATCACAATCTTTGGATGATCGCAGATAGCATTGAAAAATGAGTACGGCGCCAGGTTGGGCACACCGGCCTTGGACAGCGTGCTGATCCAACCGATGGGGCGCGGCGCAACCAAGGCTTTGAACGGATCATGGGGGAGGCCATGGGGCTCATCGGCGCGGTAAAACATGTTTTTACAGTCCCTGGAAAAAAGTGTGATGCGCGAAGCGCGGCTCGATCATCAATCAACCACGGTGTAAATCTCTGCAAGCTCTGGCCGGGGCCGTTCGGACTTCGGCGTCGAGGTGCTGCCGATGTGGATCAAACCGGCCACTTGCTCATGCTCAGCCAGGCCCAGTTTCGCGTTTCCGCCCTGCGCATAGATGTACCAAGCGGTCAGCCACTGCGCTTCAAACCCCAGAGCATTTGCAGCCATCAGAGCCTTCATGCATGCCGCGCCAGCCGACAAATGTTGTTCCCACATGGGAATTTTTGGATTCGCCTGCGCCCGGCTCACGCAGACCAAAAGGCTGGGGCCGTGCAACAATTTGTCGGTTTGCTGTTGGAGTTTCGCCGGGTCCTGCCCTTCGCTGACGGACGGTTCAGAGGCAAGCCATTGTGTCAATTCACCGTGCAAACGCTCCCGACGGCCCATGGACCAAGCCTCAAACCGCCACGGCGCGAGCTTTCCATGGTCGGGAACCCGAGAGGCAATGGTCACAATGGTCTCCATTTGCGCGGTATCCGGACCTGGGGCCTCCAGGGTGAGAGAGAGTGCGGAACGGCGGGTTTGGAGAGTTTGGAGAAGATTACTCATGGGGCACCGGCAGCTTTTTTTGTTGCCCACGCCATACCCCGCCAGCACGGCTCTTGCCTAGCGCGGAAGCAAAAAACTAGACGCTTCCCCGTGGCTCTTGCCTTGAATTCTAGCTTTCGTTCAGACACTGGTCGGACGAGGACCCATTTATGATCGCCGTGCCATCCATGCTGTTGCGCCTGACCACGCCGACTGTTTTGCTATTTTTTGCCCTCGTGCACGGTGCAGCTGCACAGCTCGCCCCAGCCCGGGATGACACGACCTATGCCCTGCGTCTATCGGCCAAACTCACCAGCAACGCATCGCCCATCGAAAAAGGCATGGTCTGGCGCATCTTTTCCGACAAAGCCGCCGAGACCGGAATCAACCTGGTTAAATCTGCAGAAGGTGGAACGGTCCGCATCCCCCTGCCCGCTGGAACATACCTGGTTTATGCGGGCTACGGTCGGGCCGGGCTCACAAAACGCGTGGAACTCGCCCGCGATGGTCAGGCTGAAGACTTTGTCTTGAATGCAGGGGGACTGCGTTTGAATGCAGCCACCGTAGGCGGACCGATCCGGCCGCGTGACCTGCGATTTTCGATTTACGAGTTGGAACAGGACGCCGAGGGCCGCCGCAAGCTTATCGCCATGAACGTGGAACCAAACCGCGTTGTGCGCCTTAACGAAGGGACCTACCACGTGGTGTCGCGCTTTGGCACCATCAACGCATCCGTCCGAGCCGACCTTCAGGTCAAACCCGGCAAGATTACAGCCGCAGAACTGCAACACCGCGGTGCTGAAGTCTCAATCCGCCTGGTATCGCGGACCGGTGGGGACCCCATCGCCAACACATCTTGGACCGTGTTCACAGCCGATGGCGAAAAAGTCTTCATGTCTAAAAACATCGCCCCCAGCCTCATATTGGCGGAAGGCGTCTACGAAGCGGCTGCACAAAATGGCAATCGCACGTTTCGCAGCACCTTCACCGTGAAACCGGGGCAAAACATCCGCGTCGAAGTGCGGCGCACAAATTAAATCGCGCCTGTAAGCTCAGAAGCGGCGGCCAAACGCCGTTTAACGTCCGGTGGAACAGCCTCTTCCGATAGGGTCGCGATCGCTTCTTCCAAAGACATCACAGTTTGATGCTTCGATCCTAAACGGCGAATGCTAACCGTGCCCTGCTCAGCTTCTTTCATGCCCACAGCCACAATCACCGGCACTTTGGCCAAGGAATGCTCGCGCACCTTGTAATTGATCTTTTCGTTGCGGAAATCCGTTTTTACCGAAAGGCCAGCCGCTTTGAACGCCGCTGTCACCTTTTCGCCATAGGGGTCCGCGTCGGTCGTGATGGTGGCGACCACCGCCTGGAGTGGAGACAACCACAGCGGCAGGTGGCCCGCAAAATGCTCAATCAAAATACCGATAAAGCGTTCCATGGAGCCGCAAATTGCGCGGTGCACCATGACAGGTTCCTGCTTGTTTGACTCTGAATCGATATAAAACGCGCCGAACCTCTCCGGCAGCGCGAAATCCACCTGCGTTGTCCCGCATTGCCAGTCGCGCCCGATGGCATCGCGCAAAACATATTCAAACTTGGGCCCGTAAAACGCACCTTCACCGGGGTTCAACTCTGTTTTGATCCGTCCGTCGGACTCCCGCTCGATGCGATCCAACACAGCCTGCATAATGCTTTCAGCGCGATCCCAGCCTTCTTCCGTCCCAACCCGCTTTTCGGGTCGGGTGGAGAGTTTCACAACGATCTGCTCAAAGCCGAAATCGGCGTAGGTCGACAGGATCAATTCGTTGATCCGCAGGCATTCGGCTTCCAACTGTTCGGGCGTGCAAAAGACGTGGGCATCATCCTGCGTAAAGCCGCGCACGCGCATCAAACCGTGCAGCGCCCCAGACGGTTCATAGCGGTGCACGTTGCCAAATTCTGCAAGTTTAACCGGCAGTTCGCGATATGACCGCAGACCGTTTTTGAAGATTTGGACGTGGCCGGGGCAATTCATCGGCTTAATCGCAAATTCACGGTCGTCTTCGGTGACCGTCGTGAACATGTTTTCTCGATACCAGCCCCAGTGGCCGGACGTTTCCCACAACGCCTTATCGAGAATTTGCGGTGCGTTCACTTCCTCATAGCCATCGTCTTCAATGCGGCGACGCATATAGTTCACAAGGTTCTGGAAGACCTTCCATCCCTTAGAATGCCAAAAGACCACCCCAGGCCCCTCTTCCTGGAAATGAAACAGGTCCATCTCACGGCCCAGCTTGCGGTGGTCACGCTTTTGCGCTTCCTCCAGCATCAGCAGGTAGGCTTTTAGCTGTTTGGGGTCAGCCCAAGCAGTACCGTAAATGCGGCTCAGCATTTGATTGTTGCTGTCACCGCGCCAATAGGCACCGGCCACGCTCATCAATTTGAACGCCTGACCGATCTGCCCCGTGGACGGCATGTGAGGCCCACGACACAGATCAACCCAATCCCCTTGACGGTAAAGTTTCACGCTTTCGCCCTCGGGGATCGCGTCCAGCAACTCCACCTTATAGGGCTCGTCGAGCTCCTCAAAGATCGCCCGCGCCTCATCTCGGCTCACAACCTGGCGCGTAAAAGCCTCGTTTCGCTGGATGATCTGCGTCATCTTCTTTTCGATGACCGTGAGGTCTTCCGGCGTGAACGGCTCGTCCCGGTCAAAATCGTAGTAGAAACCGTTTTCGATGACCGGTCCTATCGACACCTTCGTGTCGGGCCAAATTTCCTGCACCGCCTCTGCCAGAACATGGGCGCAGTCGTGACGAATGAGTTCCAAAGCGCGATCGTCGGTGCGGGTGATGAACTCGATGTCACCGGCACGCTCCAGCGGCTCCGACAAATCGGTCAATTCGCCGTTCAGGGCGCAGGCCACAGCCTTCTTGGCAAGTGATTTTGAAATGCCCGCAGCAATTTCGGCCCCTGTAACACCAGCATGATAGCTGCGCACAGATCCATCGGGAAAGCGAAAATCAAGGGAAGAGGAAACGGCAGCGTCAGCCATCACAGTATGCTCCTGGTCTATCCAGTCCCGCCAACAACGCGGGTGGGTGATTTATGGAGCAGGCGTGTAAGGGAGCCGCGCGGGAGCGTCAACCGGTCAGCCGCAAGGCCATACGAGGCAAGACGGACCAGTTGAGGAAACAAACGCCTAGTTGCGACGGCGCGCGCGCTTCCTGGCCTGTTTGGCGTACCAAACCTTGGTCCAATAGGTTTTGCGTTGCGCTTTCGTCATGCGGCTCAAGTTTGGCCGTTTGCGTGACAGGATCGCGACCTGGGTTCTGCGCCGTTTTTGAACGGTTCGCTTGGCCGTTCCCCGCAGGTTGGCGCTACGAAAAGGCTTGGCCCGTTTGGACGTGCGCACCTTTGGGGGCGTTGTCGCCTTTTTGGTCAGCAAAAGGGGCGCGCTGTCACCGTCGCTGCGGCGATGACGATAGGACCGGCCGCATGTAGCCAAAGCCCGCGCGTAGCGCTTTGCTCGGCTGCCATCAAATGGTCGGTGGCTTGCACACAGTGACCGCGTCGCGGCGTTCCCCGCGGCAGCTGGCGTGCAAAACAAACCACGCCCATCGTTTTGAATGTCGAACCGAACACCGCTAGACGTGCCGTTTTTGCTGTCAAACTGCTTCGCCAACCCGTTCAGGATTGCAATGCGCTGTGCCGCCCGGAGTGGCGTCATTCGCTTGGTCTGCACATGGGTCGCGGTGATCGGCAACGCTTCGAGCGCGGCGAGCTTCGGCTTTTCTCCGTCCTTGGCGACAAGGTGCACGCGCATCAAAAGACTGTAGTCGCGACACCCGCCCTTTCCCGCCATGTTGGCCGTGCCGTGGTGCAGGAAATTGCCCAGACCATAAATCACCAACCGGTCACCGTTAAGTTCAACACCCCGCGCCACATGGGCGTGGTGGCCGATGTAGAGGTCAATATCCCCCTGTTTGAGCATGGTGTTTCGAACACCCGCCACCTCATACGCCGAAGGCCGGATCATGCGTTCGGGACCTTGATGAACCGAAAGAATGCGGTAATCGGCATCCGCGGTCCGCAGGTTGGACATCAGCAAGCCCAGGTCGCGGGGATTGCGCAGATTCAACTGCCCCGGCCGCGTGGCGGTTGCCCGTTGAATGCCTCCGGATGAGGCTCCGATACCGATGCTTCCAAAAGTAAAGCGCGACCCTTTCATGGAAAACACCGGCGCCGCCGCCGCTTGAGACCGATTCAGACCGACCCCAGCGTGGGCAAGCAACCCATCTTTTTGCAGCGCATCGGCATGGCGGACGCTCTCGCGCACCCCTTCCGCTCCGTAGTCGAAGGAATGGTTGTTGGCCATCGAGAACAAATTGAAACCGGCATTGACCAAATGCCGCGCGCCATTGGGATGGGTGACGAAGTTAAACGCTTTGGGCCGCGCCTGCAGGCTGCGGCGCCCCGAAATCACAGTTTCCATATTTGCAAAGTTGATGTCGCCGTTGATTTCGCTGCGGATAAAACGCGTGGTCTCTGCAAACGACAGGGTGCGCCCGTGTTTGGAAACGCTTTTGGGCCGTGGCGCAGCTCTGTGAGGCGCGTACCCGGTATCTCCCGCCAAAACGAGTGTGATGTGACGCGTTCCACGGTTTAAGACTTGATCGCCGGTACGAAGCGCGCGCCCAATCGAACTCAAAGCAACGGAATGTAA
>JBCBCT010000124.1:0-7900 GCA_038530365.1 Pseudomonadota bacterium | reverse complement strand
GGCAAAAGCACGCTGCTGCATTTGCCAGACCCGGACTCACCCGTCAGTGCAACGCGTTCCGTCCTTCCGATGGCCAGATCAACGCCGCGCAGCACGGCGAGATCGCCTTCTTCGGTCGGGTAGGATTTGTGCAGGTTTTCGACAGCAAGGAGCATGGCCGAAGTGCTATCAGCATTCCGTCCGATGGCCTACCGATCTACGGCGCAGGGGGCTGTGACACTTTTTCAGACCGCGCCTGATGGTTTCGCGCGCCCCGCGCTTTGGCAAACGCTTCGCAGGTCCGCTCCCTCATCATGAAAAAGCGTCGCTGGTCATTTCGTTTCTGGCGCATTGGTCTTTGCCGTACCCACGACCGCCCTGTTAAACGGCGCGGATGAATGATCTTTGGCAAGGCCTTCAGGCCGCCTTCGCCCTGGTGGTGGGGTTTGACGCAACCTTGGTGGACATCACCCTGCGCTCCCTCCAGGTGAGCGTGTCGGCGGTGGCGATCGCATCGCTCATTGGCATGCCCCTGGGTGCTTGGCTTGCCGTGCGCAGGTTTCGTTGGCGTCGAACAGTGGTTGCCATTCTCAACGCAATGATGGGGCTGCCGCCGGTGGTGGTGGGATTGATCGTCTATATTTTGTTGTCGCGCAGCGGTCCGTTTGGCGTTTTGGGCCTTCTGTTTACGCCAACAGCCATGGTTATCGCGCAGGTGATTATCATCACCCCCCTGATTGCCTCCATTGCACATCAAACCATGCGGGAGCTTTGGGGCGAGTACCATGATCTCCTCATCTCGCTGAACGCCACGCGCTGGCAACGCATGGTGACATTGGTGGCGGACGGGCGACGCGGCCTGCTCACGGCGGCGCTGGCTGGGTTTGGCCGAGCCATCGGAGAGGTGGGCGCGATCATGATCGTGGGCGGCAATATTGACCAAGCCACCCGCGTGCTCACAACGGCCATCGCGCTTGAAACGTCACGGGGGGATTTTGCGCTGGCGCTGGGTCTTGGGTTTGTTTTGATCCTGCTTGCGATTTGCGTCAGCCTGCTGGTCCACGGCCTATCGGGCACGGAAAGGCGGGCGCGGTGGTGAAGCAACTGTCTCTCAATGCTTTGGTCATCAAACGGCAAGGCACAGCGATTTTGAACGGTGTGACGGCCACCCTGCCCCTTCACGGTATTAATGTCGTTTTGGGGCCAAATGGTGCTGGAAAATCCACCTTGCTTCGGGCGCTGTGCGGCATGGAACGTCTCGCGGCGGGGACGCTTAGATGGTCCGAGGCCGCGGCTCTTCCCCATCCCGTGCGGGCCTTTGTGTCCCAAACGCCCACACTGCTGCGGCGGTCGGTGCTTGGTAATCTCGCCTATCCCCTTTGGCTCGGCGGCGTCGGAAAGGCTGAGCGCGAATCGCGCGCTGCAGACATCGGTACCCGGTTTGGCCTTGCCCCCCACTTCAAGCGCCGGGCGTCGGACCTATCAGGCGGCGAGCGGCAGCTGCTCGCCCTTGCCCGCGCGCTGGTGATGGAACCCGACGTGCTGGTGATGGACGAGCCGACCACCAATCTTGATGGTAGCACCACCCGGCTCATCGAGACTGCGGTGCGCGCGTTCACCGAAAGCGACAAGACGGTGTTTCTGGCCACCCATGATCTTGGGCAGGCCAAGCGGCTGGCCGACCACGCACTCTTCCTTCACCGCGGAACGGTGTTGGAGCATGGCCCGGCTGACGCTTTTTTTGATCAACCAAACAGCCGGGAGGCGCGGGCCTATCTCGCCGGAGACATTGTGGAATGATGGACCGTGTTAGATTTTTGGTTTGGGCAGCGCTGATCGCAACGCTCGCGGCCACGATGCCCGCCCCAAGGGCCGATGCAGCGGAGCCGGTGCTGCGCGTTGCTGTCACCACCTCGTTTGAAAATTCGGGCCTTGCCGATCTGCTGATCCCACAGGCCGAAAAGGCGTTGGGCCTGGATATACAGCTCGTCGTCGTTGGCACAGGACAAGCGCTGCGCCTTGGGCAATCGGGCGACGTGGATGCCGTGTTGGTTCACGCGAAGGCTGCTGAGGAAGCCTTTGTGAGAGCCGGCTACGGCCTGCGGCGGACGCCGATCATGGTCAATGATTTTGTCATCGTGGGACCACGCGGGGACCCGGCTAAGATCAAAGAAGCTAAAACGGCCCGGGAAGCGTTAGTTCGCATCGCACACAATCGCGCACTTTTCGTCAGCCGTGGAGACGACAGCGGGACACACCAAAAAGAGCGCGCCCTGTGGGCTTCCGATGAACGTGTCGACAATAAACCCTGGTATCGCGAAACCGGTTCCGGCATGGGCGCCGCGCTCAACACCGCGGCCGCCATGGGCGCCTACACCCTGTCTGACCGCGCCAGCTGGCTCACCTTTCAAAACAAGCGCGATCTTGCGCTCTTATTTGAAGGCGATCCTGATCTCCTCAACCCCTACAGCTACATCCCCATAAATCCCAAACCTCACCCCCACATCGCCGCAAAAGCAGCCGCCGCATTCGAGCGCTGGCTGGTGTCGAAGCAAGGCCAAGATGCAATCAACAGCTATCGGCTCAACGGACAGGCGTTGTTCGTCGGCACCGCCAACTGAGCCAATCAACCAAACACACCCCAACCGCCCTTGATCACCAGCAGTAGGGCTGCGGTTCCTGATAGGGCGAGAAGGAGGGGTTTATAGCGGTTGGAAAAGCGGCCCCGGAGTTTTCGGCCAAACGCTGTTCCGATGAGGGCCGCGGGGGCCATGAAAAGGGCCATCCACAGGTCGTCTAAGCCGGCTATGCCGGTGAGATAGAGGCCAGCCAGCGATAGCAGACCGCCGAAGGCGAAGAAGGTTGCCAGGGTTGGTCTTGCAGTGGCGGGGTCTTGGGACTGGTAAATGAGGGCCAATGGCGGCGCGCCGACCGATGTGACGACGCCCATGAAACCCGACACCACGCCCATGGATATGAGGTTGCGGTCATTCATCGCCAATTGCCAGCCAAGCACAGTCAGGATGACGGCAAAGGCGATGATGATGCCGAAGGCAAACTGAAAAAGGCTTCGGTCGGTGATGAGAAACACCAGCACCACAAGCCCCATGGCGATGCCGCTGGCGCGGCCTGCCATGCCGACGCCGACCTCACGCCACACAATGGTTCCCCGTTCCGACAAAGCACCGGCGATGGCGGTGGACGCCCCTAAATAAAGCGCAGCTGCGGGAACCAGGGCGGGGTCGATCAGGGCCAAAACGGGGGCCGCCGACAGGCCAAAGCCCATGCCCAGCCCCGCTTGAATGATCGATCCAAAACAGACGATCAATAATACCGCGATGGCGATCAACGGTTGCGAAAAAACCAAGGGTTCAATGTCAGCCATGACCGATCAACCTCAGGCCCGATTGGCCGCATGTGTCCAGCCATTCAACAAAAGGGTTAGATGCTCACCCGCTTTTGGCCAGTTTGCGCAACTGCCCGTCAAACGCCAAAGGGCCTTCATCGGGACCGTCATCGGGGCCGCCATTGGGACCGTCGAAGCCATCATCCAGTGGCTGGATTTCGCCCGTTGGACCGTCAATGCGGACCGCTCGGCTGATTTCCGATCCGTCCTGCATGTGGGCTTTGATCACCAACTCAAGGTCAAGCAGGCTCGCCGGGCGTTCGGCCACGATAAAACCATCTCGCACGATGCGAACCCAATCCGGCACCTCGGAACCATCCACCATCGCCACCGAATAGCGCTCAACGATGCCCTGGCGGGCAGGGTCGAAGCTGTTGTTGACATCGATAAACAAGATGCGCTCGCGCACGTAGGTCTCGATGATCAATTGGCCAAGAATGCCGGCACCGTCTTCATAGACCACACCGCCAACCCGGTCGCTATCGCCACTGTTCCCGGTCTCGCTGTCGCCATAGCCAAAGCGCAGGGAAAAGCCGGTTAGGCCTTCAACATCCCAGGTTTCAAAGGCTGAGCCTTGATCAAACGCGATCTCGCGATGGACCTGACGAAGGGCCTCGATGGCTTCCACCGCACGCAGCACTTCGGGATCATTGGGGTTGGCGTTGATCAGCGATGGCAGCGCATCAATGGCGTCCACAGCATCAAGAACCACGCCGTCGTCCCCATCCAGCGCGCGGGTGCTGTTGAGATCATCGATCTCACTGATGGCATCCACCACGAAGGGCACTTCAGGCTCCACCGTGCGCACGTCGGTTAAGGTGCGGGTGTCGGCATCATTTCGGGGCGAACGCTGGTCTTCCGTGATGTCGCTGGGGACAAACGGATTGAGCGTGACCGTTGTGCTGGCCACTCCACCCTGCCCGTCATCGGCGGTGATGGTGAAGGTCAACACGGCACCGGCATCAAAGCCCGCAGGTACCGTTCCTGTGATCGCCCCGGTTGCCGGATCAATCGACAGGAAGGCGGGCAGATCGGCGGAGGTGTAGCTGAGCGCATCTCCATCGGCATCGTTAAAGAGTGGCACAGCGGATATCGCCACGGGGTCACCGTCCCGCACGTTCAGGCTCGGGGCCATGAGGCTCACCGGCGGTATATTGGTGGCCACAATCTCCTGGGTGAGAACCAGCGGTGGGTTCACGCTATCACTGGCCGTGATGGTGATCAGGTGTGGGCCGGTTTGCGACGCGTCGGGCGGTAGGGCCACCGTCAAAACGCCCGTTGCCGGATCAATGGTGATCCCCGGCAAGGGGCCGGTGGCCGTCCACGTGAGCGATGAGTCAACGTCACTGACGTAGACGGACATGTCGACAACCACCGTTGACCCGTCGGTTCCCGAAACAGTCGGCAACGGCGCAGTTTGAACCGGCGCATCGTCGACGGGGTTCACGGTCACATCCACAACAACTGTGATCGGCGCGCCTTGGCCATCATCGACCAGCACAGTGAATTGGTCCGGTCCACTAAAGTCCGCGTTTGGAGTATAGGTATAGGCGCCCGTCGTTGGGTCTGTGATCACCAAGGTTCCGTTTGCCGGTGGGGTAACCTCCGTCACGGTGATAGGATAGCCTGTCACAATATCGATCTGACCGGTCAGCACCGTGTCTTCATCAATGGTTTGGGGCGGTTCGCTGGCGGTTGTTTCAAGCGGAACATCGGTCACCGTGATCTCCACCGTACCGCGGCTGTCGGCATCGGATGCGCCATCATCATCGGAGCTGATATAGACAATGGGGTTGACCGCACCGAGGAAGCCGGTTTGCGCCGTGAAGACCAGGCTGGCGAGTTCTGCGTTGGACAGGATCATGCCAGATGTGAGCGTAACCGGCGGGCCAGCTGGGTTTGCATCGGGAACAAACGTCACCGTGCCCTGGGATGACGACGGCGTTTGAATGATGATCGTGCGCAGATCCGCGGACGCATCGTCTACATCCGTTGGCACCGTGATGGCCAATGGCGTTGGCGTGTCTTCGAAGATCAAGCGCGTTTCGTCCACCGCCTCAGGGGCATCGTTGATGCCGACCACTGTCACCTCAACCAGCACAGTGGATGTGCCGCCTTGGCCATCGTCAACAAGGACGAGGAAAGAATCGGTGCCGTCAAAATCAACGTCGGGCGTGTAAGTCCAGGTGCCGTCCGGGTTGACGACCACGGCACCATTGCTGGCTGGCGTGTCGAGGCTGGCGGTTGGGATGTCGCCGTCCAGATCAGCCATGGTAACCACGCCGGACACCGGTGTTTCCTCCGCTGTGAGCGCTGGCGCTGCCGTCCCGGTGGGAGCATCGTTGGTTGGATTGACGGTGACAAAGACTGTCGCTGTTTCCGTCGTGCCCGCAGCGGTCACGGTGTAGGTGAAACTGTCCACGCCATGGAAATCCGCATCCGGTGTATAGGTGATGTCACCGCCAACGGTGAAGGTGACCGAACCGTTTGAGCCCTGGCTCACCGCGGTAATCACTGTCGGCCCAGCGAATGTATCCGTGCCAGCACCGCCATCAGTTCCAAGACCGGTGAGCACATTGGCGGTGACCGGCGTGTCTTCATCGGTGCTGATCTGATCGTCGTTGACATCGGCGACCGGTGTCACCGCTACGTCCACCGTCACAGTCGTTGTACCACCGGCACCATCGTCCACCAGAACGGTGAAGGCGTCGGCGCCGTTGAAATCAGCGGCAGGGGTGTAGCTCCATGTGCCGTCCGGGTTGATGGTGGCTGCACCGTTCGTGGCCTGTGTTTGCAGGCTTGCCGTAGGGGTGTCGCCATCGATGTCGGCCATGGTGACGGTACCGGTGACTGTTGTGTCCTCTGCCGTCGTAGCCGCCGGGGCGCTTGCGGTGGGCGCATCGTTGACCGCGGTGACGAGGATGGTGGCAACACCATCATCGGTTCCGCCGTTGCCATCGCTGATGGTGTAGACAATCGATGGCCCGGTGCCATTGAAATCCGCCGAGGGCACGAAGGTAAACGCACCGCTTGCCGCCACCGTCAATTCGCCGAAGCCCGCGAGCGTCACGGGTGTGCCGAGGATGAACGGTCCGGGTTGGCCGGGAACCGTGTAGGCAGCAAGCGTCAAGGCATCGCCATCCAAGTCGCTGTCGATGCCGCCGCCGTTGTCGTCGGTGATGAGATTTCCGACCAGTGTTGTCTCTTCCGCCGTTGTGTAGGCGTTGTCGACGGCAATCGGTGCATCGTTTGCCCCCGATACCGGATCGAAGGTGAGGAACGCCGCAGCACTGCCACCGTTTCCATCGCTGATCGTATAGCTTACGGGCGGGACCGGGCCGTTATAGTCGGCAATCGGCGTGAAGATGAAATCGCCGTTGGCGGCCACCGTCAGGGTGCCAACACCGGCAATGAACTCCACACCGCCCGCCGCAACGGGGCCCGCGCCACCTTGGACGCTGAAGGTCACGACGGAAAGCGTATCGCCGTCAGGATCAGTGTCATTGGCCAGCACGTTGCCGGTGGAAACTGTATCTTCCACCGTGGTGACCGGTCCATCATCGGTTGCGTTGGGGGCGTCGTTGACCGGGGTAACCGTGATCAACACCGTGCCTTCGGAGCCGGCATCGGCAGCGAAATCATCATCGATTGCGGTGTAGAGGATCGGGTCAACCAGGCCGTTATAGTTCGCGGCACCTGTGAACGTGAGGGTTGCAAGTTCGCTCAAGGACAGGGTGGATCCAGCGCCCACCGTTGCCGTTCCGCCGCCATCAAGTGTGTAGGTCACCGTGCCCTGCCCGGCGCTTGGCACCTGGTTGATCAGCACGGTTATCGCGAAGGACGGATCATCAATGTCGGTGGGCAGCGTGATCGAAAGCGGGGTCGCCACGTCTTCAAGTGCCGCGACTGTGTCCGTCGAAGCCTCAGGGGCATCGTTCACGGGGGCAACGGCAATTGTCAGGGTCGCGCTGGCAGGTGCGCCTGACGGGTCTTCGATGGTGTAGCCAATCGTTGGAACGGGACCGCCGGTGGCCGTGTTGAAATCGCTTGCCGGATCGAACGCAAAGCTGCCATCAGCGTTGAGCGTCAGCGTGCCCACCGGACCCACGGCGTTGGCCAGTGGCGTTGCCACGCCCAGAACCAACGGCACCTGTGTGCCGCTGCCGTCAACATCCACCGTTGCACCCACCACCGTCAGCGGATCGCTATCGGCATCGCTGTCCACACCGCTTCCATTGTCTGCGGTGATAACGTTGCCGAAGATTATGGCGTCTTCATTGGTTGTGACGCTGTCGGGGGTCGCAACGGGGGCGTCGTTCACCGCCGTCACCGTGATTTGCAGTGCTGCCTGAGCCGTACCGCCATTGCCGTCGTCAAGTGTGTAGACAATGCCCGGCACCGGCCCATCGGCTGCGGTGTTGTAGTTGGCCGAGCCTGCAAAGATGAACGAGCCATCCGCGTTCACCGTCAGCGTTCCGATGGCACCGCTGGGTCCGGTCAAAGAGATTGGCGTCG
>JBCBCT010000123.1:0-7917 GCA_038530365.1 Pseudomonadota bacterium | reverse complement strand
ACGGTGGCCAGCGTACCGATATCGTACATCGCGGACGGTGCAGGGTCATCGTCGCCGGGGTTTTTCTGCGTCACCAGCAGAATTTGCTTATCATTGCGCATCACTTCTTCGAGCGCGGTGATTGATTTTTCACGGCCCACGAAGAGAGGCACAATCATGTGCGGGAAAACAACAATGTCGCGCAGCGGCAAAACGGGGAAAACACCGCCCGCAGGATCAAAACCAATTTCAGTCTTCTTATCGTCTGACATGCGTCATTCCTTAATTATTGAGCCAGCGCGTAAGGCCGCCGCCGAATCCTTGGTGTCAGCATAGACCACCTTTTTGCACCGGCTAAAGGCGACACGTTGCGCAAATGCTGTTTTGGTTAGGCCGCTGTGGCGGCCTCACGTCTCAACCAACAAAAGCGCCCACGTGTCTCCGGACCACTGGGTGACGTGGGTTTTTGAACTCGCCCATTCAAGTGGTGGGATGAATTTGTCCGATCGGATCGCGCTTGAAGAACGATGCTCTTCGCTTCGCGCCAGACGCGAATTAGCGACTGTCGGAATGACAATGTGTGCGTAACGTGACGGTCGGCAACAGGCGCGCGCCAATAGCCAAGACCAGTGGGGAAGACCGGCAGGGATGACCCGTGTCGATGACCGGCACCAATGTGATAGGCGGATTTGCGCAAATACCGCGATTTATCGATGCTCTAACATGCACGCGCGACGGGGATTGCTCGCCGACAAACCTGTACGCACGACCCATATGTGATGACTACAATGGATAGCGGGACTAACCTCGTCAGCACCGCTTATACCTTTGGCGGGTACAGCGCGCACCCACCCCAAAGGCATATCCATCCGGGAAAAGACCCAATTAGGGTCTGCCCTCCAACCGTTAAGCGCTTTCGGCGGTTTCCTGCTGTGTTTCGCGGTCGGAATAGATGTAGAGCGGACGGGTGTTGCCGCCGACAACCTCCTCGGAGATCACCACCTCTTCCACCCCATCAAGACCGGGCAGTTCAAACATGGTGTCCAGCAAGATCGCCTCGATGATGGATCGCAGACCACGAGCGCCCGTTTTACGAATGATCGCTTTCTTTGCGATCGCGCGCAGGGCGTCCTCTTGGAAGGACAGCTTCACGTCTTCCATATCGAACAGGCGTTGGTACTGCTTGACGAGTGCATTCTTGGGTTCTGACAGAATCTGCACCAGGGCGTCTTCATCCAAGTCTTCGAGCGTCGCGAGAACGGGAATCCGGCCGACGAATTCCGGAATCAGGCCGAAGCGCAAAAGATCCTCCGGCTCCAGTGACTTGAAGAGTTCGCCCGTTTTTCGATCTTCGGGGGACTCCACGTTGGCGCCGAACCCGATGCCGGTGTTGCGGCCACGGTCAGAAATAATCTTGTCGAGCCCTGCAAACGCGCCGCCGCAAATGAACAGGATGTTGGTCGTATCAACCTGCAAGAATTCCTGCTGTGGATGTTTGCGACCACCCTGCGGTGGGACAGAAGCCACCGTGCCTTCCATGATTTTCAGCAGTGCCTGCTGAACGCCTTCGCCCGATACGTCTCGGGTGATGGAAGGGTTGTCGGATTTCCGCGAGATCTTATCGACCTCGTCGATATAAACGATGCCGCGTTGCGCCCGCTCAACGTTATAGTCAGCCGACTGGAGGAGCTTGAGAATAATGTTTTCAACATCTTCGCCGACGTAACCGGCTTCGGTCAGCGTGGTTGCATCAGCCATGGTGAACGGCACGTCGAGGATCCGAGCCAAAGTTTGGGCAAGGAGTGTTTTGCCACAACCGGTCGGTCCGATGAGCATGATGTTGGATTTCGCCAACTCTACATCGCCGTTTTCCGTCGCGTGGTTCAAACGCTTGTAATGGTTGTGCACGGCCACCGAAAGCACACGCTTAGCGTGGGGTTGGCCGATGACGTAGTCGTTCAACACATCCAATATTTCTTGCGGCGGCGGCGTGCCTTCGGTCGACTTTACCAGCGAGGATTTGTTTTCCTCCCGGATGATGTCCATGCACAGCTCAACACACTCATCGCAGATGAACACTGTTGGCCCGGCAATCAGTTTGCGCACCTCATGCTGGCTCTTCCCGCAAAACGAGCAGTAAAGCGTATTCTTGGAATCGCCGCCGTTGTTCGAAACCTTGCTCATGTATTCACCTTCTCCCGGTGCTCTGCACCGTATGCGCACTTGGACTGCAACGCTTGCCTTATCCGGCAACCCCACAACCCGGACCGACCGATTTGCACATCCATAGCCTGGTCAAAAATGCGCCAAAACTGGGCGCTGATCCAACTGCAATTCCGCCACAGAAGCGACAGGGTAGCAATGGCCAACTCAACTTTCTCTTAACACCGCGACCGTCATGCCGCACCTTTTGCCCGTCCCGTCGCTCAAAGAGGCGACGAAACGGTGTTTTGGTGCTCAAAACCGCAGCTTGGCTGTCCTATGAATCGCCGTCGGCGTCGGATTCAATTTCAGCGCGGCTTGAGATGACCTTATCGACGATACCGAATTCAACCGATTCTTCCGCCGTCATGAAGTGGTCTCGATCCAGCGTCTTCTCGATGGTGTCGTAATCCTTGCCGGTGTGTTTGACGTAGACCTCGTTCAACCGGCGTTTCAGCTTGATGATGTCCTGGGCGTGGCGTTCGATGTCGGACGCTTGGCCTTGGAACCCGCCGGATGGTTGGTGCAGCATGACCCGGGCATTGGGCAAGATAAAGCGCATATCCGGGGCACCCGCCGTCAAAAGGAGCGAGCCCATAGATGCGGCCTGACCCATGCACAACGTGGCTACGGGGGGGCGTATAAACTGCATCGTGTCATAAATGCCCATGCCCGATGTTACGACGCCGCCGGGGGAATTGATGTAAAGCGCGATTTCTTTTTTTGGATTTTCGGCTTCAAGATACAGAAGCTGAGCGCAGACCAACATGGCCATGCCGTCTTCGATCGGGCCGGTGATGAAAATGATGCGCTCTTTCAGAAGCCTGGAGAAAATATCATAGGCGCGTTCACCGCGGTTGGTCTGTTCCACCACCATGGGCACCAGGTTCATGGCGGTTTCGATCGGATCCTTCATGGACACTCTTTCTTCTTGCGTTTGATTCGCGCGACTCATCCAGCCAACACGCTTGGTCTTAACGTAAGCCTATCAACCGGGGCGCACAAACCGGTAGACCGTGAAGCCAGCCGGCGGTTTGACCAATGGTCGCATGATTTAGGCCACTCGCTTTGACGCCGGTCTAACTCTATCAGCGCAACAGTTAGGGTTCCATCTGTCCGGTTTAAAGGCGTCCCCTCGATCAGCCGAAGCCGGCGAGCCGTTCTAGTGCGTCGTTGAGTTTGCCTTGTTTGTCCTGCGCGTTTGCCAGGCGATCACGGTTTTCTTGAACCACAGCATCCGGCGCGTTGGTGATGAACTTTTCATTGCTGAGTTTTCCAGAAAGCTGCTTGATCTCCTTCTCAAGCCCCGCCCTCTCCTTTTCCAGGCGTTCTCGCTCTGCCGCAAAATCGATGACGCCTTCAAGCGGTAGGCAGGCCGTCGCCTCACCCACTACGATTTGAGCCGCACCCTTGGGGCTTTCGGTGGCAAGCTCCACCGAGGCGATACGCGCCATGCGGCTGAGCGATGTGCTGTGTCGCGTCAACCGCGCGGAGGTCTCAGCATTTGCGCCGACGACCACGAGCGGGATTTCAAGAGATGGTTTGATATTCATTTCCGAACGCAACGAACGAATGCTGCTGACAAGGTCGATCAACCAGTTCATCTCGGCGGCGGCATCCGCATCGGTCAGCGTGGGCTTAGGCCACCGGGCATGGCACAGCAGTGCATCGCGCTCACCATTTGCAGTGGACGACCAAAGCTCTTCCGTCATGAACGGCATAAACGGATGGAGCAGTTTGTATATATCGTCCAAGACGGCGGCGGCCACGGCTTGGCATTCCGCTTTGGCTGTCTCATCGGCCCCGTTGAACACCGGTTTGAGAAATTCGAGATACCAATCGCAAAATGTGTTCCAAACGAAGCGGTAGGCGGCAGCCGACGCATCGTTGAAGCGGTACTTCTCGATACCCTCGGTAACCGCTTCGATGGTGTTGGACAGCTCGGTCAAAATCCAACGGTTGACCTGCAACGACACGTCAGAGGTGTTGAAGATCGGGTTGGGGGCCACACCGTTCATCTGCGCAAACCGCGTGGCGTTCCAAAGTTTGGTTCCGAAATTGCGGTAGCCCGCCACGCGTTCAGGATCGAGGCGCACCACCCGCCCCTGCCCGGCCATGATCGCCAATGTAAAGCGCAAAGCGTCGGTGCCAAACTCGTCCATGAGATCAAGCGGGTTAATGACGTTGCCTTTGGACTTCGACATTTTCTGCCCGTCTTTGTCCGTCACCACACCGTGGACATAAACGGTGTGGAACGGCTCGATGGGTGTGCCGTCGGCGTCTTTCATAAAGTGGTTGCCGAACATCATCATGCGAGCAACCCAGAAGAAGATGATGTCGAACGCGGTCACCAAAACGTCGGTCTGATAGTACGCCTCCAACTCTTTGGTTTTTTCAGGCCAGCCAAGGGTTGAGAACGGCCAAAGGGCGGACGAAAACCACGTATCCAGCACGTCGGGGTCACGCTCCAGATCAACATTGTCCCCATAGTGTGCGCGCGCTTCGGCCTCGGCATCCGACACGGATCGGGCGACGAAAATCTTCCCGTCCGGGCCGAACCAGGCGGGGATACGATGGCCCCACCACAATTGCCGTGAAATGCACCAGGGCTGGATGTTTTCCATCCAGTTGAAATAGGTGGTCTCCCAATTCTTCGGGACAAACTCAGTACGACCTTCTTTAACCGACGCCAGGGCTGGCTTGGCGAGCGTGGCTGCGTCGCAAAACCACTGGTCGGTCAGCATCGGTTCGATGACGACTTTAGAACGGTCACCGAAAGGCTGCATGATCTTTTTGTCTTCCACCATGATCATGAGGCCTTCGGTATCAATGTCCGCAATGACCCGTTTGCGGGCTTCGAAACGATCCAGTCCGCGGTACTCTTCCGGCACCAGATTGATCGCGTCGACGGCCTTTTCATCCGGCATCTGACCGCTTTCAACGATGGCTTTGGCTTTGGCGGATTCCTCCCCATAGGCGTCCCCATCGGCGCGCATCGCGCCGCGCACGTCCATCAAGCGGTAGAGGGGAATGCCGCCACGTTTTGCGACTTCATAGTCGCTAAAGTCGTGGGCGCCGGTGATTTTCACTGCACCGGAACCGAAGTCCGGGTCTGGGTATTCATCCGTGATGATCGGGATCAGACGGCGATGCGCCTTTGGTCCAATGGGAATTTCGCAGAGTTTACCGACGATTGGTGCGTAACGCTCATCATCTGGGTGAACAGCAACTGCCCCATCCCCCAACATGGTTTCGGGGCGGGTCGTTGCGATGGAAATATAATCACGCGTCTCCCGCAGGATGACCTCGCCATCCTCATTTTTCTCGACATACTCGTAGGTCGCCCGTTCACCGGTCTCCGGGTCACGGGCCAGCGGATATTTGAAGTGCCACATGTGGCCGTCAACTTCTTCGTTCTCGACTTCGAGATCGGAAATTGCGGTTTCAAAATGGGGGTCCCAGTTCACCAGGCGTTTGCCGCGGTAAATCAAGCCCTCATTGTAGAGATCAACGAAGACTTTGAGGACAGCCTCCGACAAACCGTCATCCATTGTGAAGCGTTCGCGGGACCAATCGCAGGACGCGCCGAGCCGTTTGAGCTGGTTGAAGATCGTGCCGCCGGACTCAGCCTTCCACTCCCAAACGCGCTCAACAAATTTTTCCCGGCCCATTTCGCGGCGCGACGGTTGGCCGTTTGCTGCCAGTTGACGCTCAACCACCATCTGCGTGGCGATGCCTGCATGGTCCATGCCCGGTTGCCAGAGGACGTTCTTGCCCTGCATGCGTTGAAACCGCACCAGAATGTCCTGGATGGTGTTGTTCAGCGCGTGGCCCACATGCAGCGAACCGGTGACGTTAGGCGGAGGGATGACGATGCAGAATGGGTCGGCATCGGGTTTTGCCCCTGCCCCGGCTTTGAAGGCGTCGGCCTCTTCCCAACGTTTCACGATTTGCGGTTCAACCGCGGCAGCATCATAGGTTTTTTCGAGCATGGGTCCGGCGATTTTTCTTACAGATAAATAGACAAGCGGGCTGCATCGTCGTTGCGACGCGCGCGGGTTCGAGGCTGTAAAGACAATGCCTTAAGGCAAGTCAATTGGGGGGACGCGCGCAGGGCTTGGGCAACGACGAACGCTTTGCCGCCCTGGCACCGTCGCCCGCACACCAGTGCCCCGACTTTGGCAGCTAGATTGCCTTGAGAACCCAATCAAAAAGCGATGCGAGCGCAGCGGTCTAAGACCGGGCTTTGCACGAGTGTTGATGCCTCATGCGCACCAGCCCAAAAGCAATACAACGGTTCCGGGACCCTGCGGCTATCCGTTACCGCGGGCGGCGCGTTCGATTTCGTCCCGCACCAACCGCTCAACCATGGTCGGCAGATTGTCTCCTAACCATTTGCGAATGACCGGTGTCATCATGTCCTGGATCGAGGCTTTCAGTTCATCGCCATGGGCGTCCAGCATCATCTGCGCCACGGCGTCAGCGATTTCCGCAGTTTCCGGTTGCGCCACGCTCGGCTGAGCAAAGTTGGATTGGGCCACGCTTGGTTGTGCAAAGTTGGCTTTTGCAAACTCGGGTTGGTTCGGGCTGGGTTGAGCCATGGACGGTGCAGCTGCAAAGGTCGCGGCAGCGACTGACGGCGACGCCGGTGCGGCCGCCGCTTGGGCCACTGGAGCCGGTTGATGAACCGCCTGCCGCTCACGGTCGCGAAGGGCATTCGCGAGCCGCTCGATCTCCAACACGTCGGCGTCGGTGCTATCCGCGTTTGCGTTGTCCTCGCTGGCGTTGGCACGCGCCTCTGATGGCACCGTTTCGGTCGGCGTGGGCGTTACGCTATCCGCCGACGGCGGGGACGTTTCAGTGGGGGCCGTTTGGGCGAGAGGCTGTTTTGCCCCTGCGCTAATTTCGGCCTTCAAAGCATCCGCTCGAGCGCGCAGATCTGCGGTGCGGTCCGCCGGAGTAATTTGTGCGCGCATCGCCACGCGCCCAGAGGTTTTTGTGTGCGGCAAGCCAGCAGTTGAACCGGGCGTCAAACTTGTAGTCGAGCCGGGTGTCGTCTCGTCTTTGGCCTCGTTTGGCGATGCTGCTTGTGCCGTCGCTTTGTTTGTTGGCACTTCGGGCGTTGGGACGTTTGCGTTCGATACATCGGTTGGGTGCGTGTAGCGCTCGCGCGCCGTCAAACCATCGTCTGGCTCATCATCGGCGATGATCGCGCGGATGGAGGCGAGAATTTCGTCCATCGACGGCTCAGCAACCGGGGCTTCCCCTGCTGTCTGATCCAGATTTGTGGCCGTGCCCGTGCCCTTCGCCGTCATCGCAACCTGTCCCCGCGCGCTGCCGCTGTCCCCAGCCCACGTTCGGGCAAACTGTAGGGTAAGGCAACCGCGCAATTGCCTTGATTCGCGCCCTCACTATAGGTCCAAACGCAGCCGATGTGTACGCACTTGCGGTGCGGCCAGAAAACCACGTGAACCGGCAAACCCAGTTAGCAGGCAAAACAATCGGGCCTAAAACACGAATTCCGGCTTCGCCTCAAACCCCGGCAGGGGCATAACCGATGCGTTGAACGCTGCACGGGCCGAAACATGGCCGTTCATCTTGGTGTAGAGCATCGCGTTTCCGGTATTTCCCTGCCCTTCCACGGTGACCAAGCGCCCGCCTTCGTTCAATTGGTCAAACACTGCGTCCGGCACAGCGGCGACGCTGCCCGTTACCATAATGACGTCAAAGGGCGCC
>JBCBCT010000122.1:0-7948 GCA_038530365.1 Pseudomonadota bacterium | reverse complement strand
GGGCCAAGAAATCCGCGACAGGGAGCCGGGGCAAGAGAATCGAACCAAGGAAACCGGGGTTCGCGCTTTTTTCAAAGCTGTGGTTTGGGGCTGCCGTTTGGGACCGTCGTTTGCCGCCATCGTTTGCTGCCATCGTTTGGTTTGGTCGGTGGTCGATCAAACCGCAAGAGAGGCGTGCTGTCAGCCCGCGCCCTCAGTCGTTTTCGGGGTCCAGAAGGCGATGCAAATGCACGATGAAATACCGCATATGGGCATTGTCCACCGTGGACTGCGCCTTGCTCTTCCAGGCAACCCGGGCGCTGGCGAAGTCGGGGTAAATTCCGACAATATCAAGGCCGTCGAGATCGCGGAAGGTTACGCCTTTAAGGTTTTCCAGCTCGCCGCCAAAAACCAGATGCAACAATTGTTTTTCGTCTTCGCCTGCGCTCATCGTCGTTCATGCTCCTAAACATCTTACCGGGTTTGCGCCGCGTCGGCGGTCACGGTTTTTGGTGTTCGTCCATAGCCCGCCGCACATAGCCCAACATTTCACGGTGGTGATCTGTGTGTGCGCACACCAGTGCGCCATGGCGCACGTCCTGGCAATTATACTTCAGCATTTCCCCGTCCAAACCTGTGAGAATAGCACCGGATTCCTGGGCGATGAGATCGGCGGCGGCCAGGTCCCAATCCTTGGCGCTGGCTCTGGCAACCGCGACATCAGTTTTGCCTTTGGCCACCATAGCAATGCGGTAGGCTAAGGACGGCACAAACGGCGCTTTTTTGACCTGCTGGGGAACGTCTCGGTCCATGGTGGTTTGCAGTGCGCGGGGGCCGGTGAGACGCAGGGTCTTGGTTTGGGGGGCCGCTGCGATCAAGCGCTCGCCGTTCAAATGCGCGCCACCGCGTGTCAGGGCCGTGAACTGTTCGCCAATGGCGGGGCAATCCAGAACACCGGCAATGGGGCGGTTGGCCTCCACCACCGCCACGCTCACACACCAACGGCTGAGACCCTGAATAAAACCCCGTGTGCCGTCGATAGGATCGACGACGAAGGTCCGAGGGGTGTCGAGGCGTGAGTCATCCAAGTCGGTTTCTTCCGACAGCCAACCGTAGTCGGGGCGGGCTTCCAGCAACTTTTCTTTCAAAAAATGATCGACCGCATAGTCGGCTTCGGACACGGGCGAATCGCCCGGCTTCATCCACACCTCGGGATCTTTCTTGAAATAGCGCAGGGCGATTTGACCGGCTTGTGCGGCAAGGTCCGCTATCAGATCGAGGTCCGCCCGGTGGTCCGTTTGCACGTTTGAAACGCTGGACGTTATTGGCATTCTGGGCACGGCGCTTATCGCCCGCCTACGGTCATTTCCGCAACCATGACGGTGGGGGCGTTGGTGCCAAAATGTTTGTCTAAATCATTGGCCACAGTCAGGGTTTCAAACATCGTCCCCAAATGACCGGCGATGGTGATTTCGCTGACCGGAGGACCGAATTTGCCATTTTCCACGAGGAATCCTGAAACCCCGCGGGAATAGTCGCCGGTGACAAGATTAACCCCTTGCCCGATCAGCTCGGTCACATAAATGGCCCGTCCCGCCTGGGCCAACAGGTCCTGTGGGGTAGATGTGCCGGGGCACAGGGTGAGATTGGTACTGGAGGGCGCGGTCGAACTGCCGGACCGCGAAGCGCGGGCGTTGCTTTTCAAACCCAGTTCCAAGGCACTGCGGCCATCCAGCAACCACGTCGTCAGCCGTCCGTCTTCGATAAGGATCAAATCCTCTGGCAGACGGCCCTCGCCATCGAACGGGCGGGACGCGGCCCCACGCATCAAGTGCGGCTCATCCACAATCATGATGCCCGTTGGGAAAATCATGTCTCCCCGGCGTTTGCCCAAAAAGGTTGTGCCGCGCACAACGGAGGCACCGTTTATGGCGCCGGCAAAACTCGACACCAAGCTGCGGGCCGTTCTCGGATCGAATATGACCGGCAATTTCTGCGGCGGCAGGGTGATGGGGTTTAAACGTTCGACAGCCCTTTCGCCGGCGCGTTTGCCAATGTCTTCGGGGCCCCGCAGATCTTCGGCAAAGCGACGGCTGTCGAAATCGTAATCCCGCTGCATGGCCGTGCCTTCACCTGCAACCACGGAGACGGCATTTGAGAAGCGGCTGGACATGTAACCCGCCACAAAGCCCGTGCTGGTGGCCAGCACCGTTGCGCCCTTTGTCATGCTGGCCGACGCGCCGCCCGATTGTTTGATCCCTGCAATGCTCAGCGCCGCCTCTTCGCAAGCCAGGGCACGGGCTTTTAAATCCTCGGGCGCAAAGCGCGTCGCATCATGGAGATCAAGCTGCGGCACCGATGGTGCCAACTCTTCCCTTGGCGCCAGCGCGGCGTGCGGATCCTCCGGTGACACGCTGGCCATGGCCACCGCGCGTTCTGCCAGGGTAGCGGCATTGGTGATGGCATTAGCCGAGACGCTGGCGGAGCGATGGCCTTTGAACACCCGCAGAGAAAAGGCAGTGTTTTGTGAACTTTCCGATTCCTCAACCTTGCCGTGGCGCACATCGATGCTGGTCGCGTGACTTGCACCGACAACGGCGTCGGCAGCATCGGCTCCCGCTTTCAGCGCCGCCTCCATCAACTGCGCAGCGCGCTCCTCCAGCGCAGCAATGTCGAAAGCCTCTGATGCGGAGGCCTCACGTTTGGAATACGGGGTCGAAAGAGAAGATGAGGTCAAGGTGCGGTGCTTTACAAAAGAGCTGGACAGTCGGGCGATGAAGATCGGCCGTTTGGCGGATCATGCTAGTTGCGTCCTTGTGTCATGAAAGCGGGACATTTATCCAGTGTGTCACAAGAGTTTAGCCCGTGTTGTTCCTGCTGCCATCCGGCCTGCGGGTCTCGGCCATGGGTGCTTATCCCTTGGGCCGTATTGTCTCGGCGCCGATCAGGCAGGAAATGGAAGGACCGTCACCGTGGCGACCAGCGATTTGTTATTGGATGCCGTGGTGCTGATGGGGGGCGCTGCGATTGCAGCCCCCGTGTTCAAACGGATCGGCCTTGGCACGGTTTTGGGATATCTGGCGTTGGGCGTCATCCTCGGTCCGATCCTGAACTACATTCGCGATGGAGAAGAGGTGCTGCACTTTGCAGAACTTGGCGTTGTGCTTCTTCTGTTTGTCGTGGGGTTGGAGTTGAACCCTTCGCGCCTGTGGACCATGCGTCGGGAGATTTTTGGCCTGGGAGCCGCACAGGTTTTCTTGACCGGTTTTTTGCTCGCGGCATTCGCTTACCTGTCCAATTTTGCCTTTGCCGCCGCCCTTTTGGTGGGCTTTGGTCTGGCGTTGTCTTCCACCGCGTTTGCACTGCAAATCCTTGAAGAGGAAAGGTCAGACAACACACCCTACGGGAAACGCGCGTTCAGCATTCTTCTGTTCCAGGACCTTGCTATTGCGCCCCTTCTGGTTGCTGTGCCGCTGCTGGCGGCGGGCACCGTGGAGATGTCAGAGGCGAGCTTTGTCTCACTGGGCATCGCCGTCGCCGCCGTTGCCGTTTTGTTGGTGAGCGGGCGTTATCTGCTCAACCCGCTGTTTGGGATCATCGCGGCGACCGGCGCGCGGGAAGCCATGATCGCAGCGGCGCTTTTCATTGTGATTGGGGCTGCACTCTTGATGCAGTATGCGGGCCTGTCCATGGCGATGGGTGCGTTCATTGCCGGGGTCCTGCTGTCTGAATCCCGCTACCGCCACGAATTAGAAGCCGATATCGAACCGTTTCGCGGCATTCTACTGGGCTTGTTTTTCATTGCGGTTGGACTGGCTGTGGATTTGGCGATTGTTTGGGACAATATCGTCACCATCCTGTGGTTTGTCCCGGCCGCCATGGCCCTGAAAGCGGCGGTTCTGTACGGCCTATCGCGGGCGTTCGGCTCTTCCCACAATGATGCCATCCGGGTGGCGATGCTTCTTCCCCAGTTTGGGGAATTTGGCTTTATCCTGTTTTCCGCTGGGCTCGCCGTTGGTCTGTTGAGCGCTGAACAGTCCTCATTCCTTATCGCCTGCGTTACGCTTTCCATGGCGCTCACACCCCTCACAACGCGACTTGGATTGCTGCTTCAGCGGACGGACGCGCAGGAAACCATGGATGAAACCTTTGAAGGTGCCCATGGTGCCAGCGTTTTGATGGTCGGCTTTTCCCGAATGGGTCAAATCGCGTCGCAAGCGCTGCTCGCCGGAGGCTGCGACGTCACGATCCTGGACAATGATCCCCAACGCATTCGTCAGGCGGAGCGCTTTGGATTTCGCATTTATTTTGGCGACGGGACCCGCAAGGATGTCTTGCGGGCTGCTGGCATTGAACAGGCGCAAATCGTGGCCGTTTGCACCAATGATCGCACGGTCACCAACAAGATCGTGGAACTGGTGGCGAGCGATTATCCAAACGCGAAAATCTATGCCCGTTCCTATGACCGCGCCCATGCGCTGGACTTGTTGAAACGGCCCGGGGTTTGGCAAATCCGCGAGACTTTTGAATCCGCCATCGTCATGGGGGAAGCACTCTTGGTGGGCCTGGGCCAAAGCCCTGAGGATGCGCGCCTCATCGTCAAAGACGTGCGCCGCCGCGACAAAGAACGTCTCGATGTGCAACGCCGGGACGGCTTGATGGCGGGCCAAGAGCAATTGCACACCGCGCCGGTTCCCGAACCCCTGCTGCAACCGCGGCGCGTTGGGCTGGCCATTGACGAGAACACGCAGTCGGTTCTCGAAAACGCAACGTCTGCGCCGTCTTCGGGTTCAGCTCACACGGCCGCCGGGCCCAGCAGGGCACCGAGCTAGAACGGGCTTGTCGCGAAGCGACCTTTGCCAAACACGAGGGCTTGTGCTTGAACGCGCCAAGACCCACCGACCCTTCCGCTTTGGAGCGATCCATGTCCGACGCATCGTCCACCGGCCTGACCCCGTTTCATCTCGCTTTTCCGGTGCATGACCTGGAATCGGCGCGGGAGTTTTACACCCAGGCCCTCGGCGCAGGCACAGGCCGTGAGAGCGACCACTGGATCGATTTTGACCTGCACGGTCACCAGATCGTCGCCCACTACAAGGAAGGCATGTCCACAGGGATCGATGCGACTAATGCCGTGGATGGCGATGATGTGCCGGTTCCCCATTTTGGCGTGGTTTTGACCATGGCGGACTGGAAAGCCATGGCGGAACGCTTGCAGGCGCGCGCTGACACGCGGTGGGTGATTGAGCCCCGCATCCGCTTTGAAGGCCAGCCGGGAGAGCAAGCAACGTTCTTCCTGCTGGACCCATCGGGGAACGCATTGGAGTTCAAAGCCTTCGCCGACATGTCGGCGCTGTTTGCCACCTGATGGGAGACGCAGAGGTGTCAGCCCCGTCAAACCAAAAGGCATCTGGGGCGGCATCCGGCGCGGAGGACCAGGCGGCGGTTCAACAAAAGGAAAAACCAAGGGCCGCTTTCACTACCGGCAGCACGATGCGCCATGTCTTGGTTATGACAGCCACGTCCTCCATTGGGCTCGTGTCGATCTTTCTGGTCGATGCGATCAACCTGTTTTACATCGCGCTTCTCGGTCAGCAGGAACTCGCCGCCGCCATCGGTTATGCGGCCACCATCATGTTTTTCTCGATCTCCATTTGTATCGGGATTTCCATCGCCTCCGCCGCCTTGGTGGGTCGCGCATTGGGGGCTGGAGAGGACGAACGGGCCCGCGAACTCAGCACACTGTCGCTCGTTTATCTGCTCATTTCGACGACGCTTCTGGCAGCTGCGCTCTACCCGTCCCTCGATACGCTTTTGGGCTGGTTGGGGGCGGAGGGGGAGACGCAGGCCTTGGCCGTGGACTTCATGCAGATCGTTGTGCCGTCCATTCCACTTTTAGGGTTGGGCATGTGTCTGGGGGCCCTGCTCCGCGCCAAGGGTGATCCGCGCCGGGCGATGTTTGTGACACTGTCGGGGGGTGCGGCTGCCATTGTCCTTGACCCGATTTTGATATTCGGGCTGGGTTTGGAACTGACCGGCGCTGCCATCGCCACGGTGCTGGTTCGCGTGGTTCTGGTCATCGTCGGGCTTTGGGGTGTGCACACCGTGCACCGGATGCTGGGGCCGGTCAGCAAGAAAACCGCCGTGAGCGCCCTACGTCCGTTCTTTGCCATCGCCCTGCCCGCCGTCGTCACCCAATTGGCGACACCGGTGGGCAATGCCTATGTCACTGCTGCGATTGCAGAATTTGGCGATGATGCTGTGGCCGGCTGGGCCATCGTAGGGCGTTTGCTGCCGGTGGCCTTTGGAGTGATATTTGCGCTGTCAGGCTCGGTGGGGCCGATCGTAAGCCAGAATTACGGCGCGAAACTTTTCGGGCGGGTGCGCTCCACCATGCGCGACGCTCTCACTTTCACCTTGATCTACTGCCTCGTCATCTGGGCCATTTTGGCCGCCCTCTCTTCAACTCTTGTGAGCATTTTCGGCGCTACGGGGGATGCAGCAACCTTGGTGACCGTATTTTGCTGGCTGGTGGCCGGCAGCTTCTTGTTCAATGGTGCGCTTTTCGTGGCCAATGCCGGGTTCAACAATTTGGGGCATCCCGTCTATGCAACGGTGTTCAACTGGGGCCGCGCGACGCTCGGGGTCGTGCCCTTCGTTTGGGTCGGCAAGG
The DNA here is from genome assembly GCA_038530365.1 of Pseudomonadota bacterium. GTDB lineage: Bacteria > Pseudomonadota > Alphaproteobacteria > Rhizobiales > Rhizobiaceae > Pseudahrensia. Next base: position 1,296 of record JBCBCT010000122.1, on the reverse strand, counting down.
CCTACGGGCCGGAGGGTGTGCTGATCGGTTGGGGGTTGGGGGCGATCGTCTTCGGGATAGGATCGGCGATTGTTGCGTTTCACGTCATCGCCAAACTGTCCGATGCCGACGGTACAGATGGGCACACCGGCGAACCCATGCCCAAGCCGCTGCCCGGCTCTGCAGCCGCCGCCTCTCCCTTTAGTTCGGGCAAGACCGTATCTTTGGATTGATGGTCAAGCTGGGCCGCTAGGCGGAGGCTGCTTCACTTTCCAAAAGCCGTTCGATCTCGCGCTTCGCTTCGTCGCGAAAATGCGCGGTCTGTTCCAAAATCGTTCGTGCTGCGATGAAGTTGAGCACCCCGATGCCGTGAACCGGCGGGCGCAGGAGCAGGTTGGGCGGGAACTGCTGGCATTTCAACCGGGTGGTGGCTTGCATGAGCAATTGGCTGGCGCCCGTAATCGCTTCAAACCGAGTGGGCAAGTCACGCCCATTGCTGATCGGTCCACCGACCACATCGACACCGATGATCACGTCCGCTTTGTCGAACAAGAGTTCATAGGGCACCGCGTTTTGCATGCCACCGTCCACCAGGATCACGCCATCGCGCGTGACGGGGCGCATGACCGCGGGCAATGCACAGGACGCGCCAATCGCTTGGTACAAGTCGCCCTCCCCGATCACCACCTCGGCGTGGGCGTAAAAATCGGTCGCCACAACCTGGAGAGGCGTCTTGAGGTCTTGAAAGTTTGCCGGCACCGCCCCGGGCAGAAAGGCGCGCACAGCTTTCACCGCATCCACATTGCCCAGCATGGTGCGGGGGCCACGCAAAAATTCCGAAACGCTGGACGGGCGCATCTGCCAAAACCGGCTGATCACCTCTCGGGCGTCGGTGAAGATATCGAGCACATGGTCCTGCATCTGCCGTGCGTCCATGCCAGCGGCAAGCCCCGCCCCCATGATAGACCCGATGGACGTGCCGCTAATGCAGGCAGGCGCCAAACCCAAATCTTCCAGCGCTGCAATGACATGGATGTGGGCAAAGCCGCGGGCCCCGCCACCGCCAAAGGCAAGGCCAATCGTGGGGTCTGATTTTGCCTGCGAGGTTTTTTTCGACAGGGGGCCTTGGGTGGCTGGTGGACCCACCGCCGCATCCCCTGGGGCCGTTTTTGCCGCCGGGGCAATTGAACCCTTCACCGCTCGTTTTGCACCCATGGGCGTTTCATCTCACAAAACTGGTCCATCGCCACAAAGTGCGGCGATGGACGCAAAGGACCCGGTATGATCAAGCCCAGTGGGCCCACCGAGCCTGAAGCC
>JBCBCT010000121.1:0-7968 GCA_038530365.1 Pseudomonadota bacterium | reverse complement strand
CGGGGCTCGATGGGTTGGTCTTGGCTGTGGCGGCTTGGGACACGGATTTACCTGCGGGTTGGGAGCGATGGCCTTGGATTTCACATCGCTCGGTTGGTCGCTTTACGAAGTCTCAATTTGATCAAATTTTTTTTGCCTTTTCTTACCAATGCGCGCGAATCCGCGTCATCAGCGCCTCAAACAGTGTCTTCCGGCCCGCCGTCTGCAGCCTTGGTAAACGAAACCTTTACGGGATCAGGCGACACTGAGCCGACTGGCCTTGAACTTGGTCCCGACTTTGGTCCCGAAGCTGGCCTTGAACTTCTTCAGTAGATGACTTCCTCAGTAGATAAGGACAACAGCGATGTTTGGCTCATCCTTGCGTACCGTATTGGCAGCTCTCGTGGCGGTCTGGATCGCAGCGCCTCTGGTTTCATCCTCGGCCCATGCTGATGCCAAGTTTGAACGGTGGAAGGCGGACTTTGCCCGCTACGCCGTGGGCAAGGGCATTTCGAAGGCGATTGTCCAAAAGGCGTTTGCTGATCTCAAATCCATTGATCCCGGTGTCATTCGCAGCGTTCGCTACCAGCCGGAGTTTCGCAATCCACTGTGGTTCTATTTCGATAGCCGTGTGAACGAGCGGACCACAAAAAATGGCTTGGTGATGAAAGAAAAGTGGAGCCGTTGGCTGACCGCGATTGAAAAACGTTACGGCGTCGATCGGCACATCATTTTGGCCATTTGGTCCATGGAAACGGGTTATGGCTCCGCGCTGTCGCGACCCAGCGCTCAAAGATCTGTGATCCGCTCTTTGGCGACGCTGGCATTTGCTGATGCGAAACGGCGTAAGCTTTGGCGGGCGCAGTTGATTTCCGCCTTGCAGATTTTGCAGGACGGCATTTTGTCGAAAGACAAACTCGTAGGCTCCTGGTCCGGCGCGATGGGGCACACGCAGTTTATCCCGACAAGCTATTACCGCTACAAGCAGGATGCCGATGGGGACGGTAAGGTTGATATCTGGACCAACATTCCAGACGCCCTGGCCACCGCCGCAAACCACCTGAAAGTTGCTGGATGGCAGAAGGGAAAGACTTGGGGCTATGAAGTGCGCGTGCCCAAGTCGGTGGAAAAACTCAAACGTAAGACGAAAACGCTCAAAGAATGGGAGAAACTTGGGGTTGTTCGGGCCAATGGCAACGCATTTCCTCGCCCCGATGACCGTGCCACCCTGCGGCTGTTGGGTGGCAAAAACGGCCCCCAATTTCTCATGTTGCGGAATTTCTTCGTCATCAAACGCTACAACAATGCCGATCTATACGCGCTGGCCGTCGGTCATCAGGCTGATCTGTTGCGAGGTGGTGGTGACTTTATCGTGCCGATCCCCCGGCCTTTCAGACGTTTGACGCTGGATGAAAATGTTGAGGTACAGAAACGTCTTGCGCGCCTTGGTTTTTACAAAGGGCCTGTCAGCGGCATCATCGGGCCCAAAACGCGTTCAGCAATTGCTAACGCTCAACAGAAGTTTGGCATGCGCCGGGATGGGTTTGCATCCAAAAAGCTGCTAGATCGGTTGCGCGCGGAAAGCTGAGCGGACGGATACTGAACCCGCCTTGGTCCGCGCGTTCATTGGGCTGTCTTTGAGAGGGAAGGTGTGGATCAGTGTATCGCTTAACACGCCTGTTGATCGCGTTGTTTGCCGTGCTGGCGGTGGGCCTGACGGGCTTCCCCAATGTGCAAAAACCGATTCACGAACCTGGTTCGGTGCGGCTGTCGCCCATGTATGCGTTGACCGCCGATGCGCAAACATCAAAGCGCAAGCGTGGACGGACGCTGTTTGGCATCCTCTTTGGCAAGAAGCGTGCGAAAAAGCGGGTGGTCAAACGCCCCAAGGCTCGGGTGCGTCAGAGTCGGCGCAAAACGCGCAAAAATAGAAAAAACCGCACCGCCAGCCGGTCCGGCGCGGGGACGAAGACAGCAGCCGCGCCCAAGGTTGAGAAAATCGATGATGCCAAACGGGTTTTGGTCATCGGTGGCTTTATGGCCGGTAATCTCGCATCCGGTTTGGTTCGTGCCCTCAGAGAAGTGCCCAACGTGGTGGTGATCGACCGTTCGCGGGGGCGCTCAGGCTTCGTGCGCACCGATGTGGTGAATTGGCCCGAAAAGCTGCCGGAACTCGTTGAGAGCGTAAAGCCCGATTACATCGTCACCCTGTTGGGTGCCAACGACCGCCAGTCCATGCGCGTGAAGGGTAAGCGTTGGCGGCGGCGGACAGATACCTGGGATCTCGAATATCAAAACCGCGTTGCGGCGCTGGGAGATGCTCTCAAAGCCACCAATATTCCCTACAGCTGGGTGGGTTTGCCGCCGGTGCGGTACAAAAGCATCAACACGGACTATCTGGTCTTCAACGGCTGGTATGCGAAGGCTGCCGACTCGCCGCGCGGAAAGTTTGTGGACGTTTGGGACGGTTTCACCAACGAGAGCGGCGCCTACACGCGGTCCGGCCCGGATGTGAACGGTCAGATCAAGCTGCTTCGTCGCAAAGACGGAATCAATTTCACACGGGCCGGGAATCGCCGCTTGGCGTTTTACGTTGAAGCCGATGTCAAACGGACCCTCGGCGCCGTGACCGGTCGGGCGGTGGCTTTTGGGGGCGCGGACATTGATAGCAATCAAACCCGCGCACCGGCCTATGACCCCGCGCGGACGGGCAAGACGATCGTACACAAGTTGAATGATCCTGCGCTCGATGGGGACGTGACACTGGCAGGCGCGACGCCACTGGCTGCTACCCCCGCCGTATCCGGTTCTTTGGATCGCGCGGTGATCCGAACGCAACCTGCGGGGCCGGCGAAACCGCGCACTGTGGCGGGCGTGTCCACCGCTATTCGCATTCCGATCCCCACGGCCCGTGGCTTGACGACGCCCATTCGCAATACGTCTGATTTTGAGACGCCCTCGCCAACCAAGCGGGCGGATGTAGCGAAGGCTGCGACGAAGCCAGTTGCGGTCGCACCCGCTTCCGGAAGCGGTCCAGTCCTTGCGCTCCCGACAAACAGTTTGGTGAGTGATCTGTCGGCGAAAAGCAATCGACGCGCCGGTCGCGTGGACGATTTTTCATGGCCGCCCGCTGAGTCGGGCCTGCCGATCACAAACGCAGCGCCGGTGGCGCAAAACCAAGCTTCTCAGTAAATCTGTTCAGACTGCCTGCTCCGCGCCGCCTGTCTTTGGCCGAACGGGTCATGCCGGACGGTGAGTGAAGTCTTTTCACGCTGACCCATAAATGCATTCCGCCCGCGCTGGAAGCAGCGCGGGCGGACAATTTCATTTGCAGGAAATGGCGTTTGCAAGGCCGCACTAGCGCGGCAGGGCCGTTGCGCCCATCAGCGCTTGATCGACAGAGTGTGCGCACTGACGCCCTTCGCGGATGGCCCACACCACCAATGACTGGCCGCGGCGCATGTCGCCGGCTGTCCAGACTTTTTCATGGCTTGTTTTGTAGGCGTTGGTGTCGGCCAGGACATTGTCGCGGCCGTCGCGTTCTACACCAAGATCGCTGAGCATGCCGTCCACGACCGGGGACACAAAGCCCATGGCGAGAAGAACAAGATCGGCCTTGAGGGTGAATTCGCTGCCTTCAATCTCTTGGAATTTTTCGTCCACTTTTACGCATGTGAGGCGTTTGACTTGGCCGTTTTCACCCTCAAATCCTTTGGTGAGCACGGAAAACGCCCGCTCGGCTCCCTCTTCCTGGCTGGAGGACGTGCGCAGTTTGAGCGGCCAATTGGGCCATGTGAGAAGTTTGTTCTCCTTCTCGGGCGGCGTGGGCATGATTTCAAGCTGGGTCACCGAAAGTGCGCGCTGGCGAATGGATGTCCCGATGCAATCGGAGCCCGTGTCGCCACCGCCGATAACGACAACATGTTTGCCGTTGGCCAGCACCGGCTCGATGTTGTCGTTGGGTTCATCACCCACCCGGCGGTTTTGCTGGGGCAGAAACTCCATGGCGTAGTGGACGCCTTTCAGGTCCCGGCCTGGAATGGGCAAATCGCGGGGCTTCTCTGCGCCACCGGATAACACCACGGCGTCGTAGGCCTCAACGATCTCGTCGATGGCTTTGTCCACACCCACGTGCACGCCGGTGTGGAAGGTCACGCCTTCCGCTTCCATTTGCTGGACCCGACGATCAATGTGCTCTTTGCCCATTTTGAAATCGGGGATCCCATAGCGCAGCAGGCCGCCGACTTTGCGGTTTTTCTCATACACATGGACGTCGTGGCCGGCGCGGGCGAGTTGCTGGGCGCAGGCCATTCCCGCGGGGCCGGAACCGATGATGGCCACAGACTTTCCGGTCTTGCGCTCCGGCAGTTGTGGCTTCACCCAGCCGTTTTCCCACGCTTTATCGACGATAGCGCATTCGATGCTTTTGATCGTCACCGGGGAATCCACCATGTTCAGCGTGCAGGACGCTTCGCAAGGAGCGGGGCAAATGCGTCCGGTGAACTCGGGGAAATTGTTGGTTGAATGCAGGTTGCGGGCCGCTTCTTCCCATTCCCCCCGGTAGACGAGATCATTCCAATCGGGAATCTGGTTGTTGACCGGACACCCCTTTAAGCCCTTAACGTCGTGGCAAAAGGGAATGCCGCAGTCCATGCAGCGGGAGGCTTGGTCGCGCAGGTTCTGTTCCGGAAGCGGAATGACGAACTCTTTGTAGTTGCGGATCCGGTCCGATGCAGGGCGATATTTCCGGTCCTGGCGGTCAATTTCTAGAAAGCCGGTGACTTTACCCATCGTTTCTTTCCTCTCTCTTCCCTTATTCCGCTGCCACGCCAGCGGCCATTTGCGCCTGCTCGATTTCCATGAGCGCGCGGCGGTATTCGGTCGGCATAATCTTCACAAACTTGCTGCGGAAGGTTTCCCAGTTGTCGAGGATTTCAGCCGCTCGGTCGGAACCGGTATAGTGTTTGTGATTCTCAATGAGTTGGCGCAACCGTTCATCATCGTGACGGGTGAGGTCGCTGGACACGTCCACACGGCCGTGGTGTTCGATGTCGCCGCCGTGGTGATGTTCTGATTCCATCAGATCATCCTCTTCCGGCACCGGTTCCAGTTCCACCATGGCCAGATTGCAGCGGCTGGCGAACGTGCCGTCTTCATCGAGCACATAGGCGATGCCGCCGGACATGCCGGCTGCGAAGTTCCGGCCAGTGTAGCCCAACACGGCCACAACACCGCCGGTCATGTACTCACAGCCGTGGTCACCCACGCCTTCCACGACCGCCACAGCTCCGGAATTTCGGACCGCGAAGCGCTCCCCGGCCACACCGCGGAAATAGCATTCCCCTTCAATGGCACCGTAGAGCACGGTGTTACCAACGATGATGGAGGTGTGGGGGTCGATCTGCTTGGCTTCTCGTGGCGGATAGATAATCAGCTTCCCGCCCGACAGGCCTTTGCCGACATAGTCATTGCCTTCGCCTTCCACCTCCATGGTCACGCCTTTGGCGGTCCAGGCGCCGAAGGCCTGGCCCGTGGTGCCCTTGAACTTGATGGCGATGGTGTCTTCGGCAAGGCCCGCATGGCCGAACCGCTTGGCGACTTCGCCGGACAGCATCGCACCGACGGATCGGTTAAAATTGCTGATGGGCAGGTCGATCTGCACGGCCTGGCGCGCATTGAGCGCCGGTTTGGCCAGTTCAATCAGCTGACGGTCGAGGATGTCGTCGATGTGATGGATCTGCCCTTCGCAGTGATAGATCGGCACGTCCGGGCCCATGGCCGGGTCGTGGAACAGCTTGCCGAAATCGAGGCCGCGCGCCTTCCAGTGTTCAATGGCTTTTGCGCGGTCGAGCACTTCGATCTGGCCGACCATCTCGTCGATGGTGCGGAAGCCGAGTTCCGCCATGATCTCACGCACTTCCTCGGCCACAAAGAAGAAATAGTTGATCACGTGTTCCGGCTGGCCGTTGAAACGTTTGCGCAAAACCGGATCCTGCGTCGCAACACCCACCGGGCAGGTGTTGAGATGGCATTTGCGCATCATGATGCAGCCGGCGGCCACCAAAGGCGCGGTGGCGAAGCCAAATTCATCGGCACCCAAAAGGGCGCCGACGACCACATCGCGGCCCGTGCGTAAGCCACCATCCACTTGGACCGCAATGCGTGAGCGCAATTTGTTGCGCAGCAAGGTCTGGTGGGTTTCGGCAAGGCCGATCTCCCACGGTGAACCCGCGTGTTTAATGGAGGTGAGGGGGGAGGCCCCCGTGCCGCCTTCCATGCCGGAGATCGTCACATGGTCCGCGCGGGCCTTGGCCACACCGGCTGCCACGGTGCCCACGCCCACTTCCGAAACCAGTTTCACGGAAATATCGGCGGCAGGGTTCACGTTCTTCAAATCGTAGATCAGCTGCGCCAAGTCTTCGATTGAATAAATGTCGTGGTGCGGAGGCGGGGAGATAAGGCCCACGCCGGGGGTGGAATGGCGCACCTTGGCGATCACCGCATCGACTTTGTGGCCGGGCAATTGTCCACCTTCGCCGGGCTTTGCGCCCTGGGCCATCTTAATCTGGATCATGTCGGAATTGACCAGATATTCCGTTGTCACGCCAAAGCGCCCGGATGCGACCTGCTTGATGGCGGAGCGTTTGGAATCGCCATTGGGCATCGGGGTGAAACGCTCAACCTCTTCGCCGCCCTCACCTGTGTTGGAGCGACCGCCGATGCGGTTCATTGCAACAGCCAGTGTTTCATGGGCTTCGGCAGAAATGGAGCCATAGGACATGGCGCCGGTGGCGAAGCGACGGACGATGGCTTCTTTCGGCTCAACCTCGTCCAAGGGCACGGGTTTGCGACCGGTCTCTTCGGCGCTCCGCAGGCGGAAAAGGCCGCGGATGGTCAGCAGCCGCTCGGACTGTTCGTTGATGGAGCGGGCAAAATCCCGGTAGCGATCCTGGCTGTTGCCGCGCACCGCGTGCTGCAGGTTGGTCACCTCATCGGAGGTCCACACATGGGCTTCGCCGCGCTGGCGCAGGGCATAATCGCCACCGATGTCCAGGGCGTGGCGCAGAACCGGAATGTCGCCATAGGCTTCGCGGTGGCGGGCGCAGGTCTCTTCAGCAATTTCTTTGAGCCCCACGCCTTCGATTTGGGAGGCTGTGCCGGTGAAATAGTCTTTGATGAAGTCGCTGGACAGGCCAACGGCATCGAAAATCTGTGCGCCGCAATAGGACTGATAGGTGGAGATGCCCATCTTTGACATAACCTTGAGCAGGCCTTTGTCGATGGACTTGATGTAGCGGTGGACGACTTCTTCCGCATCGACCTCAGCGGGGAAGGCATCGCTGGCATGCATTTCTGCCAGCGTTTCGAAGGCGAGGTAGGGGTTGATGGCTTCCGCGCCATATCCGGCCAGCACGGCAAAGTGGTGCACTTCGCGGGGTTCTGCGGATTCCACCACCAGACCCACGGAGGTGCGCAGGCCTTTGCGGATAAGATGATGATGCACGGCGGCCGTTGCCAAAACCGCAGGCACAGCCACGCGGTTTGCGCTAAACTGACGGTCGGACAGGATTATGATGTTATCACCGCCGCGCACAGCTTTTTCCGCCCGGTCGCAAATGCGATCAAGGCAGGCTTTCATGCCCTCGGGGCCGTCGGTGGCCTTAAATGTGATGTCGATGACACGGGAGACGAATTGGTTATCGCCGATGTCCGAGATGTCACGGATTTTCTGGAGATCGGAATTGCGCAGGATGGGCTGGCGCACTTCCAGCCGCTTCACCGTCGACATGCCCTCAAGGTCAAACAAATTGGGACGTGGGCCAATGAAAGACACGAGGCTCATCACCGATTCTTCGCGGATCGGGTCGATGGGCGGGTTCGTAACCTGGGCAAAGTTTTGCTTGAAATAGGTGTAGAGCAACTTCGATTTGGATGACATCGCCGAGATTGGTGTGTCCGTTCCCATGGACCCGATCCCCTCCTGGCCCG
>JBCBCT010000120.1:0-8002 GCA_038530365.1 Pseudomonadota bacterium | reverse complement strand
GGGTTTTTTGTCGTCGCCGAGGAAAGTCGGTACGGCGATCGCCAAAAAACCAAACAGCGCGGCGAGTTTCAGCACTTCCTGCACGACGGTTCGTCCCCTGCTTGAACCTCCCGACCGCACGGCAGCGCGGTGGGGCAAATTCCACCCTTCATTGATAGAGAGAACGATAAACGCACGCCTTTTGGGAAAGCCTAACGACGGCCCAAGGGACATGGCGAGTTACAAGAAGGCTGAACGCAAGCCTAACGGGTTGCGGCGCATTTTAGCGGTTTTTGCTCGCCCCTAACACCAACCGCCGTCGACGATATAACTCTGGTTGGTGCAGGCGCCGGCATCGTCGGAGCAGAAAAACAGCACGGTTTTGGCGATGTCATCGGGAACCAGATGGCGTTTCAGGCATTGCTGTTTCATCAATTCCGCCTCAGCCTCAGGGGTCAGCCAAAGCGTCTTTTGCCGTTCCGTCATGATCCAACCCGGCGCAATCGAGTTCACGCGAATATTGTAGGGGCCAAGATCGCGGGCGAGGGAGCGCATGAGGCCGAGCACTGCGGATTTCGCCGCCGTATAGCAAGCCATGCCGCCCTGACCGAGCATCCATGAGGTTGAACCCATGCAAATGATGGCACCGCCGCCCAGGGTCTTCATGTCCTCCATGACCGCTTGGGACGCAAAAAGCTGATGTTTGACGTTCACAGCGATGCTGTCGTCGAAATAGTCAGGCGTGATATCTTCAAGCGCGTGGCGTTGGTCATGGGCTGCGTTGTTCACAAGGACACCGATGGGGCCATAGGCGGCACGGATGGTGTCTATAGCTGCGACAGTGGCGGCAATATCAGTGAGGTCCGCTTGCACGAACATCGCCTCTAACCCCTCCGCTTGGAGCGATGCAACGAGGGCGTTGGACGCGTCTTCCGCGATATCCAAAAAGCCGACCTTGCAGCCCTGTCGAGCAAATTGGGTGACGATGGCTTCACCGATGCCCGAACCGCCGCCGGTCACAACAACGGTTTTTCCGTTGAGGCTTGGATAGGTTGCAACCTGGGTCAATGGTGTGTCCTTGCTGACTGCCGGTGGCGCTTGCTTCGGGCTCTATGGTTTGGGGCTGTGTCGTTTGCGGTTAGATACCGTCGAGCCGCTTTTTGCGCGTGATTGCCCGGCGGTTCTTTTTGGGGGCGCTTGAGGCGTCTTCCCTATTTTGTGCCGTACATCCGGTCGCCCGCATCGCCCAGGCCGGGAACGATATAGCCCTTTTCATTCAGATGACTGTCGATCGCTGCGGTATAGATGGGAACGTCGGGGCACAGCTTTTGAAAATTCTCAATGCCCTCGGGTGCCGCAAGAAGGCACAAAAAACGTACGTCCTTGGCTCCGCTTGCTTTCAGTTTCTCAATCGCTGCCGTCGCCGAGTTGGCCGTGGCCAGCATGGGATCAACGGCGATCACCACGCGGTCCGACAGATCGGATGGAGCTTTGTAATAATACTCAACCGCCTCCAACGTATCGGGATCGCGGTACAAGCCCACATGGGCTACGCGGGCGGAGGGAACCAGATCCAACATGCCCTCCAGCAGGCCGTTACCGGCCCGCAGGATCGAGGCGAAGACAAGTTTTTTCCCCTTTAACTTCGGGGCGTCCATCATCTCCAGCGGCGTTTCGGTGGGCTCATAGGTGAGTTTCAGATCCCGCGTGACCTCATAGCAAAGCAGCAGCGAAATTTCCCGAAGCAGCCGGCGAAAGCTGCCTGTGGACGTATCTTTTTTGCGCATGATCGAAAGCTTGTGCTGAACGAGCGGGTGATCGACGACGGTGACGGATGACACGATGGGAACTTCCTTTGTCAGGCGGGCTTTATCAGGCGGGCTTTTTCGCACAGGCCATTTGCGGTGGCTTTCAGCTGTTCTTGTTTGGCCGATCAGTCGGCGTTGTCCAGCCTGCGCAGGAGTTTTGAACGTGTTGTTTCATCCACGAATGCCGCTTCCAGCGCTGTTCGGGTGAATTGCAGCAAATCTTCGGCATCAAGGCCACAGGAGTTTGCAAGCGCGTATTCGTTCTCAAGGCTGGTGTGGAAAAACGGCGGATCGTCGGAATTGAGCGTCAACCGAAGACCGGCTTCAACCAACCGAGAAAGCGGATGCGCCGCCATATCGGCATAAAGACCCAAATCGATGTTGGACCCAGGGCACACTTCCAAAACCATGTCCTCTTCCGACAGGCGCTCCAATAGCTCAGGGCTTTCTGCGGCCCGCACGCCATGGCCGATCCGTGAGACAAAAAGGTTGTCCAACGCCCCTTCAATGCTGGCAGGCCCCGCAAATTCCCCCGCATGGCAGGTCAGGCCAAGGCCCGCGTCCGCCGCGATTTCAAACGCGTCGGCAAAATCTGCGGGTTCAAACATCCGTTCATCCCCGGCCATGCCCCAGCCCGTAACCATCGGGTGGGGATTGTTGGCAACCAGTCGGGCCACCCGCTCCGCCCGGTCCGGCCCCAAGTGGCGAATGCAGGTCACAATAATGCGCCCCTCCACGCCATGCTCACGCCGCGCCGCATCGATCCCATCGCTGATCGCGCTGATCAAATCTTCATAGGACAGGCCAACCTCGGCTGCGTGGTCCGGGGAGGCAAAAACCTCGCCATAAATCGCGTTTTGTTCGGCCAGCCGTGCAAAATAGTCATACGTCAGCAGTCGGTAGTCTTCGGGATCGCGAAACACGGTCGATGCGACATCATAGGTGTTCAAAAACGCGGTAAAATGGTTCCAGACATAGCGCCCGTCACGGATAATGGAGGACACATCAACCTTATGCTTGCGCGCCAAGCGTTCAACGAGGCTGGGTTCAGCGGCTCCTTCCAAATGGCAGTGTAATTCGGCTTTTAACACCGAGCGAACGATGCCTGGCTGCGCCCCAATCTGTTCCCCCATGCCCTCCGTCACGCCCTCCTCCATCAATGCTTTAAGCCGAGGGTCGAGCTTCAAAGCCGGTCATGGGCGTGCCCCGTCGCAACCAATTATCCGCCGACCATGTGGCAGCGCGGTCCACCATGTGAAGCGCATAGGCCTGGCGAGATTTGTCGGAGAGATTTGGGTGGGACGCGTGGGGAAACAGGCCGTGGAGAACAACCAATGTGCCTTCCGGGGCTTCCAATGCGACAGCCTGGTCCATCGGCATGGCCGTGGGTTGCGCCGGGCTCATCACGAGATCATCACCCTCGTAGTGAAAGCGTTCGGCAAGCGTGCGCCCCTCCAGACCCGGTAGCCCAAACAGACAACCGTTTTCTGTGGTCGCATCTTCCAATGCAAACCAAAAGCCGGTGCAGGAGAGAGGGTCGGTGTGCAAAAAGGTTGAATCCTGATGCATGCCCACTTCCCCGCCAATTTGCGGTTGTTTGAAAATAAGCATGGATTGGATCAAGCCAGGGTCGGCAAGCCCCACGGCCCGGGCCGTGTTCTCCAAACGGTCAAGCCGAGACAGGGCCTGAAACTCCGGGTCGAGATCGTGCAGCGCGTGGCCGATCTTGTTCAGCGCTAGGGTTTTGTCCCGCACCAGTTCGCCCTGTTCGTTGATGGCCCCCGCTTCAAAAAAATAGCGGATTTTGTCGCCTGATTCGCGAAAATAGGTGTCGGCAGCGTGCTTCTGGTCCTCGGTCGAAAAGACGGTGCGCACACTTTCTGGATCGAAATTTTGAACCAGAGCCTCGGTTGCCGCGCGCAAACGGGCGGTTTCGTCCGCCTTGAGATAGTCCTCCAGCACCAACACACCTTGGCTTTCAAAGGCCGCAACCATGGCAGGGGTGAGAACGCCATCGGCCGGCGCAGTGAAACGGAACGGTTTGGTCATAGCATGGTCTTTCCATTGGGGCCTGGGGCGAGGCCGAGATGGTCGGCCACCGTCTCCCCGATGTCTGCAAATGTTCTGCGCCGGCCCAAATTGCGCGGCGCGATGCCGGGACCAAACATCAGCACCGGAACCTGTTCGCGCGTGTGGTCGGTGCCTTCCCAGGTTGGGTCATTGCCGTGGTCGGCGGTGAGCACCATCACATCACCCGGGCGCAGGCGCTCGATTAGTTCAGGGAGGCGGCGGTCGAAGTGTTCAAGGCAAGCCGCATAGCCCGGCACATCGCGGCGGTGGCCGAAGAGTTGGTCAAAATCCACGAAATTTGCAAATACCAGATCGCCATCGGCGGCATCGTCCATGGCTTGGAGCGTCGCATCAAACATCGCTTCATTTCCGTTGGCTTTGCGCACGTCTGTGACGCCGCGGTGGGCAAAAATATCGGCGATTTTTCCCACCGCAAAGACCGATCTGCCATCATCCTCCACCCGGTCGAGGAGCGTGGGTTCCGGGGGTGGTACCGAATAGTCGCGGCGATTGCCGGTCCGCTCAAAAGCCCCCCTCGCTTTGCCCACAAAGGGCCGGGCAATGACCCGGCCGACGTTCATGGGATCCACCAGCTTTCGTGTGATCGCGCAGAGCTTGTAGAGCCGCTCAAGGCCAAAGAACGTCTCGTGGGCTGCGATCTGCACGACGGAGTCGGCGGAGGTGTAAACGATGGGTTGGCCAGACGTAATGTGCTCGACGCCCAAGTCATCAATGATCTGAGTGCCGGAGGCGTGTCGGTTGCCGAGGATGCCGGGAATATCTCCGTCCCGAACCATGGCGTCGGTGAGCGCGCTTGGGAATGCAGGCTCGGTGCTGGGGAATACGGTCCAGTCAAACAGCACCGGCACGCCCGTGATTTCCCAATGCCCCGATGGGGTATCTTTTCCCGATGAGACTTCGGCGGCGCAGGCATAGGCTCCGACCGGGTCTTGATCAAAGGTTAGGCCGGCAGGGCGTTCCCCACAGGCCAGCTTTGCGGCATGGCCGAGGCCAAGACGGTCGAGATGTGGCAGATACAATGGCCCGGCCCGAAGCCCGGCTTGGTCGCCACGCCCCTCCGCACAGGCTTGGGCGATGTGGCCCAGGGTGTTGGCCCCTTCATCTCCGAAGCGGGCGGCGTCGGGGGCACCGCCGATACCCACGGAATCAAGGACGATCAAAACAGCGCGTGTCATCGTGCGTTTGTAAGCCTCGTTCCGAACCGATCTAAACCGCGCAAACGATGCCCTAAGCGCTGCGCGGCGTCAAAGCGGCTGCGGCGTCCTCTTTGCCCGGTGCGTTTGCGGTGTAGCCGACCTTCACCAAATACAGCCCGTGGGGCGGTGCAACAGGGGCGCAGGCGGCTCGGTCGCGGGCGGCCAGGGCTGATGCCATGTCATCCATGTCCCAACGGCCTTCCCCCACGGCTTTCAACGCGCCGGCAAAGGATCGCACCTGGCTGTGTAAAAAGGAGCGCGCATGGGTGGTGATCTCAATTACGTCCACCCCAAAATACTGCGCCCGTTGGACGTTCAAAGTGTCCAGTGTTTTGATCGGCGACTGCGCCTGGCACTCGGTGGAGCGGAAGGTCGTGAAATCGTGCTCCCCAACCAGACACTGCGCCGCTTCATCCATGGCCTCCACATCAAGGTCTGCCTTCACGTTCCAGGCGCGGCCGCGTTCCACGGTCAGCGGCGCTCGGCGGGCGATAATGCGGTAAAGATAAGAGCGGCTGGTGGCGGAAAATCGGGCGTGAAACGCGTCGTCCACCTTAGCGCAGGCGTTGATTGCAACGGGGTCTTCGCCGCGGCGCAAATGCGCGTTCATCGCTTCCATCAAGCGAAACGGAGCCCAGGGACGGTCAAGGTCAACATGGGCCACCTGGGCAAGGGCGTGGACGCCGGCATCGGTGCGACCGGCCCCTTGAACAACTTTGTCGGCCTCGCCGAGCTTGGTGAGGGCCTGTTCCAGCGCCCCTTGAACAGACGGTGCATGGTCCTGCCGTTGCCAGCCTTTGTAGGGCGATCCGTCATATTCGATCAGAAAGCAGTAGCGTTGGGTCATGACGACGAGGCGTTTGACGAGCCAGTGGAGCCAGCGGACGCGACGTCATTTTGATCCAAAACCGTGCCTGCGGGAATGGAATGGCCCGCCAGAAGCGCATCGAGCGGCAGTGGCTTTGATCCCGCTTTCTGGAGCACCAAAGGCCGGATTGCGCCACCACCTTCGCGCCCTTCTTCACTCCCATCGCCGCAGGCGATGGCGAGCTGCTCATCCAAAACCGTGCCCGCCGCCACGGGCCGTTGGCTTGGGCCTCTCCTGTCACTGGGAGCAACAACCGTTTCTGCTGCTAGAATTTTTGTGCGTTGGGGTTTACCGCCAAGGGGAAGTTCGCACCAGGCCCCCGGAGCGGGGGACAGGCCTTGAATGGTGCGTTGTACGACCTTTGCCCCTTGCCCCCAGTCGATCCGCGCTTCGGCTTTATCAATCTTGTGGGCGTAGGTGATGCCAACATCCGGTTGTGGCGTGAAACTAAGTGTGCCGGCTTCCAGCCGCGCCAACGCCTCCACCATCAGCTTGGCACCCATTTGGCTCAGCGTATCGTGCAGCGCGCCGCCGGTGGTCCTTGGCGTGATGGGGGTCGTCTCGGTCAAGGCCACGGGGCCGGTGTCGAGACCCGCATCCATCCGCATGATCATCATGCCGGTTTCGCGGTCCCCCGCCATGATGGCCCGCTGGATGGGCGCCGCCCCTCGCCAGCGCGGCAAGAGCGATGCGTGACCGTTCAAACAGCCGTGGCGGGGCGCGTCTAAAACCTGTGTCGGAAGCAACAGCCCATAGGCCACCACCACCGCCACGTCAGCGTCCCACGCCGCAAACGCCTCTTGCTCGTCGGGGCTTGTCAGGCTTTTTGGCGTTTTCACCGGAATGCCCAACGCCTCGGCCGCCACATGCACGGGTGAGGGTTTCAAATCCAAACCACGCCGACCGGCGGGGCGGGGCGGTTGGGAATAAACGCAAACCACGGTGTGGCCGGCTTCCACGATGGCGCGCAGCACAGGGACGGAGAAGTCCGGCGTCCCCATAAAGATCAGGCGAAGAGCCATAGAGCGCCTTTATCGTTCAGCAGAAAAGAGGGGTCACGGGGCGCAGGATACAGGATCGCTTAGCCAAGGAAACGCGTGCCGTTTTGTTTCGCGATCTTGGTGAACTTTCGAACCACCATCTGGCGCTTCAGCTTCGACAATTGATCGATAAACAGCTTGCCGTCGAGATGGTCCATTTCGTGTTGAATGCACACCGACAAAAGACCGTCGGCCTCCAGGTGCTGTTCATCGCCATTTCTGTCGAGATATTTCACGGTGCAGGCGGCGGGGCGCTCCACATCGGCATAATAATCGGGGATCGACAGACACCCCTCTTCGTAGACGGCGGTGGTCTCGCTGAAGGAAACGATTTCCGGATTGATCAGGAAGATCGGCTCGCGGTGCTCTTCTTCGGTTTCCCCGCGCTGCGGCGCGTCGGTTTCTGCATCATTTTCATCCGACGCGCGCTTGGCACAGTCCACCGTAAACACCCGCAGCGGCTCCCCCACCTGGATGGCGGCCAAACCAATGCCCGGCGCGTCATACATGGTGTCCAACATGGAATCGAGAAAAGTACGCAAGGCATCATCCACCCGCTCCACGGGCTTTGATACGCGGCGTAAAATGGGGTCGGGGAGATGAACAATCGGAAGAATAGCCATGGCGGGGAATTAGGTGGGCGGGGGGAAATGGTCAACACAGTTTGGGGCCAGAGTGTTGTACGCCCAAACGCGCGTCCGCCCGGAAATTTTGTTCGTGTTTTATTCCGCGGCCCGAATCGGTTAGCCCTAACGCATGACCTTTCTTGATCTGGAAAAAACCCTGCTCATCATCGGCACCACTCCGGTGACCCGGATGGATGCGTTGGTGCTTGTCGGTGTGGTTTTGGCGCTTCTCGCGTTTGTGCTTCTGCTTGTTTTGTGGCGCACCCAGCGGCGGCGGGCCATCGTTGATGCTGAACAGCGGGCCATTGAGCGGAAACGCGCAAAACTTGCCGAAGCCCAACTCATCGACATGATGCAAAATCAAAACGCGCTCGCGGGCCGCTTGGCGGCGATG
>JBCBCT010000119.1:0-8326 GCA_038530365.1 Pseudomonadota bacterium | reverse complement strand
AACACGGCCGGTGGTGTTCAATATCGCCTGCCCACCGCCAGCTTGCCAACGACCGCGCTTGCCACCTCACAAACCCAGCCGTCAGCCCCGGTAACCCGTCCCGTCACCGCTGCACCCGCGCCAAAAGCAACGCCGCCAAAGGCAACGCCCGCCAGCGACAGCGCCGCGGCCAATTCGGGCATAGCCACCGGACCCAAGCCGCCCTTTGCGGTGCAAATCGCGTCCCAGCGTACGGTTGATGCCGCCAATCGCAGCTATCGCACTCTGTCTCGGCGCTACGCCTCCGTGCTCGGTGGGAAAGGCAAGGATATTCGGCCCATAGAAATCGACGGCCGCGGCACCTTTTACCGCGTGCGCATTCCGGCCCAAACGCGGGCAGAGGCCAATGCCCTGTGCCGTCGTTTGAAATCTGCCGGTGGTGATTGCTTCGTGACACGCTAAGGCGACCAACCTTGCAGACATTTTACACCCCATGGACCACGGTTTGACGACGGCAATGGGAACACAGCGACCCCCCTTTATCCAGGGTCCGCGCATTTAAGGAAAAAAGCGCCATGTCGTCTGCTCCAAAGGCATTTATCACCGGTGTGTCCGGGCTCGCGCTGACGGACGATGAAAAGGCTTTCCTGCGCACCCATCGGCCTTGGGGCCTCATCGTGTTTGCCCGAAATGTCGAAAGCCCGCGGCAATTGTCGCTCCTCACAGCGGAATTTCGCGACTGTGTGGACAGCGAAAACGCCCCCGTTTTCGTCGATCAGGAGGGCGGGCGGGTGCAACGTCTGCGCGCGCCCCACTGGGGTGATTTTCCAGCGGCTCTGACCGTTTCCAAGCTGGAGGATGTGGAACCGGGTCTTGGCCAAAAGGCGGCCCGCATGATGGGTGAAATCATTGCAGGCGAGTTGCGCGGCAGCGGCATCACCGTAAATTGCGCGCCGGTTCTCGACGTTCCCATCGAGGGGGCCAGCAATGTCATCGGAGACCGCGCTTGGGGCGGAGGTGTTGACCGCATCAGCGACATGGCCCGCGCATTTGTGGACGGCCAAACCGCCGGTGGTGTTGCAGAGGTGATGAAGCATATCCCCGGCCATGGCCGCGCCATGGTGGACAGTCACAAAGAGCTGCCCGTCGTTACTGCCCCACGAGAACAGATCATCGAGACGGACATGGCTCCGTTCCGCAATTTTTTGTCCATTCCCATGGCGATGACGGCCCACGTTGTTTACACCGCACTCGACCCCAAAAACCCCGCCACAACATCAAAAACCGTTATCGAGGACATCATCCGTGGCGAATTGGGCTATGAAGGCCTGATCATGACCGATGATCTGTCGATGGGTGCACTTTCTGGGGATTTCGCAGATCGAGCAAAGGCATCCTTTGCAGCCGGGTGCGATGTCGTGCTTCATTGCAACGGCGTGATGGAAGAAATGGTTGCCGTCGCAAACGCGTGCCACACGGTCACGCGCGAATTGCAAACAACCGACGCAAAACTGGCAGAGTTGTCGGGCGTCGTCGCGACAGACCTGCCGCAAAAGCGTTTGGCCTTCGCCGATCTGATGGCCCGCCTTCCCGCCGCATAGAAGGAAACACCCCCGATACGGCGCCAGCCCAACCGGTGGGTTTGGCACAGGTCCGGTCACTTTGGCTTGATCGCAAGGACGGGGTGAAACGCGCGCCATGGCGCAACAATCAGAATCATCAAAGTCCGCCGCCGGATCGGATGAGCCCAAGCTCTGGGCGGCAACCGAGCCGGTGGACCGCACCCAAAGCGATCCCGATTTCACGGTGGATGTGGACGGCTATGAAGGCCCCCTTGACCTGCTTCTGGCTATGGCTCGGACGCAAAAAGTGGACCTGACGCGGATCAGCATCCTGCAACTGGCCCATCAATACCTCGAATTTGTGGACAAGGCCCGAGCGTTGCGCCTTGAACTGGCGGCGGACTATCTGGTGATGGCGGCATGGCTTGCCTTCTTGAAGTCCCGTCTCCTGTTGCCGGCCCCTGCGGACGATCCTGAACCGTCCGGCGAAGAACTGGCCCAGCAATTGGCATTCCGCCTGCAACGCCTGGAGGCGATGCGCGAAGCGGGGGTCAAACTGCTAAACCGGAACCGGCTGGGTCGAGACATTTTTGCGCGGGGTGACCCCGAACCGGTGGACATTAACCGCCAACAGAAATTCTCCGCCTCCCTCTACGATCTGCTCAGCGCCTACGCCCTGCAACGCCAGCGCACGTCAGTCAGCGAAGTGACGATTGAACGCCGCGAGGTTTGGTCCCTGTCGGATGCCCGTGACATCATCGTGCGCTTGATGGGCGAGTTGGGTGAGTGGACGCCCCTTGAAGGGTTCCTGCACCGCTATCTCACCGATGATGAAAACAGGGCGGGAGTGATCGCCAGTTCCTTTGCCGCCAGTCTGGAACTGGTGCGGGAGGGAACCCTGGAAATTCGCCAACACGAGACCTTCGCCCCCATCTATATGCGCAGACCTGAAACGCGCCGTCCCAAATTACGCGAAGAAAAACCCGCCGCCGGCGGCACCTCCGTTGAAAGTTGAGCCCGGTTATGTCGAACCCACCCGTGTCCAAATCACCCGTATCGAAATCGGCCGACAGTCGCAGCGACGACAACATTTTGCCATTTCCCGCGGTGAACGAAGAAGCGGGCGAAGCGGCCTTCGCCGCATCGCTTGCCAACATTCGTATGGTGGAAGCCATCGTGTTTGCCTCCGCCGAACCCGTGCCGGAAAAAGCGCTGCGCGCCCGCCTGCCAGACGATGTCGATTTGCGCGAAGTGCTCGACTATGTGCGCGAAAGTTACGCCAACCGCGGCGTCAATTTCGTCCGAGTTGGCGATGCTTGGGCGTTTCGCACGGCGGATGATCTCTCCTTCCTGTTGCAGCGGGAGGCGGTGGAAACGAAAAAACTCTCCAAAGCCGCCTTGGAGGTGCTCGCCATCATCGCCTACCACCAACCCGTGACGCGGTCAGAGATTGAAGAAATACGCGGTGTCGCCACGTCGAAAGGCACGCTTGATCTGCTCATGGAGACCGAATGGGTGCGCATGCGCGGACGGCGCAAAACACCCGGACGTCCCGTCACCTATGGCACAACGCCAGACTTTTTGGACCATTTTGGCCTTGAGCAGATCCGCGATCTTCCTGGCTTGGATGAACTGAAAGGTTCAGGACTGTTGCAGTCTCAAATTCCCATCGGTTTTCAAGTTCCTGTCCCCAATGATGAAGACGCTCTGGCGGACGACGAAGAGCCGTTCACAATCGAAGACGTTGAGGAACTTGGCCTGTTAACCCCCGGTGGGGCAGGGGAGGAGGACTGAAAGTCCCAGCTGTGCCTAAGAGCCAGCGAACACACGAATGTGCGAGGCGGGGACACCAAATTGCCGCGCACCGTTAAGCCTGCCACAAAGGGATCACATTCACTTCCTTTGTCGAGTTGCGAGCGCCATCAGCTTTGAGTAGGTTGTGGGCAATCTTGGGGCGGCAGCTAAGTCACATTTGGCTGGGCCTGGACAAAAGGAATGGGCGCATAGCCCAGCTTGGGAGTTTCCTATGGGACAGATTGGTATTTGGCAGATTGTCATCATCGCTGTGGTCGTGGTTCTGCTGTTTGGTCGGGGTAAGATCTCCGAACTGATGGGCGACGTGGCCAAAGGCATCAATTCATTCAAAAAAGGCCTCAACGACAATCCGGAAGAGACCGCCAAGGTGGACGACAAGTCCGAGAAGGTCGTCGACACGGTGGCTGAGAAGACAAAAACCAGCTGAAGTGATTGGGGTTGGCAGTTGTTGCGGCGCTGGTTGATGCGCCGCTTCTTTCGTCTCTAAATCCCTTTGTTTTGCATTACCGCTTGAGCGTGTTTCTGGAGCCCGGCCATGTTTGATATTGGCTGGACCGAAATGATGGTTGTGGCAATCGTCATGATCCTTTTCGTCGGTCCCAAAGAATTGCCCGGCATGTTGCGCACGATTGGTCAATCCGTGCGCAAAATCCGGATGATGATGGGCGACGTGCAGCGTCAGTTCGATGAGGCGATTAAAGATGCCGAACTCGATGGCGTGAAAGACGGGATCGACAGCGTTCGCAATCTCGATCCGACCAAGCAGATCAAAGACAAGCTGAACCCGCTGAAGCAGGATTTGGAAAAGACGGTCTCCGGCGAGCCGCTCTCCTCCGATCAATTGGCTGAGGTGGAGGCGAAAGCGAAGGCCGACGCGGAAGCCGAGGAGCGCAAGCGCAAATTTGAAGAGATCGCAGCCGCAGCCCAGGCGTCGGGAACGAGCGCTGTACCCGGTTTCGGCACGGCGACCGCAGCGAGTGCTGCCGCGGCGACGGCGATAGCAGAAGAGGCGGTCGCGGAAACCTCCACAGAGCCGTCGGCTGTCACCAAGCAAAAGCCCCAGCCAAAGACCAAGACCGAGGCAAAAGCTAAGCCCCGGGCCAAGCCCCAGTCCAAGGCTAAGCCGAAAGCAGCATCAAAGACCACCAGAACACCCGCAGCAAAGGCGACGGTGAAAAAACCTGCAGCCAAACCGAAAGCGACGACAAAGGCAAAGGCAGCAACCAAAAAACCTGCGGCGGCAAAAACCAAACAACCCACCAAGGCCGCGTCATGAGCAAGGACGAACCGGACGACACAGCCGCGCCGCTGGTTGAACACCTTGTCGAACTGCGCCAACGCCTCATGCGGGCGCTCATTGCGGTCGCTGTCGTGTTCGTGGTTGCCTTCTATTTTGCCGACGAGATCTTTCAGTTCCTGGTCATCCCCTATGAGCAGGCGGCGGGCGAAAACCAAAACCTGCAATTGATCTTCACCGCGCCCCAGGAATTCTTCTTCGCCCAATTGCGAATCGCGCTGTTCACCGCCTTGTTTGTGGCTTTCCCGGTGATCGCAACGCAGGTCTATAAGTTTGTTGCCCCCGGTCTGTACAAAAACGAGCGGCGCGCCTTTGCGCCCTTTTTGGTGGCAACGCCGATCCTGTTCTTGGCCGGGGCCAGCCTCGTGTTCTTTGTAGTTATGCCCCTGGCGATGTCGTTCTTTCTGTCTATGCAAATTGAAGGCGGCGAGACGGCAACCGCTATCGAATTGCTTCCTAAGGTGAGTGAATATCTAGGGCTCATCATGACGCTCATTTTCGCCTTTGGCCTTGTGTTTCAAATGCCGGTGGTGATCTCGCTTCTGGCGCGGGCGGGTATGGTTTCTGAAGCCGGTCTGAAGTCGAAGCGGAAATATGCCGTCGTGCTCACCTTTATTGCGGCGGCGGTGCTGACACCGCCCGATCCCGTCAGTCAGATCGGCCTTGCGGTTCCAACCTTGCTTCTCTACGAGTTGTCCATCTTTGCCACGAGGCTCATCGAGCGCAGTAGGCAGCAGCGGGAAGCGGAAGCGGCACAGGCTTAGCCGCACGGTTTCACCCAAGCTGGCTTGAATCGCGCGGTGAGTGGTGTTCGATTGCTTCTCCAAATCCATGTTCGATATTCGGTTTATCCGAGACAACCCTGACGCTTTTGATGCCGGCATGGCCAAGCGCGGCTTGCCCGCCATCGCCGCTGAACTTGTCGCCCTCGACGACGAACGGCGCAGCCATATTTCTAAACTTCAAGCCGCCCAGGAAGAACGCAACCGCGCCTCGAAGGCCATCGGACAGGCAAAAGCCACGGGCGATGAAGCGGCGGCCCAAGCGGCCATCGAAGAGGTCGCGAAGCTAAAAGCCTTTCTGCAAACCGGGGAAGAACGGGAGCGCGCTCTCACCAAGGCTGTGGAAGACCGTCTGGCGGAATTGCCAAACCTGCCCGCCGATGACGTGCCCTTGGGCGACGATGAAAACGACAATGTGGAAGCCAAGACGTTTGGCGACATTCCCACCTTTACCTTCAAGCCCAAAGAGCATTTTGAGTTGGGCGAAGCCCTGGGCGAAATGGATTTTGAAGCAGCGGCAAAAATATCCGGCAGCCGCTTTGCGGTACTCAAAGGTGAGATCGCACGGCTGGAACGGGCGCTCGGCCAGTTCATGTTGGACCTGCACATTACCGAACATGGCTACACCGAAATGCAGCCGCCGCTTCTGGTGCGCGACGAGGCGGCCTACGGCACCGACAAACTGCCGAAATTCGCCGACGATTTGTTCCGCACCACCGACGGTCGCTGGTTGATCCCCACCGCAGAAGTGCCTTTGACTTATATGGGGGCCGACGAAATCTATGCCGAGGCTGATCTTCCCCAACGCATGACGGCCCACACCGCCTGCTTCCGGTCGGAAGCCGGATCGGCGGGGCGCGACACGAAGGGCTATCTGCGCCAGCACCAGTTTTACAAAGTCGAATTGGTATCCATCACCACAGCCGAGCAAAGCGCTGAGGAACATGCGCGCATGACACGCTGCGCCGAAACCGTGCTGGAAAAACTCCAATTGCCGTATCGCACCATGGTGCTGTGCACCGGGGATATGGGGTTTGGCGCGCGCAAAACCTATGACATCGAGGTGTGGTTGCCCGGCCAAAATGCCTACCGGGAAATTTCAAGCTGCTCGGTCTGTGGCGATTTTCAGGCCCGTCGCATGAACGCCCGATACCGGGTGGAGGGCGAAAAGCAGCTTCAATTTTGCCACACGTTGAACGGCTCCGGCATCGCCGTGGGCCGCGCTTTGATCGCTGTGATGGAGAACTACCAAAACGCCGATGGCTCCATCCGCGTCCCGGAGGTGTTGCAACCCTACATGGCTGGAAAAACGCTCATCGGCGCCGGGGGAGGCTAAGCCGATGCGCGTTCTTTTGACCAATGATGACGGCATCAACGCACCGGGCCTTGCCCTGCTGGAAGACCTGGCCCGTGAGCTTGCGGACGATGTCTGGGTCGTTGCGCCGGAGACAGACCAAAGCGGTCTTGCCCATTCTCTCACACTTAACCACCCTTTGCGGGCGCGCAAAGTGCGCGACCAGGTCTACGCGGTCTCTGGAACGCCAACCGATTGCGTGATCATGGCGGTGCGCCAACTGGTGGAAGGCAAGCTTGACCTGGTGCTCTCGGGCGTCAATGCGGGCCAGAACATCGGCGACTACATCACCTACTCGGGCACAGTGGCGGGGGCCATGGAGGGGGTCTTGCTGGGCATTCCTGCGATTGCCCTGTCCCAAGCGTTTTTACCCGAAAACATCCGCGCGATCCCCTGGGACACAACGCGGGCCCATGCACCGGCGGTTTTGAAGTCCCTGATCGGCGCAGAACTTCCCAAAGACACGCTTATCAACGTGAATTTTCCCGGTTGTGATGCCGAAAGCGTGACCGGTTCCGTTGTCGCCCGCCAGGGCAAGTTTGAACACGGCCTGGGCATTGGGGAACGCCGCGATGGGCGTGGCTTACCCTACTACTGGTTGGAATTTCAGGGTCAGCCACCGCAAAGCCAGCCGGGTTCGGATATCGACGCGCTGCGCCAAAACCATATTGCCATCACACCTGTGCGCATGGACATGACCGATCACGCCTCACTGGACGCGTTGCGCCAACACATTGACCCAAACACACTGAAAGAGGGCTGACCCCTTATGGCCCCGCAGCCAGGCGAAGCCCCCGGAGCGACCGCCCCCGGCGTCATGGGTCTCTTGATGCGGTTGCGCGCCTTGGGCATCACCGATGCTGAGTTGTTGAAACAGGTGGAGACGGCGCGGCGCGACCAGTTTGTCCCCGTGGAACATAGCCTTGTGGCCTTCGACGATATGCCCCTGCCGATCCGCTGCGGACAAACCATGCCGTCCCCCGATCTCACGGTTCGGTTGGTGGAGGCCCTTGATGTGTTGTCCCACCATTCAGTTTTGGAAATTGGAACCGGATCAGGCTTTCAAACTGCAATCCTTGCCCAGCGCGGCCGCAAGGTGCGCACGGTGGACCGCTACAAAACCCTGCTCGATGGCGCGCGCCGTACGCTGGACCGATTGGGCTTGACCAATGTGACCTACCACCAAGCCGACGGGCGCGAAGAGGTTGCCGACAATGCATTGTTTGACCGTATCATCGTCGACAGCGCTTACACCGCAACACCCCGGGCACTTCTGGCAACTTTGGTCGCTGGAGGAACGGTGATCACGGCCATGGGCGCCTCGGGTGATGAACAAATGCTCGTGCGCCTGACGAAAATCGGTAACCGCTTCGAGCGTGAAAATCTGTTTCCGGTACGCTTCAGCCCGCTGGAAAATGGTGTTGCCGCCGCTTTTTGAGCCAGTTGTTGGCAAGCTCCCCGTCAGCCCAAAAGTGCCCGCGCGACCATATAAACGCCAAGCCCCATGAGCACGGAGTAAAAGGTCAGCTTGAAGGCG
>JBCBCT010000118.1:0-8401 GCA_038530365.1 Pseudomonadota bacterium | reverse complement strand
CCGGTGCCATGGCGCGTTTGGGTCTTGGGCTCGATGACCTGCGCGCGCAGCACCCTTCGCTCATCACCTGTTCAATTTCTGGCTACGGGGAGACCGGCCCGCGTCGCGAGCAAAAAGCCTATGATCTGCTCATTCAGGCGGAAAGCGGGCTGTGCGCCATCAATGGCACCCAGGAAGGTCCGGCCCGTGTCGGGGTTTCGGTGTGCGATATTGCCGCCGGCATGGCGTCCCACGCCGCGATCTTGCAGGCGCTCTTTGCGCGGGAACGGGACCCGAAGCGCAAGGGTCGAGCCATCGCGGTTTCGCTCTTCCATGCGCTGGCCGATTGGATGAACGTGCCGATGATGCAGCATCACTATGGCGGCAAAACCCCCGGTCGTTTGGGGCTCAAACACCCCACCATCGCGCCCTATGGCGTGTTTGACTGCGCTGATGGCAAACCGCTGCTGATTTCCATTCAAAACGAGCGAGAATGGGTTCGGCTGTGCGCAGTCTTGGGTGATGAGGCCCGGGCCTCTGCCCCAGGCTTTGACGGCAACAGCGCCCGCGTGGCGAACCGAACTGCGGTGGATGGGTTTGTCCAGGCTGGATTTTCACAGCACGCCCGCGAAGCCATGATCGGCAAGCTCCAAGGGGCGCAAATCGCCTTTGGCCGCCTGAGCGATCTGGATGATTTTGTCGACCATCCGCAAAACAATTGGATCAGCGTTGAAACGCCGGGGGAGCCTATTCGCATCCTGGCACCGGCGGCTATCGTCAACGGCGCGGCGCCCGCTCTTGGCGCTATTCCTGCGCTTGATGCGGATGGGGGGCGGTTGCGGGCGGAGTTTGGTTCACGAACCGATCAAGGTTAAACTCTTGAAAGAGCGTCGCGCTCGCCTTCCTTTTTTGCCTCTGCATCCTCACTTCCTGTTTCGACCCAGCTTCCATGTCCCACCATCCTTTTGTTTTGTCGCTGCTCTCCTGGGCGTGTCTTCCCGTCTATGTGGTCCAGGGGCTGCGCGCCCGTCGGGGTTCGCTTAGGCTTTCCCCCGCCGAGGGGCCGCGCTCGGGGACCGTCGGGGATGGGGATGCCACCGTTCGATTGTTAACCCTGGGGGATTCTTCCGCTGCGGCCGTGGGGATCGATCACACATCGGGCTCCATCGCACCGAAGATCGCACAGTTGATGGCCGAAGATCAGCAAAGCGCTGTCTCGTGGCACATTTCTGGTCACAACAGCGCGGTGTCCGAACAGCTCTGGCGCGCGGTGGTGCCGAACCTTCCGGCCCAGGACTACACCCATATTCTCATCATGGTGGGGGCCAATGATATGAAGAACTGGCACAGCGTTGGGCGCTTCAAGCGAGAATTTGGCACGCTCCTCTATGCGGTGCGGGCGCGGTTTCCCGAGGCAAAAATTTATTGGAGCCAGTTTATCGATATGGAGCGTGTGCCGATGTTGCCGCGCTCGCTGGCCCGGGTGTTGAACCTGCGGCGGGCCCTCTTAAACCGCAAAGGTGCGCAACTGTGTGTGGAGCGGGGCGTGGTGTGCATTCCCCCGCTGCCAATTACCGAGGCCAACGGCTTTTGCCGTGACGGGTTCCACGCCAATGAGGACGGCTACACCGCCTGGGCTCAGCACGTATTTGATCATTTGGACCACACACCCCGCAGCACACCGGCGGCGGCACCATTTATCGACCGCGCATCAAATAGTTAGCTGGATCGTCAGACGCCCTTGTCAGCCGCCATTTCGCCCGTACACTGGCGGGATGGGCCCAGCGGATCGATCCACACACCATTTTGATGAAATGCAGCTTTCTGAAAGCGGCGTGCGCGAAGCCTATGACAATTACAAGCGTTGGTTTGATGGTGAAGACCCCGCCCGCTTGAAGCGCAAAATGCGCGAGGCGGAGGCTGTGTTTCGCCGTGTCGGCATCACGTTTAACGTCTACGGGCGCAGTGAGGCGGAAGAGCGGTTGATCCCTTTTGACATCGTGCCGCGCATCATCACCGCCAATGAATGGCAACGCCTGTCGCGGGGGATCGAGCAACGGGTTCGGGCGATCAACGCCTTCCTGCACGATATCTACCACGGCCAAGACATCGTGCGTGCCGGCATCGTGCCTGAAGCGCTGATCTCCCAAAACGACGCTTTTGTGCCCCAGATGATCGGCGTGACACCTCCTGGCGGCATCTACACCCACATCGTGGGCACGGACATTGTGCGCACGGGGCCGAACGACTTTTACGTGCTTGAGGACAATGCCCGCACGCCGTCGGGTGTCTCCTATATGCTCGAAAACCGCGAAACGATGTTGCAAATGTTCCCGGAGCTGTTCGGGCGTGTCCCGGTGCAACCGGTGAGCGATTATCCCAAACAGCTGCGCGAATCGTTGTCCGCCTGCGCGCCGGAGCGTTGCCAGACCAAGCCGGTTGTCGCCGTGCTGACGCCAGGACTGCACAATTCAGCCTACTTTGAGCACTCGTTTCTGGCAGATCAAATGGGTGCCGAACTGGTGGAGGGGCATGACCTTCGGGTGGTGGACGGTGCGGTGGCCATGCGCACCACGAAGGGCTACCGGAAGATTGATGTGCTGTACCGCCGGGTGGACGATGACTTTCTCGACCCGCTGACCTTCCGCCCGGACAGTTTTCTCGGTGTCCCCGGATTGATGGATATTTACCGGTCCGGTGGCATAACGCTGGCCAACGCGCCGGGAACGGGGATTGCCGATGACAAGGCGATCTACAGCTACATGCCGGACATCGTTGAATTCTATACCGGTGAAAAGGCGCTTCTCAAAAACGTTGAAACCTGGCGCTGTTCTGATCCTTCTTCGCTGCAATACGTCCTCGATAACCTTGCTGAACTGGTGGTCAAAGAGGTGCATGGCTCCGGTGGCTACGGCATGTTGGTGGGGCCGGCGGCCAGCAAACGTGAAATTGCAGCCTTTGCCAAAAAGCTGAAGGCGCGGCCCGCCAACTATATCGCGCAGCCGACGCTGTCTCTCTCCACAGTGCCGATTTTTACCAACAAAGGCCTCTCGCCGCGCCATGTGGATTTGCGCCCCTTTGTTTTGGTGTCTCCAAAAGGCATCGATATTACCCCTGGAGGTCTCACCCGCGTGGCTCTTAAACAGGGGTCGCTGGTGGTCAATTCGAGCCAGGGTGGTGGCACGAAAGACACCTGGGTTTTGAAGGACTAGCGCGCGATGCTTGGTAAAACAGCGGGTGGTCTGTTTTGGATGTTTCGCTATTTGGAGCGCAGCGAAAACACGGCCCGCCTGTTGGAAACGGGCTTGCGGATGGCGCTGACCCGCTCTTCGGGCAATGAAGACTGGGGCTCTTTGGTCCAAACCGCAGGCGTGGTGGATGGGTTTAACGAGCGCCACGATGAAACGACCATGGACAATGTGGTTGATTTCTTGCTGCGGGACAGAAGCAACCCCTCCAGCGTTGTCTCCATGATGGAAAGCGCCCGCAGCAATGCTCGCCTGGTGCGCACAGCGCTGACGCCGGAAGTCTGGGAAGCGACCAACGAATGTTGGATGGCCGTGATGGCGGCGCTGAAACGTCCGGTTTCTGCAAAGGATCTGCCGGAGGTTTTGGGGCTGGTCCGCCAACAGAGCGCGCTGGTGCGCGGTGCGCTGCACGGTACGATGTTGCGCAATGATGTTTATAATTTTTCGCGCCTGGGCACGTTTATCGAGCGCGCAGACAGCACGGCCCGCATTTTGGACGTGAAATATTATACGCTCCTTCCCTCCGCCGGGGCGGTGGGGTCACGGCTCGACAATACGCAGTGGGAAACGATCCTGCGGTCAGTGTCCGCGCACCGGGCCTTCCGTTGGCTGGATGAAGCGGAGATGAGCCCGCTCTCCATCGCGAATTTTCTGATCTTTGATGAGCGTCTGCCGCGCTCACTGTTGTTTTGTTGCCAAAAAGCGGCTGAAAATCTGCAACATCTCGACCGAACCTATGGTCAAACCCATGAATGCCAAACGCTGGCGTTGGAACTGACCAAGCGGTTGCAGAGCACCAGCATTACCCAGGTTTTTGAGACCGGCTTGCACGAATTTTTGGTGGCGTTTCTTGCGCAAAATAACGCTGTCGCCGGACAGATTGAGCGTTGTTATCGGTTTGCGGAGTGATGTGATGCGCCTTTCCGTTTCCCATGTCAGCCATTACACCTACCCACAACCGGTGTCTTACGGCCTGTTGCAGGCGCGGCTGTGGCCCAAGGACAATGCGAACCAGACTGTCCTCGACTGGACGCTGGATGTCACCGGTGGATCGGTTCAAACTGAGTTTCAGGACCAGCATCACAACCATGTGGCGTTGATACTCCAGGACCCCGATGTGCAGTCCATCCGCATTGAGGCGCGGGGGAATGTGGACACCAAGGATGGTGCGGGCATCATCGGTAAGCACGGGGGATATTCCCCGCTGTGGTTGTTTTTACGCCAGACCGATCGGACGAAACCCAGTAAGGCCCTGCGCGCATTTTCACGGCAGTTTTCCAAAATGGGTGATGATCGCCTCGCCATGCTGCATGCGCTTTCGGCGGCCATCGCGCAGTCCGTGACCTATGCCACTGCCACAACCGACGTGACCACCACGGCAGATGATGCGTTCGTTCAGGGCCAGGGCGTTTGCCAGGATCATGCGCATATTTTCTTGAGCGTCGCGCGCATGCTGGGCGTTCCGGCGCGCTATGTGAGCGGCTACTTGATGCTGAACGATACCGTTGATCAAGACGCCAGCCACGCTTGGGTGGAGGGTTACATCCCCGCTTTGGGTTGGGTGGGATTTGATGTCTCCAACCGCATTTCACCCGACGAACGCTACATTCGTGTCGCAACAGGTCTGGATTACGACGATGCAACCCCTCTAAAGGGCCATAGACTGGGGACGGAGGGCGATTCACTCGTTGTGTCGCTCCAAGTGCAGCAGTAAGACAGGGTTTTTTAAAGCCCGTTCGGCGGACATGTTTCCATGACTTATTGCGTTGGCATGCACCTCAATCGAGGTCTCGTTTTCATGTCCGATACGCGCACCAATGCTGGTGTTGATAATGTGTCGAAGGCGCGAAAAATGTTCACCTGGTCGGTGCCCGGCGAGCGATTTATCTGCCTGATGACGGCGGGCAATCTGGCGACGACGCAGTCGGTGATCA
Organism: Pseudomonadota bacterium; assembly: GCA_038530365.1. Classification (GTDB taxonomy): domain Bacteria; phylum Pseudomonadota; class Alphaproteobacteria; order Rhizobiales; family Rhizobiaceae; genus Pseudahrensia. The sequence goes on along the minus strand of JBCBCT010000118.1, from coordinate 3,240 downwards.
GTTTGCTGGAGGAGCGCACCAAATCCCCCGACGAGCGTGATCCATCGATCCTGCGCGAACCGTCGATGTTTGAGGTGGCGCGGCGGGTTGGCTCCACCCTGCAAGAGGTGATTGCGTCCAACAGCTCCGGGGACCAACAGTCCGATACGTCTTTCAGCGCAACGATGATTTTAGGCGGTCAGATCGCCGGCAGTGAGCCCCGGCTGTTTCTGGTTTATCCCGAGGGCAATTTCGTTGAAGCCAGCGAAGAGACGCCATTTTTTCAGATCGGCGAGACGAAGTACGGAAAGCCTATTTTGGTGCGCGCCTATGATGAACACATGAGCTTTGAAGATGCGGTCAAGCTGTTGCTGGTCTCGTTTGATTCAACGGTCAAAGCCAATTTGACGGTTGGTTTGCCGTTTGATCTTCAAACGTATGAGACGGACAGTTTGCAACCAGGCCGCGCCACGCGGATTGGGGAAGACAATCCGGGGTTTCGTGCGATTTCTGATGGCTGGGGTGACGCGTTGAAACTGGCGTTTGATTCCCTGCCTGATTTTGAGTTCTGATTTTTGGTCCTGCGCGACCTGTTTGCACGCTGTGACTTCGCCCTACGGAAGCCCAATGGTGTGCCTGGGGCCGCGTTGATAGGACCCTGATCTGGGATAAAACTAAAAATTTGCGCCCCGAGGCGTGACGGGAGGACGATGATGGCCAGCTATGCTGACGTTTATGACGGCTGGAAGGCCGATCCGGATCGCTTTTGGATGGAGGCGGCCAAGGGCATAGATTGGGTGTCGGCCCCGTCGAAAGCGTTCTTCCCGGATCAAGGCATTTATGGCCGTTGGTTTGCCGATGGGACCTGCAATACCTGCTACAATTGTGTGGATCGCCACGTAGAGGCGGGGCGTGGGGATCAAGCTGCCATCATTTACGACAGCCCCGTGACGGGCTCGCAGCGCACAATTAGCTACCGTGCGCTCCAGGCCGATGTGATTGCGCTGGCAGCTGCCATTGCACGGCGGGGCGTGGGGGCCGGTGATCGTGTCATTATTTATATGCCGATGGTTCCCGAAGCGGCGATTGCGATGCTCGCCTGCGCCCGGTTGGGGGCTGTGCATTCGGTGGTGTTTGGCGGATTTGCCGCCGCAGAACTCGCCACTCGCATCGATGATTGTGCGCCAAAGCTCATTCTCTCCGCGTCCTGCGGCATCGAACCGGGGCGGGTGGTGGCCTATAAGCCGTTGCTGGACGGAGCGATCGAGTTGGCGGATGCGAAGCCGGCGGCGACGATTATCCTTCAGCGGGCGCAACAGACGTGTGATCTGATCGAAGGCCGCGATTTTGACATGGCCGTGGAAATGCAGGCGTCGCGGGACGCCAACGCCGATGTGCCTTGCGTGCCCGTTGCCGCCACCGATCCGCTCTACATTCTCTACACATCTGGGACGACCGGGCAGCCCAAAGGCGTTGTCCGGGACAATGGTGGCCACATGGTTGCGCTGCATTGGTCCATGAAAAATATTTACGGCGTTGATCCCGGCGAGGTGTATTGGGCAGCCTCCGACGTCGGCTGGGTGGTGGGCCATTCCTACATCGTTTACGCGCCGCTCTTGGCGGGGAACACCACGATCCTGTTTGAGGGCAAGCCCGTCGGTACGCCCGATGCAGGCACGTTCTGGCGCGTTATGGCGGACTATAAGGTTGCCGCGATGTTTACAGCGCCCACGGCCTTCCGTGCGGTGAAGAAGGAAGACCCCACCGGGGCCATCGCCAAGACCCACGATTTGTCCAACCTGCGTACGGTATTTTTGGCCGGCGAGCGGGCGGACCCCGACACCATCCACTGGCTTGAAGATGTAACCTCCGTTCCCGTGATCGACCATTGGTGGCAGACGGAGACCGGCTGGACCATCGCAGGCAATCCTGTGGGCATTGAGTTGATGCCGATCAAATATGGCTCACCCACCGTCGCCATGCCGGGCTATGACATCCAGATTTTGAGCGATGAAGGGGACGAACTTCCCCGTGGAGAACTCGGCAACGTGGTGGTAAAACTGCCTCTGCCGCCCAGCTGTTTTCCGACGCTTTGGAACGCCGATGATCGCTTTCGTTCGGCTTATCTCGAAGAGTTCCCTGGTTATTACAAAACCGCCGATGCGGGCATCATGGATGAAGACGGCTATCTGTTCATTATGGCGCGCACCGATGACATCATCAACGTGGCTGGTCACCGTCTGTCCACCGGGGGCATGGAAGAGGTGATCGCCTCCCATCCTGACGTTGCAGAATGCGCCGTTATCGGCATTCAGGACGCCTTGAAAGGGCAATTGCCCGCGGGCTTTCTGATCCTGAATTCTGGCTGCGAGCGGCCCTTGGCAGACGTTCAGGCGGAGGTTGTGAAGCTGGTCCGGGAGAAGATCGGACCGGTGGCGGCGTTCAAGATTGCTGTGCCCGTGGCGCGCTTGCCCAAAACCCGGTCGGGGAAAATTTTGCGCGCGACGATGCAAAAGGTTGTCGATGGCGAGACGTTCAAAGTTCCCGCGACGATTGATGATCCGGCGATTCTTGATGAGATTGCGGCCAGTTGGAAGGCGCACGGTCCCGGTGATGTCTCAGCCTAGGGGCCGTGGCACCTCAGGATGGTGCGCGCGGGAAACCGGCTGTTCGGCCTTAACGTGCGTGCAGTGAAATTCCGTCACGCTGGACGCGTGGATTTGAATTCAGAGGCTTAAGAGTGGGCAGAGCGCGCCGCCTGTGCAGTGCGCTCCGCTTGTTTTGGTTTGATCAGTCGCTGTGGGAATGGCTGTGATTGCCACCATGATTGTGGCCGTGCCCTTCTTTCATTTTCATCGTGTCGGCAATGGACTTGACGGTAAAGGTCACGGCGACTTTGCCCGCTTTTTCAAAGACCAGTGTCGCGTTGTGGGTTTCGCCCTCTTTCATGGGTTCTTTCAGCTGCATGAACATGACGTGGTTGCCGCCCGGTTTCAGCGTTTGGCTTGTGCCAGCCTCCAGTTTCAGACCGTTGGGAAGAGCGCGCATTTTCATGACGCCGCCGTCCATTTTCATTTCATGGATTTCAACTTTACCGGCAAAGGCGGCCATACCACCGATAAGCCGATCCGTATCCGGCCCCATGTTGTGGATGGTGAGGTAGCCTCCGGCCACCTTTTGACCCGGCAGTGTGGCGCGGATGGTGGGGTCTTTGAGCATAAAAGTTCCGGCCTTTTGTTCTGCCGCGTGTGCAGCAGATGT
>JBCBCT010000117.1:0-8455 GCA_038530365.1 Pseudomonadota bacterium | reverse complement strand
ATGGCCCGTTCCCGTCCAAAATTCCCCCAGCGCAAGCGAGCGGACGCGCAGCGCCGTTCTTCACCAGGCAAAACAGCGCCCGGTACGGTCCAGAAATCTGGAAAGGAGCGCGCAGCCGCTCCGCGGTCCAAACCTGTTCCAACCGCCGAACAGCCCCGACGCAGCATTCCCAAAGCCACCAGCACCAAGGCAGACAGCGCAACGACGGACGCAAAAAAAGCACAGCAGCGCGATGATCTGCTTCGCCGTGTGCAGCGCAGCGGCGCGCGTCTGCCAGAAACGGTGGGGCTGATTTTTGAAACTCCGGCGGATGAAAACTACGCACTCATCGACACAGGGGACGGCGAAAAACTGGAGCGGTACGGTCCGCTTGTGATCCGCCGACCGGAGGGACAAGCGGTTTGGCAGCCCACGCTTTCCAAAGAACACTGGGACAAGGCCGACGCAATCTTCACCGGGGATACGGACGAAGAAGGCCAAGGGCGCTGGCGCTATCCCAAACGCGCGGCCGTGTCCGCGTCCAAGGCCGATGCCATGCTGCCGGAAACATGGCGCCTCGCTTTTGACGGATTGCCCTACTTCGGGCGGTTCACGTCGTTTCGCCACACCGGCGTCTTTCCTGAACAGGCGACCCACTGGCGCAATCTGCGGCGCAGTATTGAAAAGGCGCAGCGCGCATCAGGCCCGGTTCGGGTCCTCAATCTGTTTGGTTATACGGGGCTCGCTTCCCTCGTTGCAGCGGCGGCTGGAGCGGACGTCACCCATGTGGATGCGTCCAAAAAAGCCATCGGTTGGGCGCGGGAAAACCAGACACTGGCCGGCCTTGACGACAAGCCCATCCGATGGATTTGTGAAGACGCCATGCGGTTTTGCGCTCGGGAAGTGCGACGGGGTAACAGCTACGACATCATCCTCCTCGATCCGCCCGCTTTTGGCCGCGGCGCAAAAGGGGAAGTGTGGCAATTGTTCACCCACCTGCCGTATTTGCTCGATCTCATCCGGGCGTTGCAATCGCCTCAACCCATTGAGACGGTATTGACGGCCTATGCCATCCGCGCCTCCCATCTGGCGCTCCACGAACTGATGCAAGAGGCCTTTTGCGGCCTCGAAGGGCGGCTTGAATCCGGCGAGTTGGTGCTGCGGCAGGAAGCGGGAGGGCGTTTGCTGTCCACCTCTATGTTTAGCCGCTTCATCGGCCCAGGCGCGCAGACGGAAGAACACCCCAGGTCATGAGCAGCGCAAAGCCTATGGAAGGAAAATTGGAGCGACCGGGACGGATCCCCGGACGTATCGAAGATATTTCCTCCCCCGCCAACCCGCGGATCAAAAGCCTGAAAGGGCTGGCGCTCAAAAAAAACCGGGACCGCGATGGACTGTTTTTAGCGGAGGGCGAAAAACTCGTCCACGATGCCCTGGACGCCGGCTGGCAGGTGGCCACGCTGATCTTGAACCGAAGGGACTTTTCTGGCGACGGCGACACGTCGCCCGAAACGTCCAAGCGCCTGCAAACCCTGGCCAGCCGCGTTCGTGCGCGGGGTGGCGATGTGCTGACGGTGCCTGCAAAACTGCTGACAACCATAACTCGCCGTGACAATGCCCAAGCCGTGGTGGCAGCTCTTGAACCGCGCTTGCACGACCTCGTAGCGGTGACGGCGGAAGACGAGACGCTTTGGCTCGCCCTTGACCGAGTCCGCGATCCCGGCAATTTGGGAACGATTATCCGCACCGCCGATGCGTTGGGGGCCAAGGGACTTGTCCTGGTGGGGGACACCACAGACCCGTTTTCTCCTGAAACCGTGCGGGCCACCATGGGTTCGCTGTTCCACGTGCCCCTCGTGCGATGCGGGGAAGCTGCGTTTCTTGCCGCCACCGAAACCTACCGCAAGGCCGGCGGACGGCTCATCGGGACGCATCTTGAAGGCAGTGTTGACCATCGTTCGGTGGATTATGCCGCCGCACCCCACATTTTGCTCATGGGTAATGAACAGCATGGCCTAACCCCAAAACTCGCGAAGGCGTGTGATGGGTTGATCCGCATAGCCATGGCCGGTCAAGCGGACTCCCTCAATCTTGCGGTGGCCACCGGGATCGCTCTATTCGAAGCGCGGCGGCCGTTTCTCACGTAATGGCATTGGGCGCTGAACTTTTTGGGGCCGGTTTTTGAGACGAGTTATTTAGGATGCGCAAACGCCATATCTTGTTTTTCATCCTGCTTCTTTTGGTCATCGCCGACCAAGCCACAAAGTTTTGGGTTGAAGCCAGCCTGCCCTACGGCCAGCCCATGGGGGTGCTGCCGTTTTTCTCGCTCTACCGCACCCACAACACCGGCATCGCTTTTTCCATGCTCAACACATTTGGCGCAAACAGCCTCGTGATCATGACCATCGGGATCATTTGCCTTGTGCTGGTTTTGTGGTCGCGGGTGCCGCGTCAACAACAATTGGCGCATGTGGGTTTTGCCATGGTTGTGGCGGGCGCGGTGGGCAATCTGATTGATCGAGCCACCCTTGGCTATGTGGTCGATTTTCTGATGCTCCACACGCAAACGTGGAGTTTTGCCGTCTTTAATCTCGCTGACGCGTTCATAACCCTAGGCGCTGTCGCAATTATCGTTGACGAGGTGTTCCTACTCCGCAAAGTTGCGGCACAACAGTCTAACGACTGACCCACCACGCTCTGCGCCCCTACGGATGCTGAAAGAACAGGCACCGCCACGGGACTGTCCAGACCCAACAGCTTTCCTCATTTCACTTTCTATTCCCGTTCACTATTCCCCTTTGGAGGACCCGTTATGACCGCATTCAAAGCGATCCTGATTTCACGCGACGAAGACAAAAAACAATCCGTTGACGTGACCGAACTCACCGAAGACGCGTTGATGGCAGGTGATGTCACCGTCAAAGTCGCAGCCACGACGGTAAATTATAAAGACGGTCTGGCGATCAGCGGGAAGTCTCCGGTGGTGCGCCACTGGCCGATGGTCCCGGGTATCGATTTTGCAGGCACAGTGGTGTCCTCCAGCCATGGGGACTTTTCTGAGGGCGATGAGGTCATCCTCAACGGCTTTGGTGTGGGTGAGACCCATTGGGGTGCCTATGCTCAAATGGCGCGGGTGAGCGGTGACTGGCTGATCAAACGGCCAGACGGTGTCTCGGCGAAGCAGGCCATGTCCATCGGAACAGCGGGCTATACAGCCATGTTGTGCGTGATGGCGCTGGAAGCCCATGCGATCACACCGGACCGCGGGCCCATCGTTGTCACCGGGGCCAATGGCGGCGTGGGGTCAGTGGCGATCTCCATCCTCTCCAAACTCGGCTACCACGTCATCGCGTCCACAGGCCGTATGGAGGAAGAGCCGTTTTTGAAATCTTTGGGTGCGAGCGAAATTATCGACCGCGCGGAACTGTCGGAAGCTGGACGCCCGCTTGGCAAAGAACGTTGGGCAGGTGCGGTGGACGCCGTTGGTTCCCACACGCTGGCCAATGTGTTGGCGCAAACAAAATATGGTGGCGCGGTGGCGGCCTGCGGTCTCGCCCAGGGTTTTGATCTTCCCTCCACCGTCATGCCCTTCATCCTGCGCGGCATTAGCCTGCTTGGCATCGACAGCGTCATGGCCCCTAAGGTTTTGCGGGAACAGGCGTGGAGCCGGTTGGCCGCCGACCTCGACCTTGGCAAGCTGGATGCGCTGACGACGGAGATCGGTTTTGATGATCTGATCCAAGCGGGCCACGACATTGTGGACGGTAAAATTCGTGGTCGTGTCGTTGCGATGATCGACTGATTGAAAGGCTTGGACAGGGGCCGCAACTTGATGCTGCCTGATGCTGCTTGATCCGTCTTGATATTGGGTACCTTTTTCTGACGCCTCTTGAGATACAACAAAAAAGGCCGGTTTCTTGCGAAACCGGCCTTTTCACATGTTTGGCCTTGAAAAGACCTCTGGGAGGAGGAGGCTTTCCCGGCCCGGTTCGCCTAGTAGCAAACCTCAACTTTACGCCACACGCGGCGGCCATGGTAATCGCTCCAGACCTTGCGGCGTTTGATGTAGCAGTCGCTGTAGCTGTAGTGGTAGCGGTGAGCCCGGCGACGCTCACGGGCTTTGCGGCGCTCGTTGGCGATGATGGCGGTGCCGATGACGCCTGCGGCCACACCACCCCAGAAGAGGCGATCTTTTTTGCCGGCATGGGCTGAGGTTGCAAAGGATGTGGCCAGAACCGCAGAGGCGAGGACGGCGGCGACGGTGGTTTTGAAAGTCTTGCTTTTTGCGATGGACATTGGAGTTTCCCTTTCCGTTGTGTCTCGTTGCGTTTTGCCAGCAGGTGTTTGAGTGCGTTGGCTGATGGGATGACACTAGCGGCGTGGGCGCGGAAAGAATGTGCATCAATGCACATGGCCTACGTGTTATGAGCATTTTCAATATGTTAAAAGAAATTGCGTGCGAAAGTGCACGCGATTTTAGCGTCGGTTCAGCGCTCTGAAGACCGTCCCTGTCCCAACAAACCTTGCCCAGCACGGGCTTGGCGTGGGCGCTACACTTTTAGCGGTTGATAAAATTTACCAACTGGATAGCCTTTTTACTGGATGATCGCCCGACGTGCCCGGTCGCGGTTGATCCACTGTTCAGCCCTGATCGGCGATCATAGACCCAGGCCCGCTATTGGAGACCGCGATGAACCCGCAAGCCGCCAACAGACGCTTTCTCGACGGCATCGTGGACGGACGGTTGCAGGAAGCAGACCTTGCGACGAATTTTGCCGACTCTCATCCGCCTTTGGACAACCATGAAGCGCTGGTCGCCGCCGACCGATGCTATTTTTGTCATGACGCGCCCTGCGTGACGGCTTGCCCAACGGAAATCGATATTCCGCTGTTTATTCGTCAAATTTCGACGGGCAATCGGATGGGGGCTGCTGAAACGATCCTCGAACAGAACATTTTGGGTGGCATGTGCGCCCGCGTGTGCCCTACGGAAACACTGTGTGAACAGGCTTGCGTCCGGGAGATTGCGGAAGGCAAGCCGGTGCAGATCGGCCTGTTGCAGCGTCACGCCACCGATCTGGCGATGGAAGAAAACAAGCAATTCTTCGAGCGCGGCGCGGAAAGCGGAAAGACAGTGGCCGTGGTTGGGGCTGGCCCAGCTGGGCTTGCCTGCGCCCACCGTCTGTCCATGCACGGCCACACCGTCACGGTTTACGAAGCGCAGGCCAAACCCGGTGGCCTCAACGAATTTGGCATCGCGGCCTACAAGACCGTTGATGATTTCGCCCAGCGGGAAGTCGATTACATCACGGCCATCGGTGGGATCGAAATCCGCTACGACCAACGGCTGGGGGGCAACCTTTCCCTGGACGATCTGCGAAACGACCATGATGCGGTGTTTCTTGGCATGGGCCTTAGCGCGGTGAATGCCCTTGGCCTCGATGATCACGGGTCGGTGGACACCGTGGTGGATGCTGTGGATTTCATTCATATGCTGCGCCAGGCGACATCGAAACATGACGTTCCGGTGGGCCGTCGTGTGGTCGTGATCGGCGGCGGCATGACCGCGATTGACGCAGCTGTGCAATCGAAGCTGCTGGGGGCAGAGGACGTCACCATCTGTTACCGTCGCGGCCAAGAAGACATGAATGCGTCCCGCTACGAACAGGAATTGGCCACAGCAAAGGGCGTCGTCATTCGCCACTGGCTGCAACCAAAAGCCCTCACAGCCTCCGGTGGCACGGTCACAGGCATCGAGCTTGAATACACCGCCATGACGGACGGAAAGCTGGTTGGCACCGGCGAGACTATGACCATTCAGGCTGACCAAATTCTCACCGCCATCGGGCAAAAGCTGGAAACCCACGAGGTTCCGCAGGACGCGCTCAAGCTGGAGAACGGGCGCATCGCAACGGTGGACGCAGCCGGACGCACGTCTTTGGACGATGTGTGGGCTGGGGGCGACTGCACGGCAGAGGGTGATGATTTGACCGTGACAGCGGTGGCCCAGGGCCGTGACGCGGCCGAAGCGATCAACGCCTATTTGATGGATTGAAGCGCGCGCTTAACAGGCAACACCAGGGCGCTTGGACCACGCAGTATACGGACACGCTAGACCGCGACTTTGGCGAAACGCGCAAGAAACGCAGAAGAGACACCCAAGGAACATACCGGGGAGACGACCATGGCGGATATTTCAAACAATTTCGTTGGCATCAAATCGCCCAACCCGTTCTGGCTCGCCTCCGCTCCGCCCACCGATAAGGCTTACAACGTTGAGCGGGCGTTCAAAGCTGGCTGGGGTGGTGTGGTTTGGAAAACCCTCGGTGAAGAAGGGCCGCCCATCGTCAATGTCAACGGCCCCCGCTACGGCGCCATTTGGGGTGCGGATCGACGTCTGCTTGGGCTGAACAATATCGAACTCATCACCGACCGCGACCTCCACGTGAACCTGCGGGAAATCAAAGAGGTGAAGCGCAACTGGCCCGACCGTGCCATGGTGGTCTCGCTCATGGTGCCCTGCGAGGAAGAGGCGTGGAAGAAAATCCTGCCGCTGGTGGAAGACACGGAAGCGGACGGGATTGAACTCAACTTCGGCTGCCCCCATGGCATGAGCGAGCGGGGCATGGGCTCCGCCGTCGGCCAGGTTCCCGAATATATCGAGATGGTGACGCGCTGGTGTAAGGCCAACACACGCATGCCCGTCATCGTGAAACTCACGCCGAACATCACCGATGTGCGCTATCCCGCCCGCGCCGCCAAAGCGGGCGGAGCGGATGCCGTATCCCTCATCAACACGATTTCCTCCATCGTTTCGGTCGACCTCGACAGTTTTTCGCCCGAACCGTCCATTGACGGCAAGGGCAGCCATGGCGGCTATTGCGGGCCGGCGGTGAAGCCCATTGCGCTGAATATGGTGGCGGAAATTGCCCGCGATGCGGACACCACGGGCATGCCCATTTCCGGCATTGGCGGGATCACCACGTGGCGGGATGCGGCGGAATTTCTCGCCCTTGGGGCCGGGAACGTCCAAGTGTGCACCGCGGCCATGACCTATGGCTTCAAGATCGTGGAGGAAATGATCGCAGGGCTGGAAGGCTGGATGGACGAGAAGGGCCACAAAACCCTCGATGATGTGGTCGGGCGCGCTATGCCCAACGTCACAGACTGGCAATATCTCAACCTCAACTACGTCACCAAAGCCAAGATCAACCAAGATCTGTGCATTCAATGCGGCCGCTGCCACATCGCGTGCGAAGATACCTCTCACCAGGCGATCACCAGCATGGTGAATGGCGCGCGGCATTTTGAGGTGATCGATGAGGAATGCGTGGGCTGCAATTTGTGCGTGAATGTCTGTCCGGTCGACAATTGCATCACCATGGAACAGATGCGGGTGGGCGCCACCGATCCGCGGACGAAAAAGCCCGTCGTGCCGGATTACGGCAATTGGACCGAACACCCCAACAATCCCGGCGCTGTGAAAGAAGCGGCTGAATAAAGCGGGTACGCTTCGGGCAAAACCGCTGCAGCGCGCTGTGAGACAGCAGACAACCCGGCCAGCGGAACCATCATGACAGCCGGCATGGAACGCCATAAGCCAGTGCGGGAGCAATCTGCTCACGACTACGCCATTTCTGATCACGCGCACAATGTTGATAAAGGCAGTGCCGGCAGAAACAGTGTTCGCAAAAATACCGTTCGCGCTGGTGGCAACCACGCCAAGGGACGGCAGAAACTCCAAGGGCATTTGGCTGCCCTTTTGTTTGCGGCGCTGATTGCGGGTTCGTTTTCCATTGGCCACATGGCAGCGCCCTTGGTGGAACCCGAAGCGTTGAATGCTGCGCGGTTTGTCATCGCGACGGGCGTGATTTTCGCAATTTACTGCTCCACACGCCGAACTTTGCCGCCCAAGCCCACCGCCATTTGGCGCTTCGTGATCCTCGGCGCGCTCATGGCGACTTATTTTATCTTGATGTTTGTGGCGCTGCGGCTCGCAAGCCCCGTGTCCACCGGCGCGGTGTTTACGCTCATTCCCCTCATGAGCGCTGGGTTTGGCTGGTTGTTCCTGCGCCAATCCACCCCGGGATTGGTCATGGCCAGCCTTGTGATCGCTGGGGTCGGCGCGGTCTGGGTGATTTTTCGCGGCGACATCGATGCCATTTTGGGGCTGCGCATCGGTGCCGGGGAAACGATCTTCTTTGTTGGCTGCGCCGCCCATGCCGCCTACGCGCCGCTGGTGCGAAAGTTCAATCGCGGTGAACCGGTGATCTACTTCTCCCTGGTGACCTTGTTTGCCACCCTCGTCTGGATCACGCTGGTGGGGGCTCAAGACGTGGCACGCACACCGTGGACCGCCCTGCCCTTCATCGTTTGGGCAGCGATTGGCTACACGGCGATTTTCGCCACCGCCGCCACGTTCTTTTTGATCCAATACGCAAGCCTGCGCCTGCCAGCATCCAAGGTGTTGTCCTAC
>JBCBCT010000116.1:4526-8651 GCA_038530365.1 Pseudomonadota bacterium | reverse complement strand
ATGCCGGGTGACAACGTTGAGATGACGGTGGAACTGATCGTTCCCATCGCCATGGAAGACCGCCTGCGCTTCGCCATTCGCGAAGGCGGCCGCACCGTCGGCGCGGGTATTGTTGCTGAGATCATTGAGTAAGAACTCTGGTCTTCCGCCGTCGGCTTGAGGGTGAAATTCCCCCAAGCCGACGGTGGCTTTTTGTTGTTCAATTCTGGCAAGCCCGAGTTGAAAGCAGCGCTGGCATCGTTGCTGAGATCATTGAGTAGAGACTTCGGTCTTCCCCCGTCGGCTTGAGGGCGAAATTCCCCCGAGCCCACGGTAATTTTTGTGCTTCAAATCGGGCAAGCCCGCGTTCTATAAAGCGAGCGTTTTAGCTCAGCATAATGGACCGGGCGCGGGCTGAAATTGGATCTGGTCCCGATCGGATTGTGACCAAGCGCCAAATGACCGTTCCGCCAGCAGGCACCACGGCCCTGGGGTCATTGTAGGGAACATTTTCGCCTTTTCCTGGATTGTCCGGCGTCCCGTCTTCTTTGGTGATGTAGTATTGCCAAATGGTGTATTGCCCGCCAACCGGGGTCGTATTCTCTTTGAGTTGATACTCGCCAGCGTCGTATGGGTTTCCACTTCGACTTTCGAAGTCAGTCGGTTGGTTCACGTAGAAGGTTGTTGGGCTTTCCTTGTCGCCCGTACCCTCGGTCAAAGCGCGAAACGTTCGCCCTTTGCCTGGGTTTTCCTGGGCTTCATCGACAACGTCTTTCACTGTCGCCCCCTCTGGGACGGTGACCTTTGTATCAAAAAATATTCCAACAACTCTGAGCGTGACTTCCATAATCTTATATCCTCAATTAAAAACACTGTTACTGATATGCAGATTTCTTGCTATGTCAATCATAGGCACTCTTTTGGAGGCAAGAACATAGGCGAATATTTCACGCATTTTTCATTTAAATCTGCATTAAAGTGATATTGAGCATTAAAAAATAGAAAAATGCGTGAAATCACTGTCGTTTTTGATTGCAATCATCTGTCGACGCCTTTTATTTTTCACGCATCGGCTATGAGTTGAGCCCGCTAAAGCAGCGACCTTGGGTCCACCGGGCGGGTTTGTTGCCCTTCAAAACAGGCCATGACGATTTTGCTGACCTTGGCGTTGACCGGTGTTGGACGTCCGACTTGCTGGCCCAACGCCACGATTTTCCCGTTGAGGTGATCGATCTCCGGGCGGCGGCCGCGGTCAAAATCATCTGCCATGGAAGAGCGGGCGGTGGGGTCCACTTGCATCATCTGGGCCGCGATACGGGTGAACAGAAAGGTTGGGAGACGCAGAATCGTGGGAAGCAGGCCGAACGGTGCCTTGATGATGCGGGCGGGTTTCAGTCCGTAGGCTTCTCCGACCTGAAGTGCTTCCGCCATGCAGGCTGCGAGCACCAACCGCCACGGGCGTTGGGCCAGTTGCTCTTTCAAAGGCAGACCGGACAGGGCGTTGAGTGCGTTGTTGAGGTTCAAAATAAGCTTGGCAAACTGCACGGGCGCCATGGCCGGGTGACGTTCGCACGCAAGGCCCGCACGCACGAGCGCGCGCGCGAAGTTATCGCATGCCTCGTGATCGTGCAGATGGATGCCCCCTTCGGTTGTGGCCGCGAAATGCGCTGGGGAGGGGGAGACGACGTTGAAGGCCACCATGCCTGGTTCTACAAACGGCTCTGTGGTGGGATGGGCGCGCCGAAAAATAGTTTCGATGACCTCTGCATTATCGAGCCCGTTTTGCAGACTGTACACTTGGCCGAGCTGCGCCATATTTTGGGCGAGGCTTTCTGCCGCCGCCGCTGTGTCGTCACTCTTCGTGCAAATGAGCGTTGCATCCGCCGGGGGCAGGGCGGCTGCGTCCATCACCAAGGTGATGTCATCCGCTGGAACGTGCTGGGTTTGCCCGTCCAGAGTTGTCACCGTTAGCCCGTTTTCCGCGATGTCCTTGGCAAGCCATGGCCGACCGAGAAGGGTGACGCGACAGCCATTGGCGGCGAGGACCCCGCCGACAAAACAGCCAATCGCCCCTGCGCCAACAACGTTGATGGCCATGTATTTTTGGCTTTTATCGGGCTCACCCACCACGGCGGTTTAGGCCCGGGCGGCGGCTTGGCCAGCGGTTCGGCCGGAAAAGATGCAGCCACCTAAGAACGTGCCTTCCAGGGCGTTGTATCCGTGGTATCCGCCGCCTCCAAAACCGCACGCCTCACCAGCAGAATACAGACCTGGGATCGGCTCACCGCCCTGGGACAGAACTTGTCCGTGCTCGTTCGTGTGAATGCCGCCGAGGCTTTTGCGGGTAACAATGTGCAGCTTGACCGCGATCAGCGGGCCGTTGGCCGGATCGAGAATTTTGTGCGGCTTGGCGGTACGGATCAGTTTATCACCGAGATAATTGCGCGCGGCGTGGATCGCCATGATTTGAGCGTCCTTGGAATAGGCGTTGTCCATTTGAGCGTCGCGGGCTGCAATCTGGCTGCGCAGTTTTTCCAGATCGAGCAGGTTCCCGCCGCGTTGGTTCATGCCTGCGACGAGGTCTTCCAATGAATTGGCGACCACGAAGTCCTCGCCTTTTTCCTTGAACGCTTCGACTGGGCCAGTGGCCCCTTTCCCCAAGCGGGACTTCAGGACTTCCATCCATTTCTTCGAGGTCAAATCGGGGTTCTGCTCAGAGCCCGATAACGCGAATTCCTTTTCAATGATTTTTTGCGTCAACACGAACCAGGAGTAGTCGTAGCCGGTGTCGAGAATAGCCTTGAGCGTGCCAAGGGAATCAAATCCAGGAAGATAAGGCGCAGGGAAGCGATTGCCCTCAGCGTCAAACCACATGGATGATGGGCCCGGGAGAATTCGGATGCCGTGGGACGGCCAGATCGGGTCCCAGTTTTTCACGCCTTCCGTGTAGTGCCACATGCGGTCGGTGTTCACCAAGCCGCCGCCAGCTGCCTCCGTAACCTCAAGCATGCGCCCGTCTACATGGGCTGGTACGCCGGCAACCATGGATTTTGGTGGCTCTCCCAAGCGGTCCCGCGGCCAGACTTTGCGCACCAAATCGAAATTACCGCCGATCCCGCCGGATGTTACCAGCACCCTTGGTGCCTTCAAAAGAAATTCGCCCGTGATATCGCGATTGGTTTTTGCGCCGCGCACAGCATCGTCGGGTGCGAGGATTTCACCGGAAACGCCGGAAGCAGCGCCGTTGGTCACTTCGATTTTGGAGACCTGATGGCGGAATTTGAACGTGACTTTGCCGCGTTCCGCGTGACTGCGCACCATGCGTTCAAATGGCTCCAGCGTACCCGGTCCCGTCCCCCACGTGACGTGGAATCGGGGTACAGAATTACCGTGGCCATCGGCGCCAGCGCCGCCGCGCTCCGCCCAGCCGACGACGGGAAACCAGCGCATTCCAATGGAGTGGAGCCAAGGCCGCATAGGGCCCGCGGAGAACTCCAGGTAGTTTTGCGCCCACGCCTTGGGCATGGCATCTTCGGCGCGGTGGAATTTCGCCGACCCCATCCAGTCGTTCAGTGCGAGATCATAGCTGTCTTTGATGCGCATACGACGCTGTTCCGGCGTGTCCACCATGAACAGACCACCCAGGGACCAAAACGCCTGACCGCCGAGGTTTTGTTCCCCCTCCTGATCGACGAGAGCCACGGAATGTCCTGCATCGGCGAGTTCGTTGGCAGCGACCAGTCCCGCCAGTCCACCGCCCACCACGATGGCATCGAAGTCTTCCATGGCATATTCTCCCTAACAGCCGATGGTTTGGTTGCATGGGTGTTGCCGAATTTTTTCATGTTCGCAAGTCGCCGACCATGCGCTGCGCTTAGGGTTTCGTTTCACAGCACGAAGGATCGACGGCTGATCAATATCAGTATCGGTGAATTGAACAGAACCGCTTGCGCCCGCTTTGCTTTCGCAGTAACACCCGCCTTGCTGGAATACGCGCATGCGCCCAGCAACCGGCTTAGGGGTATAGCTCAGTTGGTAGAGCGACGGTCTCCAAAACCGTAGGTCGCGGGTTCAAATCCTGCTGCCCCTGCCAAAAAATCAAGTAAAATCAATGTGTCATCGTCTATCGTGGCTCAAGTTGGTGTT
>JBCBCT010000116.1:0-4426 GCA_038530365.1 Pseudomonadota bacterium | reverse complement strand
ATCGCACCGACACGGTTCAGTCGATGTTGTGGTGTTTCAAGCATCGCGAACACACCATATACGTGCGATGCTTAAGCAATACGTCTGGCCAAAGCCATGATTGCCGCGTGCAGTGCGACAACCAGTAATGCTGACGCAGCGTGGATCGTCAGGCTCGCAGGCACCGCAAGAAAAATCCAGATCGCACCAGGAATAAAAAGAGCAATTGCTGTCCACAGGCCCGGATTGTAAGCCCGAAATTTCACGGCCCAAGCGATGTGAACAAACCCATTTATCGCCAGCAAATATCCGGCAAGGACGCCCCATCCGGGGTTCGCACGCGCCATATAAAACACGGCCAGAAGAAAGAACCAAACGAAGATGACGTTGATGACCCAGACGTCACGAGGGGTAAGACCGCGCCTGTCCTTGCCCATGATCGTGTTTAAAAAGACTGCAAACCGGTTGTCGTCGTGCTCTTCGTATTGGTGGATCATGTAAGCGGGCAACGACAAATAGACTGACAGCTCAACGGTGGTGCCGACAAACGGATACAGTGTTACGAGCAGCAACGCGCATGGGGGCGCCGCGTAAACCCAGTTCTGGAAAAACCTATCGAGCAATTCGCAAAACTCCTCTTGGGCGGGCGCCTTTGGACCACAGCTTAAACGGCGGGTTGCGCGTTTCGGTTCAACCGATAACCGCCGGTCAAACGGGGGCCTACCAAAAATCGAAGGCTTGACGGTTGGAGATGAACTTCCCGAGCGATTGTTGGGTGCCAAAGGCATTGCAAGCCGGCTTCACGCGCCGATGCGGATGGCGTCTTTGGTTGTCTTGTTAAATTCTAAAAGACCAGCGTTGCGCAGGGTTCTGACCGGATAGGCGGGGTCGTCCAGGAAACGGTCCAACGAGAAGCCGCCTTCGAGATTGGCAAGGCGTTTGTGGGTGATTTGACCAGCTTTCAGATCACCGTTTGCTGCCTCCAATGCCAAAAGTGCTCGCAGGGGAGGGCGGAAATGGGGGGATTTGCGGCTGGCGGTTTGGGCCAATTTGTGGGCTTCGTTCAGGCGACCGGTGGCCACGCAGACCAAGCTGTGGGACAGGTCCCACCAATGGCCGATGGCGGAATAGCACGCAATCGAATGGCTTCGCTTGGAGTAATCGTAGGCCTCTTTAAGATTGCCGTTGCGCAATTGCACCGACGCTATGGACTGAAGGGCGAAGGCGCTGTTGGGGTTTGATTCCAGCGCGGGAAAGGCAAGTTCCATGGCCGTTTCGCATTCATCAAACATCACGGCGGTGACAAAAGCGCAAAGGGAGAGCACTTGTGCATTGTTGCCGCCGGCGCGCATGGCTTGTTCCACAAATTGCGTGGCTTCGATGCGGAACTGTTCGCGGTCGCCTTCCAGTATTTCTATGAATTGAGCGTTTCGAATGAATGCGCGCCACGCTAGCAGAACGGGGTTGGCGTCGATTTCATAGGCTTGCGCCAGCAGGCAATCTGCGCTGCTCAACTGTTCGGGTTTGAATGAAAAGATGCGTTCCCGTGCCACCTGCGCCAAGTGCGCGGCGGTGAGCTCGGGCCGTTGCAAATGGCTTTGCGTCACCAGCTTGGACAGGACCTCTTCTGCCGCAAGAAATGCAGTCTTGGACAAGCTGTTGTTTTGGAAGGCGGCTGCCGCGTCCGTCGGCAATTCGATGTTGCGCACAAACAGAACACGGCGGTCCGCGTTTTGAATGATTTTCAAAAAGGCGGTGGAGCGTTGTGCGCCCTCCGCGATATGACAGGTAATACCGATGTCGTGGTTGTCGTTTGGTTGCGCTTCCCCGGTGTGATCGTAAAGGCGGGCGGTGACCTGATCACCCATGTTGCGCCCGATCTGCGAGGCGAGCATGGTGCTCACCAGTTCGGTTGCGATGCTGGAGCCGCCCTCCACGCGCATGCCGATGCTCAGGCCTTCATTGATGGCGCCGCTGCCGGGTAGTTGCATCAGTGCTAAGTGCTGCGCCGCGCTCTCGGTCGTGTTGGCTTGGGTACGCTTTTGAATGAGCGCTTTGGCCTGGTTGTGCCGCCATTCCACGTAGCATGGGTCACGCAACTCAATGTTTTCTAGGAAGTCGCTGGGGTCTTTTAGATCTTCGCTGTCCGCATCTGTTCGCCAAAACGCCTCATGAAGGGTCACGTCGGTGCGGTTGACAGAGATGGCATGCGGGACATCTTTGAAGGTGCGCCGCAACTCGCTCATCATGCCCCGCGTGGAGCCCGAGCATTGGGTGGCCATGCGATCGCTCCACAGATGCTCGCTGAGCCATTTTCGGCTCCGCGTCATGCCTGGCGAACCTAACACCATGGCAATGGCAGCGCGTGCACGGGCACTCTTCGGCGCATAGGAAATGCCATCCGCGCAACGAATGTCGAAAGCCCCAACCATTTGGGCGTGCAAGATTTTTTGCGTCTTTTCAGACATCGCTTTCCCCCTCCAGAGACTGCGATTTCTTAAGGGCTACACCTGTCCGCGTCCGAGGAACGTTAAATAAACGTCAAAACTGCCCCGAACCCAGACCTCACATTCGCTAAGCGGTTGAACACAAAGCGTTCTGTGCTGACCATGGTGGCGGGATTTGTCGCGAGGAGCAAGAGCGATGTCGGGTTTGGGCAACCAAGGAAATCAAGGGAACCAGGGCAACCAAGGCAATCAGGGCAACCAGGGCAACCAAGGTAATCAGGGGAACCAGGGCAACCAGGGTAATCAGGGTAACCAGGGCAACCAGGGCAACCAAGGTAATCAGGGCAACCAAGGCAACCAGGGGAACCAAGGCAATCAGGGGAACCAAGGCAACCAAGGCAACCAGGGCGGCGCAGGCAATCAGGGGAACCAAGGTAACCAAGGCCTCAGCCATGCCGGAAGTGGCACCTCACCTTATTTGAGCTCCGCTTTGGAAATGACCCGCGAAGGGGTGTTTGGCTATTGGTCGGGAACGAAGTCGCGCCCACCGCGTCCGCAACGTTCAGAATTTGACGCATTTGCTGCGCTCGACCTGCCGTTCCGCGATACCATCGTGGATGCCCAGATCAACGCGCTGGGCCTCACTGTTGACACAAGCGACGAAAATCTGGCGGTTTTGAAACTCGCCGATCAACCGTTGGTCACGCTTACGCGGCCTGATTTATCCAACCTGGATGAGCAACTGGCCCACATGCAGGCGGCACAGGATTTGCGCTTTGACCGGATGTCGGAAATTCACATCCAGCTGACCGATATTTTGTCCTTTTTCGCCAACACCGCCTACCTGTCGATCAATGCAACCCCTTGGACTTTTGAAGTGATCAATGCTGCCCTGCGTCTGGCTTATCGGCTGGAAATGCAGGCCAAACTGCATCTGGATGTTGCGCGCCCAATCACGGTCTCCCATCGCGTGCAGCCGATTATTCAGACGCCAAGCCATGGCTCTTTGCCAAGCGGTCATGCCACGGAGTCCTTCACGCTTGCCACCGTGTTTGATGCGCTCACCCGACCGGAGCCGCAGAGCCCGCACGTCCTTTTGGGGTTGATGGATGATCGCACCATGGGCGTTGCAGCGCGCATTGCCGACAACCGCACCATTGCCGGTGTGCACTACCCGATGGACAGTTACGCCGGCGCGCTTTTCGGGATGGCGATTGGATCAGTGATCGTTCAGGCGATGACGGGCACAGGTCTGGCCGGGCCGGTGGCGTTCAACGCCAATGAAAGTGAAATGGCCTTCGATAAGTTCACGCTGGCCGCAAACCTGTCCAGCGACAGCGATGGCATCGTGAAAGACAACACCACACCGCAGATCGACAAACTGTCTGACGACACAATCCTCGCGAAGATGTGGGCGATGGCGAGGGCAGAGATGCGCCTTTGATACGAGTTTAGGGGCCGGACATCTGCCTGATCTGGTGACCTTGCCTTCGGGCAGGTCACCAGGCTTTTTCAATCCACCCGATGGCGATCGGGGGCGGTTTGCGAAAGTCGGTTGATATTCCAGTTTCCTCCTGAACGCCGGAAAAGCCTTTGGGCCTTTCCGGCGTTTTTTTATTCAGCAGGTCTTTGGAATTGACGAAGCGTGACGAATGCTTTGGTGCGCCAACCGAAGCCGCACCCGGCCATCAGGCCACTGCCGGAGCGGGCTTTTTGCGCGGGATGGCTCCGGTTGGCTCGCGCAGGCCTTTTTCGCCGATGCGCGCATCATCCTTTGCCAGGTCCTGCATGGTGACGCCCAAAGCAAGCTGTCGTGTGATCTGCGGGGCGGCCACACTGGTACCAGACAGGCGTCGCGTTGATCCTGTCAGGGTGCCCACAGCCCGCAATCCGACAAGCGCGCGGCCGGTTTCGCTGACGGCGGAGTGGGTGGGCCCGTCCTCGACCCCTTGTGCCGAAAAGCGTGCGGCCCTCAGGTCTCAGAAAGCAAAGACCTGAGG
>JBCBCT010000115.1:0-8694 GCA_038530365.1 Pseudomonadota bacterium | reverse complement strand
CTCCACGAAGGCGCAGGTGCGTATGCCAAAGCCACAGGCTTCAAAAACAGCTTCATTCTGGCACCCAACTACCCCGCCGGGAAAGACGCGTTGACGGGTTACAAACGCACCTATGGCGGCCCCCTGGCTGGCGAGATTTTTACGAAACTGGGCCAGACGGACTACGCCGCAGAAATCGCGCAAATCCGCGCGTCAGGTGCCGACAGCGTGTTCTTCTTCCTGCCCGGCGGCATGGGCATATCGTTCATGAAGCAATACGCCCAGTCCGGCGTGGACATTCCGCTGGTCGGCCCCGCCTTCTCTTTTGATCAGGGCATTTTGCAGGCCGTCGGCTCCGCCGCCATGGGCGTGAAAAACGCCTCGCAGTGGTCAAAGGACATCGACAACGCAGTCAACAAGGCCTTTGTCGCAAGCTTCCAGGCCGAATACGGTCGTCTGCCTTCCCTCTACGCGAGCCAAGGCTTCGACACCGCAAATCTGCTGTTGTCCGCCATGGCAAAGGCCGATGTGAACAATGCCGACGCTTTCCGTGCAGCGCTCAAGGCGGCTGACTTCAAGTCCACCCGCGGCACGTTCAAATTCAACAGCAACCAGCATCCTGTGCAGGACATCTTCATTCGCGAAGTTATCAAGGAGGGCGACGTCTTTACCAACAAGATCGTCTCCACCGCACTGACGAACCACGGGGATGTCTACGCCAAGGATTGTGCGCTCCAGTAAGCGCCACTTTGGTCGGACCTTCAGCGCAACTTTAGGGGGCGGCGCAAGTGATGTCTGTGACGGCGCTGTTGGGCATCCTTTTCGTCGCCCTGGTTGGGGCGGCGAGCCCGGGACCGGCGACGGTCGCCATTGCCACCACCTCTGCTGGTCAAGGGGCTAAAGCAGGTCTGGCATTCGCCTCGGGTGTTGTTGCCGGCTCCTTCACATGGTCCATCGCAGCCGCCCTGGGCCTGAGCGCCGTGATGTTGGCAAACGCCTGGTTGCTCGACATCATCCGCTATGCAGGGGCATCCTATCTTGCCTATCTCGCATGGAAGTCCGCTCGCGCGGCTTGGGGCGGGACGCCGCCGACCTTGCAGGCAAACGCAAAGCTCCAAAGCCACAAAACGCTCTTCTTGAAAGGCCTGTTCCTGCACCTCACAAATCCGAAGGCCATCTTGTTTTTCGGCGCCCTCTTCGCTTTCGTCATCAAGCCGGGAACGCCGTGGGAAACCGTTTTTCTCGTGGTGGCCGCAGTCGGTGCCCAAAGCACAGTGATTTTTTTGGGCTATGCGATCCTGTTTTCAAGACCAATCGTGCGCGCCGCCTACGCGCGGGCGGCCCGCGGTATCCAAGGCGCATGCGCCGTGGTCTTTGTCGGCTTTTCCGTGCAACTCATCACCGCGCGCCTTGGCACGTAAGCCCGTTCGACCCATAGCAAATCCATGACCGTCGCACTCTTTGCAGAACAAGTCTTGAACGGCCTCCAATTCGGCATCATGCTGTTTCTGATGGCGGCGGGCCTGACGGTCATTTTCGGTGTCATGGGGGTCATCAATCTCGCCCACGGCTCGCTTTATATGATCGGAGCGTTTGCCTGCGCTGCGGTGGCCGCCGCCACCGGATCCTTTTGGCTGGGCTTGGTCGCTAGCCTGATCGCGGCGGCGTTTGCAGGCGTCATCATCGAAATGCTGGTGATCCGCAGGCTCTACGTTCGGGATCATCTGGATCAAGTGCTGGCCACGTTCGCGCTGATCCTCATTTTTTCAGAAGGCACACGTTATCTCTTCGGTTCGTTCCCGCTCTACCTGAACATTCCAGACGCGCTTTCCCAGCCCGTCACCCTGCCCTTCGGGATCACATACCCATCATATCGTTTAGCGATCATCGGCATTGGCATCATGCTGGCGGTGCTGGTCTTCCTCCTCATCCAAAAAACGCGCATCGGCATTCAGGTGCGCGCGGGCGAAAGCGACCGGGAAATGATCGGCGCGCTGGGTGTGGACATCGCCAAACTCTACACGCTCCTGTTTGCGGTGGGCGCAGCACTGGCGGGCCTTGCAGGGGCTCTGGTCGGCGCCTTGCAATCAGTGCAAGTCGGCATGGGAGAACCGGTGCTGATCTTGGCCTTCGTTGTCATCGTCATCGGCGGCATCGGCTCCATCAAAGGCGCGCTCATCGGCGCTCTTATCGTTGGCCTCACCGACACCTTGGGCCGAACGCTTCTGCCACCGCTGTTTGCAACATTCATGGAAACGTCCTCCGCCATGGGCGTGGGCGCTTCGCTCTCCTCCATGCTCATTTACGTGGTTATGGCCGCCATCCTCGTCGTCCGCCCCGGCGGTCTCTACGGAAAGCCCGCCTGATGGAAGCGCTGCGTGGCGTGTCTAAAGAGACCGTGGCCAATGTCACGATGGCCGTCGCCTATGCTGCCGTCATCGTCACAGCCTGGGCCACCGACGAACCGTTTATCCTGACGCTCGTAACAAAAGTTGCCATTTTCGCCATCGCCGCCGTGGGTCTCAACATCGCCCTTGGCCATGGCGGTTTGGTTTCGCTGGGCCATGCCGCCTTTTTCGGGATCGGCGGGTACGCCATGGGCATCCTCGCCAGCCACGCCCAAACGTTTGAACCCATGGTGCTCGGCCCGCTCACCATAGAAGGCACCAAGTCCATGCCCGTCATATGGCTGGTCGCCATCGCTGCATCAGCCTTGGCCGCTTTGCTGATCGGTTCGCTGTCGCTGCGCACCGGCGGCATCTACTTCATCATGATCACGCTGGCCTTCGCGCAGATGGTCTACTACTTCGCAATTTCCTGGCCGGCCTATGGCGGAGAGGACGGGCTTTCCATCTATGTGCGCAACGCTTTTCCGGGCCTCAACACCCTCGATCCACTCCAGTTTTGCCTGTTGTGCACCGCGCTGCTTGGTCTCGTTCTGGTGCTCACAGACCGCATCATCCGCTCCCCCTTCGGTTTCGCGTTAGAAGCGGCGCGGCAAAACCCAGGTCGAGTGATTGCAAGCGGCCTTTCACCCTACCGGCTGCGCCTCACAGCCTTCGTGATCTCCGGTGCCATCACCGGGTTTGCAGGCGCGCTTTACGCCGACCTCAACCGCTTTGTCAGTCCCAATATGCTCTCCTGGCAGTTTTCGGGTGAACTGATCATCTTTATCATTTTGGGCGGCACGGCCCGCCTCTTCGGCCCTCTGGCGGGTGCAGCCATTTTCGTCACACTGGAACACGTCCTTGGCGGCCTCACCGACTTTTGGCAGTTTTGGCTTGGCATCATGCTCCTGTTTCTCATCCTCTTCGCCCGCGGCGGAGTGATCGGCGTTTTAACGGGAGAGCGCCGCCATGGATGATGCCTTGCTCACCCTTGCCGGCCTTTCAAAACATTTTGGCGCGCTGACCGCTTGCGATAGCGTCACGTTGGACCTCCGCCCCGCGGAAATCCACGCCCTGATCGGACCAAATGGGGCCGGCAAATCAACATTGATGAAACTTATAGCCGGCGAACTGCCCGCCGATGCGGGCTCCGTCACGCTGGATGGCGAAAACATCTCCGATCTCAACGCCGTTCAAAGGGCCCGGAAAGGGATGGCGCGAACGTTTCAGATTTCATCCCTGGCGCCCGAGTTTACGGTGCTGCAAAACGTTATGCTGTCTGGCCTGCGCTTTAAGACCAGCGTCTTTAATATGCTGCCCCGCATCATGAACCGCAGCGACCTGCGCGAACGCGCCATGGAGCTTCTCCAGCGGGTGGATCTAACGGCGCGTGCCGAAACCCCGGTGGCCGCTATTTCCCACGGCGAACGGCGGCAACTTGAGGTCGCCCTTGCCCTTGCCGCCAACCCCAAATTGCTGCTGATGGATGAACCCATGGCGGGGATGGGACCGGACGGAACCCGCCGCCTCACCGACCTTATCGCCTCACTCAAACGCGAGGTTCCCATCCTGCTGGTGGAGCATGACATGGACGCGGTCTTTGCCCTTGCGGACCGCCTGACCGTCTTGGTCTACGGCAAGATCATCGCCAGCGGATCGATCACCGAGGTTCGAGAAAACCCAGCCGTGCAGGAAGCCTATTTGGGAGCATCGGCGTGACCGCACCGCTGCTCGCCGTTGAAAACCTGACCGCCCGCTACGGGCCGTCCCAAGTGCTGTTTGATGTGTCCCTAGCCGTTGCGGAAGGCGAGATTCTGGCGCTCATGGGTCGAAACGGCATGGGCAAAACAACCACGATCCGCGCGATTTCACGCTTGGTGTCCTCCACCGCAGAACGACTGGAATTTTCCGGTCAGGACATCACACCCTTCCCCGCCCACCGCGCGGCAAGGCTGGGCCTCGGCCTGGTTCCTGAAGGCCGGCGCTGTTTTCCAAACCTCACGGTCTATGAAAATTGTCTGGCGGGCGCTCGGGCCGGAAATATAATCAGCGAACCGGGAAGACAGGGCCACGCGGCTTGGGACTTCAACGCTGTCACCCAACTCTTTCCACGGCTCGGCGAGCGGCGGGATCAAAACGCCAGCACCCTGTCCGGTGGCGAACAGCAAATGTTGGCCATAGGCCGCGCCCTCATGACCAATCCCAAATTGTTGTTGTTGGATGAAGCCACCGAAGGTCTTGCTCCCACCATCCGCCGTGAAATTTGGGATGCGATTGCCGGTCTGAAAAAGACAGGACTGTCCATCATTATCGTCGACAAAACACTGAGCGAGATCTTGGCCCTCGCCGACCGCTGCACGGTCCTGGAAAAAGGCTGCGTTGCATGGGAGGGCAACCCCAAGGCGCTGACGCCGGACATTGCCACGCGCTTTCTCGGCGTTTGACGCCGTCACCAGCGACAGGCAAAGCTGCCCGCACCACCCCCAACACGCTGACAAAATCCACCGTGAACTTCGCTGAATTTGCCCAAAAATGGGGACGTGCCACCCCAGACGCGCCGGCCATTGCGCTGGGCGCAAACATTGTCTTCAGCTATGCAGACCTGGCCGACCGCGCTGCGCGCTTGGCCGCCGGTCTTACGGCCCAAGGGTTAGCGAAGGGCGACCGGATCGCCATCCTGCAAAAAAACGGTGTCCATTATCTCGAATGCATGGTGGCGATCTGGCACGCGGGCCTCGCGGCCGTCCCCATCAATGCAAAACTCCACGCCGATGAAATCGCTTACATTATCGAGCATTCCGGCGCGAAATTGACCCTTGTTTCCCCCGAGCTCACCCACGCGGTCCTAGGCGATGCGATCGTCGTGCCATCCACAGGCTCCATCGCGCTGATGGCCCATGAACCCATGCTTGTGGAGCCGGTCAGGGCCGATGATCTGGCCTGGTTGTTTTATACATCCGGCACGACGGGCCGCCCCAAGGGGGCGATGATCACCCACCGAAACCTGCGCTTCGCCTGCCAGTGTTACGCGACAGACATTGACCCCAACCCGCCCTGGTCTTCGATTTTGCATCCAGCCCCGTTCAGCCACGGCTCCGGGCTCTATGGCCTTGCCCATTTGGTCAAAGGCTCCTGCCAGGTCTTTCCCCGCAGCGGCGGATTCGATGCTGCGGAAATCTTCGACTTGGTTGGACAATGGCCGGGCTGCGCT
This sequence comes from Pseudomonadota bacterium, assembly GCA_038530365.1. Lineage (GTDB taxonomy): Bacteria > Pseudomonadota > Alphaproteobacteria > Rhizobiales > Rhizobiaceae > Pseudahrensia. Next base: position 3,117 of record JBCBCT010000115.1, on the reverse strand, counting down.
TTCTTCGCCGCGCCCACCATGATCAACACCCTTACCCGGTTCGCAAACGCCAATCCGTCCGCATCCCTCGATCCGCTAAAATGCATCATCTTTGGCGGCGCGCCGATGTTGAGTGAGAATATCAAGGCGTTTTTGGACCGCTTCGGCCCGCGTCTTGCGCAACTCTACGGCCAGGGCGAGGCCCCCATGACGATCAGCGGCATGGATGTGTCGCACTTCGCAGACCGTTCAAACCCCAATTGGGAACGCCGTATTGCCTCCGCTGGCCTGCCGCAAACAGGTGTGGAGATCAAAATCGTCAAACCCGACGGTGCGCCCTGCGCCCCCTATGAAAACGGCGAAATCATCTGCCGCAGTGATGCCGTCGTTCCCGGCTATTGGCGCAATGACGAGGCCACCGCACAGACCTTTCGCGACGGCTGGCTTTGGACCGGCGACATCGGCCACCTTGACGATGCGGGTTGTCTCACCATCACAGACCGCTCAAAAGACATGATCATTTCCGGGGGTTCTAACATCTACCCCCGCGAGGTGGAGGAAGTGCTCGCAACCCACAGAAACGTCCGCGAAGTCTCTGTCATCGGCATACCCGATGCCCATTGGGGGGAAATCGTGGTGGCCTATATCGTCGGGGATGGCGTCAATCAGCCAAAAGAAGCCGACCTAGACGCGCTTTGCCTGGAAAAACTCGCCCGCTTCAAGCGACCAAAGCATTATCGTTTCATCGAAAGCCTGCCCAAGAACAACTACGGCAAAATCCTCAAGACACGCCTGCGGGAGATGGAAGCGGAAGCCGCACAACCAAAGGCGTGAAACGATAAAGCCCCGGCCAGAACCACTGACCGGGGCTTCGCATTGTTTGAACAGTCACAAAAACTAACGCGGAATGCGGCGGCTGCACTCCTGCATCGCGTTGATCGCGCGGGATGATCCACGCAGACTGAAATTGTAGGTGACGTTGGGAAGCTGCACCGCAAAATTGTTCCCGCGCTTCATATTTTCCAAATAGTTATTGGCAACAGGCGCGGCGATCCAACCGCGCAGCGTCGGAACCGTCTGCACGGGGAAGAAGGCACCATCCATGCTGATCCCAATGGTGGGTGGCAAAGCGGAGCTGAACTGAACGCCCACGAGATAGCGGAAGTTTGTGTTGTTGTTGCGAATGCGGAGCGGTCGCCCTTTCGTATACGCAATGCGCAGCAAACCGCCGCCACGGTTGAGTTCAGCAGCGCAGTACGATCCGCCCCGTTCATCGCGACCCGCCATGATGCGCCAGGACCGACCCAAATTACGGTAAACGACCTCTCCCCGCGCCGGCAGGAAGAACGCATTTTGATTGCCAAAATTCTGCTGTTGGCGAGGTGGTTGACGCAGCACAGCGTTGAGACGACCGCCATTGCGATCGCACTGGCGCGCAAGATCCATGGCGCGGGATGAACCAGCCAAACCCCAGCGCTGCCAGCGCCCGTTGACTTCGACGCTAACACTGCCGGATGAGCGCAACGACTGCTGCATACCTTCAAGATAAGCCCATCCATCGCGAGAGTTTTTGAACGTGACGGCTTCCCGAGGATTCAAACCAAACTGGATGCCGAAGAATGGGTCATCGCTTCCGTAATAGGGAACTGCCATGTTCCAGCGCCCGCGCTGCGTGGCGATCCGCAGCGTCATGTTCACGTTATCAATATCCGCATAGCAATATTCGTAGCGGCCATTGTATTTTGCGACACCGATGTTCCACACACCGAATTTCCGCAGTGTCTGATATTCCGGTGTCTGCGCTACCGCCTCAACATAGCCGGTGAGCGCCACCGCGCCCCCGAGCAAAGCACCCAAAATCCAAGATTTCATAACTCGATCCTATGTTTCCCAAATCCAAACCATTCGGTTTGTTGACAAAAACAGGAGGGCGATCCTCCTGCTCTGCAAAGCAAAAATTCCAAGCGCCCCGGGCGAAACGATAAAGCCAGGCGCACAATTTGCAACGCAAGCTGGCGACTTTTTGGCGCATTTGCTGTGTGAAGCCCTCTGACGCTCCGGGATCGACTTTGAGCCTCCGATGACGTGAAGCGCTGCCCTGTTTGGCCCTGCAACAGAGTTTGATCTGCGCCACGATCGTCCCATTCGTGAAAATTTCGCGAAAATGAGCGGTTCATCACAAACTGGAGTTCGAACACGCTGGGGCAAATCGCTGGCAGGCGTTAAAGTTGAGGGAATTGGTGGAGGATTTGCGGGAGAAAATGATGGCGAAACGATCGAACACATCATGGTTTTGGGACGCCTACACACATTGGCCCGCAGAACACCTCTCACGTGAAGAACGGGAGGCCCTCCGCGACCGCGCCCGGCCAGCGGGCACTGAAAATGGCACAGGCGACACCGTCGGTGACATGGCCTCCGTGTTCATTCGCTTAAAGAACCCGATTTCCCTTAGCGCGCCGAGCGAGGCGGTGAAAACACTGTTTCAAACCGACGGCCTCGCCCCTTTTCAAGCCCGGTTCTCAGACCAGGAACTGGCGGCCTTCGATGGCACGGATCCCAACACCGACCCGACCGCAGGTCTTTTTGTTTTTCTCAACCGCACAGCGCTTCAAGACCGCAAACATCGTAGGGCGCTGGAAAAAGTAGCAACCATCGTGGATGTGGGGCCGCCGGTTTTGCTGGGCACTCCGCTACCTCAGACTGTGAGTACGGACACCGCGCCCAAAACCAAACACGGCACAGACACACCGATTGTTGCCATCATTGATGACGGAATCGGCTTTTTGAACAGACGGTTCACCCGCTTTGCAGCGGACGGCGTGACGTTGGAAACGCGGTTTGACGTTTTTTGGCTCCAGGCCACGGAACAGGCGGCGGAACGTGATGGGATCAAAATCGGGACGATCCTATCCAGCGACGCGATCAACGCACTGCTGGCAAAGGGCGATGAAGCGAGGGCGTACCAATCCCTTGGCCAGACTGTGTTTGGCCCCGGATCGCGGCAGGCCATCAAACAATCCATCAGCCATGGCACCCACGTGCTGGACCTGGCCGCGGGGGCGGAACCGGCCAGCAACGATCCACTGGTAAAAACGCGCTTGATGGGGGTGCAATTGCCGCCGGAATCCATCGCAG
>JBCBCT010000114.1:0-8884 GCA_038530365.1 Pseudomonadota bacterium | reverse complement strand
CCGTACGCCGCCCTTCGAAACCGTGTAGGGAATTTGCGCGGGGATCGCGAGTTTGGCGTTGGTCGAAGACATGTTGATGATCGACCCCGCCGGTTCGCCGTTTTTGACCTTGTCGACCAGATGCCGCGCCACCGCTTGAGCGCAGAGAAACGAACCTTTGAGGTTGACCCGCAGAACGGCGTCAAAGTCTTTTTCCGTCATTTCCAGAAAGTCGCCGCCCACCACAATGCCGGCATTGTTCACCAGAACGTCCACGTCACCGAACTGGTCGATTGTGGAGGCGACCAGGTTGTGCACGTCCAGCCGTTCACCCACGTCACAGGTGATGAAGTCCACTTCGCCAAGGGCTGCAAGCTCCTCTTTGGCGGCTTCCCCTTTTTCCTGATGGATGTCAGCCAGAACCACCTTTGCGCCCTCTTTGAGGTAGCGCCGGGCGATGGCGTAACCGATGCCCTGGGCTGCACCGGTTATGATCGCCGTTTTTCCTGAAAGCCGCACGGATATGCTCCTCGCTCGTGTTGGACGTGTTTTGGATGGGCTTGATCTGTTGGGAGAGGGTGCGCCGCTTTACGCCGCACCACGCAAATCGGTGTCAAATTGCAGTCGCGCCAAGCGCGCGTAAAGTCCGTCCTGCTTGACCAGGCTTGTGTGATCGCCTTCTTCCACGATGCGCCCGCCGTCCAGAACCAGAATGCGGTCTGCCCGCAGCACGGTTGCCAAACGGTGGGCGATAACCAACGTCGTTCGGTTTTCCATCAGTCCGTCCAGCGCGCGCTGCACCAGGGTTTCGCTTTCGGCATCCAGGGCGCTGGTGGCTTCGTCGAGCAGCAAAATGGGCGCGTCTTTGAGGATCGCACGGGCAATGGCGATGCGTTGACGCTGGCCTCCGGAGAGCATGACGCCGCGTTCCCCCACCAGTGTTTCGTAGCCATCGGCGAGGTTCTGGATGAACCCATCGGCCTGGGCGAGACGGGCGGCTTCCTTGACTTCGGCATCGGTTGCATCGGGGCGGCCAAAGCGAATGTTCTCGGCAGCACTGAGGGCAAAAATCGTGGTCTCTTGGGGCACAAGGGCCGTGGCTTGGCGAAGCGCCATGGGGTCAAGTTTGGCAATATCGGTCCCGTCGACGCTGACGGCGCCTGCGGTCGCATCATAAAAGCGCAGAAGCAGGTTAAAGATTGTGCTCTTACCCGCGCCGGAGGAGCCCACGATGGCAACGGTCTGACCGGGCTCCACCTGGAAGCTCATATCGGACACCACGGCGTCGTCCTTGCGTGTGGGATAGGCGAAGGAGACGTGATCGAACTGGATGTGTCCCCGCACGGGGCTGGCCATGGGAATAGGCGCATCCACAACGGTCACGTCTGGCTCGTGGGCAAGCAGTTCCGACAGGCGTTCCGCTGCCCCTGCCGCTTGGCTCAGTTCCCCCCACACCTCTGACAAAGCCCCCAACGCGCCGGCGGCCATGACGGAGAAAAACAGGAACTGGATCAGCATGCCCTCCGACATCGCGCCGGACATGACGGATCCTGCACCAATCCACAAAACACCCACGACGCTTGAAAACACGGTAAAGATGGCAAATGCGGTGAGCACCGCGCGGGCCAGCACCGATGCCCGTGCAGCTTCAAACGCCCGCTCCACCGCGCCTGAAAATACGGAACTGACAAGGGTTTCGTTGGTGAAGGCCTGCATGGTTTTCACCGAAGTGATGGCCTCTGAGGCATAGGCTGAGGCGTCGGCCAAGGTATCCTGGGCTTTGCGGGAGCGGCGGCGCACGGACCGACCGAAGGCAAAAATGGGAATGACGATGAGTGGGATCGCGCCCAAAACGATTGCGGACAGGGCTGGGCTGGTGACGACCATGCCGACCACCGCGCCGATGATCAGAACCACGTTTCGCAGCGCCATGGAGGCGGTTGCCCCCGCAGCCGATTTGATTTGCGTGGTGTCGGCGGTCAATCGGGAGACAAGCTCACCAGTTTTGGCCGTGTCAAAAAAGGCGGCCGACAAGGTTGCGATGTGGCGAAACACATCGCTGCGCAGATCCGCAACGACCCGCTCGCCAAGCCAGATCACGAAGTAATAACGGGCTGAACTCGACAAGGCCAAAAGCGCTGCCAAACCAAACAGGGCGTAAAAATAGCTGTTGACGAGTTCGGAGTTTGCGTTGACGAAGCCTTCATCCACCATGCGCCGGACGGCGATGGGCAGCATCAGTGTTGCACCGGCGGCAACGATCAGGAAAATCAGCGCGCCGGCGAGATGGCCGCGGTAACGCAGGACATAAGGGAAGAGGCTGGAGAGCGGGGCCAGGCCAAACATGTCGCGGTTTTTGCGGGCCGGACCGTCGCTTGTGCCCTCATCGTTTTGAGGTGCGGTGCCACCAGGATCAGGTTGTACCCGTGGGTTCGCACCATCGGCAGCTGTGGGCTGAGAAGACGTGCCCGACGCCCGGTTTGCCTCACGGGTTTGGCTGGCCCTGCGGATTAACGGTTCGGCTTCACCCGTTATGCTCATTCGTTGTCCCTCTTCGGCCTCTCTACTTTCAAAAAGGCTGACGCAGAAACCTATCACGGCGGGAATGGCGTGGGAAAGGGACCGCCGATCAAATCAAGGCATTGCCCTTGTGTGTCTTAATCGCGCGCTTGCCGGGTGTTCAACGAATTTTGAGGGCAAAACTGCGTGCTGCGGGCGCATCGTGCGCTTGGGTCTGCTTACTTGTCAGTTGGACGGTTTGCCTGTATAGCCGCCGCACTCGTGATGATGGCATGGTTTCGCGCGCTGCTGTTTGGCGCGGATAAAGCGGCTCACCAACGTTTGTTGGCGCTACTTTTTTCACGATCCATGGACCATTGTTCGTTTCCTTGAGATGCACGTACCGTGGCTTTTTGATTGATGGAAGCCGTTCGGTTCGCCGAAAAACCAAAAGGGCAGCGCGCCATGAAGGCCGATATTCATCCAGATTACCACACCATCAAGGTCGTGATGACCGATGGCACCGAATACGAAACCCGTTCCACATGGGGCAAGGAAGGCGATGTCATGAACCTAGACATCGACCCGACGTCGCATCCGGCATGGACCGGCAATTCCGGCCAATTGTTGAACCGCGATGGCCGTGTGTCCAAATTCAACAAGAAATTTGGTGCGCTGGGCATTTAATCTGGCGCAAACACGGCATCGCCGGTTGGCCTATGTGGCCTAACCGATGCGGATGCATGATGAGAAACGGCTGCCCTTGGGTGGCCGTTTTGCGTTTTTGAGCGCTGGTGTTCGGTTGCGCGCGGTGTTGCTAAAATTGAGGCACTTATGCGCCGCGGGTGCGGGCAATGCCGTCGCTGGCCGGTTGGTATGAGGGATCAAGCCGTCGAGCTTTTGTGTAGCTGCGCAGCGCCCGCTTTTTATCGCCCCGCTGCTCAAAAACCAGACCTTGGTTCACCCACGCTTCCGCGTAATCTGGATTGATTTTGAGCGCGTTGTTGAAGTCTTCAAACGCATTCTCGACGCGGTTGGTCGCCAAATAGGACAGGCCCCGCGCGTTGTAAGGCTGGGCACGGCTGTCCTGTAGAGAAATGGCGCGGGAAAAATCTTCAATCGCCGCATCGTGGCGGCGCAGTTTTTGCAGGATCAAGCCCCGATTGTGATAGGCGCGGGGATCTGAGGTTCCAAGGGTGATGGCACGGTTATAGTCTCGCAAAGCCTGCTGGGTTCGGTTGGCGCGGCGGTAGACATCCCCGCGACCGACGTAAGCGTCGGTATAGTTGGGATCGATACGCAGCGCCGCGTTATAATCCTGGATCGCGCGGTTCAATTGTCCGATGCGGGCGTGGATGATGCCGCGATTGGCGTAGGCCGCCACAAAGCGCCGATCGAGTTGAATGGCCGTGTTAAAATCGCGAAGCGCTTGAGCGTTTTGTCCGGCGCGGCCAAAAGCTGAACCCCGCACATTGTAGGCGTTGGGGTCGCGGGGGTTGTTGCGCACAACCTGGGTGAGAGAGGCGATGTTGCCCGCGCTGCCTTGGGCCGGATCAATGCTCAGGCCGGTGGTGGGCGCAGTGCTGACACAGGCGGTGAGCGCGGCACCAGCGACTGCTGGCACCACTAAGCGTGTTAGTGGCTTAATCACAGACGCCCAGTGCTGCACCAGACTGGACGAGAAATCGGAAAGGCCGACGCCGTTTAGGACTGCCGCGCGTGGTTGCGCTTCCGAGGCCTCGGGATCCGATTGGCTGCTGCCTGTGTGTGTCCGCTTTGACATGACGCCCCTAAGCCCAGCGACAACGAAAACCTGTGATCCCAACGAATGTCAGCGATCTTGGGGTGTGAACATGCGATGCCATCGTGGTTTGGCAGAAGTGGGGCCGGGGGGGAGATCATGGCGCGCAGGGCTGGCCGTATGGTGTTGCGCAATGATCTTACAGCCGCGCAGGGAAGCAGTCTCCGCGCAGCTGACGGCGCCTAGGCGCTCTAACGTGACTTGCTTGGCAGCAGGCCTTCACGCTGGGCCCGTTTGCGTGCCAGTTTCCGCGCACGGCGGACGGCTTCTGCTTTTTCCCGGGCACGCTTCTCGGACGGCTTTTCGTAGAAGTTGCGCAATTTCATTTCGCGAAACACGCCTTCACGCTGCAATTTCTTCTTCAGCGCACGAAGGGCTTGGTCAACATTGTTGTCACGTACGACGACTTGCACGGGCGATCCGTCCTTTTTTGTCTTTAATTGTCTTGATCACCTGGTGGGGCGGACGCTGGAGAGACGTGCGGCGAGGCGTAGCACACTCACACCGTATAAGTCTCACGCTGTAGTCAAAACGACCGACAAGCCAGGGCTCATGTGCCTGACGGCACAACTGCGGATCGGCTAGCAAACAAATTCGGGTTTGTCCACCGCTGATGCTGCGGATGGCGGGCATCTTGACCGACAAAAAGCATGTCACCGAGGCAATGACGGTCAAACTATTTCAGAACGGTGAAATGCCCCATCTTCCGACCTGCCCGCGCTTCCATTTTGCCGTATGACACCGCGTGGGCGCCGCCATTTTCAAGGATGGCTGGGAGCGTATCGATCTCATCCCCCAGAAGGTTGTGCATCTCGCACGGAGCAAGGGTTTTCGTTGCCCCTAGGGGTAGGCCGCAAACGGCGCGCATGTGCTGTTCAAACTGGCTCGTAATGCAGGCGGTATCGGTCCAATGGCCCGAATTGTGCACCCGGGGTGCAAACTCGTTGATCAGCGGTGTTTCATTGTCTGCGACGGCAAAAAACTCGACCCCCAGCACACCGACATAGGCCAGACCATCGAGCAGTTTTGCGACGGCTGCACGGGCTTTTTCCTCCAGAGTGGAGGATAGTCCGGCCGGCACGGTGGAGCGACGCAGGATGCCGTTTTCGTGAACGTTTCGCGCAGGGTCGTAGAGCGCAATCTCACCGCTTTGGCCGCGCGCGCCAATAATTGAAAATTCAAAATTAAACGGGATAAGCGCTTCCAGGACGTAGGGGCCTTGCCCGGTGTTCTGGAGGATGGCTGCGGGATCGTGGCAGGTGTCTGCTGAGATCACGGCTTGCCCTTTGCCGTCATAACCAAAACGTCTGGTTTTCAGGACGCCATCGCCAAAATCATCCAGGGCCGCTCTCAAGTCGATGGCGGTGTCGACGGCGTGGAACGGTGCAACGGCGAGGCCCAGGGACGTGAGAAAATTTTTTTCAATCAGCCGATCCTGCGCGATCTCCAAGGCTTTCGCCGGTGGGAACAATTTTGTGGCTTCGGCAAGCGTTCGGGCGGTCTCTACGGGCACGTTTTCGAACTCGTAGGTCACCGCTGCACAGCGGTTTGCGAGGGTGGTCAGGGCCGATTGATCGTCGTAGCGGGCGCAGATGTGCTCGTTACAGACTTGGCGCGCTGGGGCTTCCGGGTCTGGGTCAAGGGCAATCGTTTTGTAACCAAGACTGGCGGCAGATATCGCCAGCATGCGTCCCAATTGACCGCCACCGAGAATGCCGATCGCGGCGTTTTGCGGCAAGGCTTTGAGGTGGGCGCTCATCATGGGATCAGCTTGGGGTTTCAGCGACGGCTTCGCTGCGCGCTTGTCGCCACGCGTCCAATCGGTCGGCGAGCGCCGCATCGGTTAAGGCCAGCACGGCGGCTGCCATCAGCCCGGCATTGGTCGCGCCTGCGACACCGATCGCAAGGGTGCCGACGGGCACGCCGGCGGGCATTTGTACGATGGAAAGAAGGCTGTCCTGTCCCGACAGGGCCTTTGACTGTACCGGCACGCCGAAGACGGGCAAGGGGGTGAGGGCGGCAACCATGCCGGGCAGATGGGCCGCGCCACCGGCCCCTGCGATGATGACCTTAACACCGGCCGCTTTGGCACCTTTGGCAAAGCGCACCATGCGATCGGGCGTGCGGTGGGCTGACACAATGCGCACATCATGGCTCACCTCTAAATCCAAGAGGACGTCCTGGGCATGTTTCATGGTGGGAAAATCGGATTGACTGCCCATGATGATGGCAACATCGGCCATGCTTCGTATCCTATCGTTTGGTGTGCGTCGTCTCATTTTTTGGGCTGCGAGGGGCCGCGCATCGGACGGTTTAAGCGGCGGCTCTTTACGCGATAATGTCGGGGATGATCCGAGAGTTCAGCTTTTCGAGCCGATCTTTGATCTCAAGTTTCTTCTTTTTCATACGCTGGATTTGCAGTGCATCGCAGCGGCAGGTGACCATGGCTTCGATGGCTGCATGCATGTCGTCATGTTCCAGTTTCAGCCGCGCCGCCTGCATTTTAATATGCGCTTGTTCCTGCTCTTCCATCGCGGCCGGCCCGTTCTGCGTTCAATGTTCTGCGCGCAGTCTTAGACGCAAGCGCGTGAACGGGGGAAGCAAAGAAATTGACAGTTTTGTCCGTCGGCCCCTGCTGAACAGGATGTTTCACACAGTTTTTCACGCCACGCTCATGGGGCAGACTTGAGGGAAGGTCTTGGGTGCCGGTTCGTCTCGACAGACGAATTTGCCTGTGACACGCTGTCCACCTTGGTTGGTTTGGCGTTCCCTATTGGTTGCGACGTCTTTTGAGAAGCGCGCCGTGACACTGCGGGGTCCGCCCGGCTGACACAAAAAGAAGAGGAGTGGATCATCATGACAATTCAATCTCGGATCGAAAATCTCGAAACGAAACACGGTGAATTGGAAGAAGAACTGGCAAGCCTGGTGCAGGCCCCGTCGGTGTCGGACGAACATGTGTCCAACGTCAAGCGCAAGAAACTGGAATTGAAAGACGAAATCAGCCGTTTGCGCTCCACTTTGACGGCCGACGCCTAGCGCAGGTCCACCGCAGTCTGATAAGGGCCGTTTGACGAAGGAAGGCCGATAGGATTTGGCCTTCGAAGAAGGAGCGCTTCTTCTGCGAAGCGCTCCGCTAAGACGATTGTCAGATTGCGCAACCAGCTATGACCAGACATGCCTGTCGCATCGTTTTGCTGTGCGGTGCGGCCCGCCTTGAAGCCTTGGGCGATGTCCGTGCGGAAGAACTCTTTGCGGCGTTGGGCGCTGCAGGGGATGTGGCCAGTGTGATCTTCCACGCCGGCGAGATCGAGCAAGCCACTTTCCAAACACTGGTCAGGAAATCCGCTCTGGCCCTCCAGGCTGTTGGGGTTGCGGTTGTCATCGATGGTGACAGCCAAACGGTCGGACGCATCAAGGCGGACGGCCTTCAAATCCCGGCGGACGCTGCGCTGTTGCGTGACCTGCGCGTCAAACATGAAGATCGCCTCATTATTGGCTGTTCGAATGTCAAAGGCCGGCACAATGCCTTGCTGTTGGGGGAAGAAGAGCCGGACTATTTGATGTTTGGGAAGCGAGGGGGGGACACCCATGGGGCTGCGAACCCCAAAAACCTTGATCTTGGGGCTTGGTGGTCCGCCATGGTTGAAATTCCGTGCATTGTGCAGGGTGGCCAAGACCTCGATTCAGTTGTGACCGTTGCCCAATGCGGGGCGGATTTTGTTGGGCTTGAAACCGCCATTTTCGGCGATGAAAAACAGGCCATCGACATCAAGGCCTGCTGCAACCGTTTGAAGGCCGCCAACCAGTTGCTTGATGACCATGCCCCGCCATTTGAAACCGATTTTTGAGTTTTTTGTCCCTTTGGCCCAAGTGCTGACCATGGGCGCACTGGCGATGGGCGTGATGTCCATGGCCTATGTTTCAGCTGCGTTTGCTGATGATGCGGTCAAGCCAGCGTCAAAGCGCTTTACCGAACCCATGGCGGGGCCGGAGCTGCAAAGCCCTTTGTCTGATCCCGAGGCCGCCTCTGGATCCAATGCTGGCAAAAAGAATGGTGCGACGGCGCCGGACGATCCGGGTGCCGACCTGGCCTATGGTGCGTTTCAGCGTGGTTATTTTTTAACAGCCTTCAAGCTGGCTCTGCCGCGGGCGGAAAGTGGTGATCCGGCGGCACAAACCCTGATTGCCGAACTGTATTGGAACGGTTTTGGCATCGCCAAAGATCAGAAGAAGGCTGTGGATTGGTATCGGTTTGCCGCTGAAGGGGGCAACAAGGAAGCGCAATTTGCCTATGCCAACATCCTGTTGCGCGGAAAGGTTGTCGACACGGACAAAGAACGCGGCACGGACTTTATGCGCAAATCGGCCAAGCAGGGCCATGCGCAGGCAAACTTCAATCTGGCACAAATCATCACCGCCAGCCGTCCCACATGGGGTGGTTTCAAGGCTGCACTGCCGCATTACACGTTTGCTGCAAACGCCAATGTGGCCGACGCGCAATATGCCCTCGCCATCATGCACGCGCGGGCCCAGGGAGTGCCTTATACCGATACCCAAAAGGCCGTTTATTGGATGACGCGGGCCGCCAAGGGCGGCTTTGAC
>JBCBCT010000113.1:0-8952 GCA_038530365.1 Pseudomonadota bacterium | reverse complement strand
CGGGGCCGGTCGCCCCACGAAAAAGCAGCGCCGAGAGATCAATCGCTTCAAGGCGCGGTCCGGGGATCAGCTTTAGGTTCGCCCGTTTGAAAAAGTGAAGGCCTTGGACAGCCTACGCTGTGTTGTTGTCTTGTCAGCCGCAAGGGCGCGGGGTAATCAATCGCCAAACGCGGAAGGGAGCCTTTAGCGCGCATGACGTATCTGGTTACGGACAACTGCATCAAATGCAAATATATGGACTGTGTGGAAGTGTGTCCGGTGGACTGCTTTTACGAAGGCGAAAACATGCTGGTCATCCACCCCGATGAGTGCATTGATTGCGGCGTGTGTGAACCCGAATGCCCCGCCGATGCCATCAAGCCCGACACGGAGCCGGGCCTCGACAAATGGCTGAAAATTAACACCGAATATGCCGAAAAGTGGCCCAATATCATCGCCAAGGGCGAGCAGCCCGCCGACGCTGAAAAATTTGACGGTGAAACCGGAAAATTTGAGAAATACTTCTCCGCCGAACCCGGCGAAGGCAACTAAGCTGCTGTCCTGTTTGGTGCGCGGTTGATTCCTTCGTCCTGTTTGGTCTCTGCTGGGCCAAGGGTTGGTCTGTGGGGACGGGGATTAATCCGGTTTGTCTTTTTGGCCGCTCTGCGATCGGCTTCTTGGCGATGGGAAACGTGCAGGTGCGCTGCATGCGACCATTTGTTTGAAATTGGTGCGTTTTTGTGCTATGGCTCGGCCAATGATTGCAATTTGCACAAAAAGCGTCGGCTTGACCGAGCGCTCCGTTTTATCCTCTCACTAGCTTGATGTGTCGCGGCTGAGCGCTTTTGGTTGCCTTAAGACCTGTCGCGCTTCTGGCCTCCGTTCGCCTCTTCTTTGTCTGGGTTTGCCGGGTTCGTGCCGGTATGATGCCCCGATCATGCAAGGCGCAGGTCGGGTTTATGCCGGGGTCGGGCGACGTGATGGATCGATTTTTGCAATCTTGGGGAACGGTACGCCACGCGCTTTGTTCAGCGTTGAACTGGGTCTGTGCTGGCCTCTCATCGCGTTCTGGGCGGTGGCTTTAGGCCGTCGCCCATCAGCGCCAAGAACACAAACGCTTGGAACCAAAGCCGGCGTTAAAAAAAAGGATCAGGTGAATGGCTGCAAAAAAATCCGTCCAGAGACAGGGCTATAAAACGGGGGAATACATCGTCTACCCGGCCCATGGCGTCGGCCAAATTGTGGACATCGAGCAGCAGGAAGTTGCCGGCTTTTCCCTCGAACTCTTCGTCATCAATTTTGCCAAAGACAAGATGACCCTGCGGGTGCCGATTCCCAAGATTGAATCGGTCGGTATGCGAAAACTGGCTGACATGTCTGTTGCTGATGATGCGTTGAAAACCGTGCAGGGCCGTGCCCGCATCAAGCGCACAATGTGGAGCCGCCGCGCGCAGGAATACGATGCGAAGATCAATTCCGGCGATCTGATCCAAATCGCAGAAGTGGTGCGGGATCTGTTCCGCTCCGACAACCAACCTGAGCAATCCTACTCCGAACGGCAGCTCTATGAAGCGGCGCTGGAGCGCATGGCGCGGGAAATCTCGGTGGTGAAGAAGATCTCCGAGACGGAAGCCGTGCGCCTCATCGAAGCCAACCTCGCCCTCGGGCCGCGCCGCGGCCCCAAAGCCGAGGAAGAGGCTGCCGACAATGACGCCGATGGCGAAGACAGCGGTGATGAAGAAGCGGCTGCGTAAGCTCTTTTTTCAACGCTGATTATGTGGCTGATATGTGGATTGAAGCCCGGCGGCCCTTGCGGTTACCGGGCCCTCTTCCCAAATCTCCCCACATTGATCATTTTGCCATTTTGACGTTACGGCATCTGTTTTCCTATGGTCGGGCAGCGGTGCCCCATGATCAGTGGGGGCCAAAGGCGTTTGGGACCGTTTTGATAAGGCGTTTCGATGCAGGTTTATCTTGAGTTTGAGAAGCAGATTGCAGATCTCGATGCCAAAATCCGCGAACTTCAAACGCTGGCCGAGGACGATGGTGGCGTCGATCTGGGCGATGACATCCAGCGCCTGGAAGAGAAGTCTGCGACCGCGCTGACGGAACTGTATCGAAAGCTCGACGCGTGGGACAAAACCCTCGTTGCTCGGCATCCCGATCGCCCGCATTTGAAAGACTATATCGCCGCCCTCATCGGAGGGTTTGAGCCTTTGGCCGGCGATCGCAACTTTGCCGAAGACCATGCGATTCAAGGCGGCCTTGGTTGGTTTCGCGGGCGGCCCGTGGCTGTCATCGGCCATGAGAAAGGCAATGACACCCAAACGCGGCTGAAGCACAATTTTGGCATGGCGCGGCCCGAGGGCTACCGCAAAGCCGTGCGCATCATGCAGCTTGCCGAGCGGTTCGGCTTGCCCATTTTGTCTTTGGTGGACACCGCAGGTGCTTATCCGGGCATCGGAGCGGAGGAGCGCGGGCAGGCGGAGGCCATCGCCCGCTCAACGGAAGCCTGCTTGAACCTGAAAGTGCCCTTGATTTCCGTTATCATCGGGGAAGGCGGTTCCGGCGGCGCCATTGCCATCGCTGCGGCCAGCCGCGTCTACATGCTGGAACATTCGATTTATTCTGTGATCTCGCCGGAAGGGGCGGCCTCAATTTTGTGGCGGGACTCAACCCGGGCAAAGGAAGCTGCAACCAGCATGAAGATTACGGCCCAGGATCTGCAGCGACTGGGTGTTATTGATGGTGTGATTGCTGAACCTGTGGGCGGTGCGCACCGTGATCCGGGCGTGACCATCCAAAAGACCGGCGATGTGTTGGAACAAGCCGTCGATGAACTGGCGCAAAAGAGCGCGGATGAGATCGTCTCTGAGCGTCGCGAAAAGTTCCTCGCGATTGGTCGCAACCTCTAAAACACGACAGATCGCTGCTCGCGCTTTTTGACAATGACGTGAGCGCATCGGGATTGGGTTTGCTTCAACCCTCTTTCAACCGATACCTGTCACGCTCGGATGCAAAGACACACGAACATCCTGTTCGTGTGTCTGTAGAGACATGTCCTGACATGCTGGCGGGCACGCCTCTGTTTTGGGTCCCGGAATAGTTGCACAGACTGTTGGATGGGCAATTCGACGAAAGACCGCCGTTTATGGTTCTGCGTATTGTGAAAAACACCGCCATTGCCGCGTCGCTTGTGGCGCTTTCCGGCTGCACCGGCGTGTTTGAAAGCGTCGACAATCGCGGAAACGTGCCGATCCCTAAGAAGCTGTTGACCAGCATGAAGGCCAAGGGGATGACGCCGCGCTCCCCCATTATGATCCGCGTCTTCAAGAAGGAAAACGAGCTCGAAATCTGGAAGCGCAAAACGGATACCGGGCGCTACGGCCTGTTGGCGACCTACGAGATTTGTAAATGGTCCGGGAAATTGGGGCCAAAATATAAAGAGGGTGACAAGCAGGCCCCGGAGGGTTTTTACACCGTCAACAAATGGCAGATGAACCCGAATTCTGAATACCATCTGGCCTTCAACATGGGCTTTCCCAATCGGTTTGACCGGGCCTACGGCCGGACGGGCAGTCATTTGATGATCCACGGCGCGTGTTCTTCGGCGGGCTGCTACTCGATGACGGATGAGTATATCGAGGACATCTATTCCCTCGCCCGTGAGGCGCTGAAGGGTGGGCAGAAGTCCTTTCAGGTGCAGGCGTTTCCGTTTCGTATGACACCGGAAAACATGGCGGCCTACCGCGACCACAAACACTTCAAGTTTTGGACCATGCTGAAGCGGGGCTACGATCACTTCCAGATCACGCGGGTGCCGCCCAAGGTGAATGTTTGCGAAAAACGCTACGTGTTTAACACCACCGCTGCGGGTCCCTACAACGCGACCGCACAATGCCCCGCCATGACAATGCCTGCGACGCTCGCCACCGCTTTTGTGGCCAAGCAGAAACGGGATGCAAAAGCTTTTGAATCGCTGGTCGCAAAACAAGAAAAGCGGCCCGTGCAGCCGGTCACAGGTAATGATGCTGCAACGCTTCTAGCTGGTATTTCAACGGAAACTGCGGCGAAGTCGGCGGTAACGGGGGCTGCAAAACCGGCCCCGGCACGGGCAAGCGAGAAAGCCCAAAGCTCTAAAACGTCCGCCAAAAAGACCATTGAAGGCGCGCTCAAACCCGCAGGCTAAGCCTACGGCGCGGCTGTGAACCGGAAGCCGCCGGAAGAGACAGTGGTCCGGCTTAGCTCAGCTTGCCGTGGCAGTGCTTGTATTTCAGACCTGAGCCGCAGGGGCAGGGTTCGTTTCGGCCCACCCGGCCCCACGTGGTTGGATCGGCAGGGTTGCGGCCCTGGGCCGCTGTTGCCCGCGTCTCCGTCATGACAGCTTTGCCGTAGCCGGTCTCTTCGTCGGCGAGATTGGCAGGCTGGTCATAGGCATCATCAAAACCCGGGCCGAGGCCCAATTCCATGTCGGGGAGTTCCATGTCATCGTCGGCGGCCTGCTGTACCAATTCCACGCGCATCATTTGCGCGGTTACCGTTTGGCGCAGATTGCCCAGGAGCCCATCAAACAGTTCGAAACTTTCCGACTTGTATTCCGCCAGGGGATCGCGCTGACCAAATCCACGGAAACCGATGACGGAGCGAAGATGCTCAAGGTTTTCCAAATGCTCGCGCCACAGATGATCGAGGGTTTGGAGAAGGACTGACTTTTCGACATAGGCCATGATTTCCGGGCCAAAGCGTTCGCTGCGTTCCTCAGCAGCTTTGTCTGCGGCCTCGATAATGCGCTGGCGCACGTCGGAGTCGTCAATGCCTTCTTCCAGGGCCCAGTCTTTCACCGGCAGATCAAGGTTCAAATATTCCTGCACACCCTCGGACAGCTCATCGAGCTTCCATTGTTCGGGGTAGGCGTTTTCCGGCATGGTGGCGGAGACTAGACCGTCCACCACATCTTCGCGCATGTCTTTGATGGTGTCTGTGAGGTCCTCATCGGTCATCATTTCGATGCGTTGTTCGAAGATCACCTTGCGCTGATCGTTCATGACATCATCGAATTTCAGGATGTTTTTACGGGCATCGAAGTTGCGCGCTTCCACCTTCTGTTGCGCCTTTTCCAGCGCCTTGTTGATCCAAGGATGGATAATGGCTTCGCCTTCCTTCAGGCCAAGCTTGGTGAGCATCCCTTCCATGCGGTCGGAGCCAAAAATGCGCATCAAATCATCCTGCAGGGACAGGAAGAATTTGGACCGGCCCGGGTCGCCCTGACGGCCTGAACGGCCCCGCAACTGGTTATCGATGCGGCGGGATTCATGGCGCTCGGTGGCCAAAACGTAGAGGCCACCCGCAGCGAGGGCTTCTTCTTTCAGTTTGGCGACTTCGGCGGTGATTTTTTGCGTAATTTTCTCAACGTCTTTGCTCGACTTGCCTTCCAGTTCCTGTTGAAGGCGCATGTCGAGATTGCCGCCAAGCTGAATGTCCGTACCGCGGCCCGCCATGTTGGTGGCGATGGTGATGGCGCCGGGCACACCGGCTTGGGAGACGATATAGGCTTCGCGCTCATGCTGCCGCGCGTTGAGAACTTCGTGGGGGACCTTGCCCGCTTTAATGGCTTCGTCGAGGGCTGCAATGCAGCTTTCCAGGTGGGCGCGCAGTTCGGGTTCCTTGCCCGCTTTGATGGCGTCCAGTTGGTTTTGGAAGCTGGTGTGGATGGCTTTCAGCTGTTCTTTGCTGGACAGCATGGACGACAAAAGCTCTGATTTTTCAATCGAGGTGGTGCCCACGAGAACAGGCTGCTTGCGTTGGCGGGCGGCAAGAATATCGGCCACGACGGCTGCGTATTTTTCCTCCACCGTGCGGTAAACTTCATCGTCTTCGTCGATGCGCAGAACAGGTTTGTTGGTGGGAACGTCCACGACGTTTAATTTGTAAATGTCGGCAAATTCCGCCGCTTCGGTCATGGCCGTGCCCGTCATGCCAGCGAGCTTTTCATACATGCGGAAGTAGTTTTGGAACGTGATGGAGGCCAGCGTCTGGTTCTCAGGCTGGATATCGACGCCTTCCTTGGCTTCCAGCGCCTGGTGTTGCCCATCGCCAAACCGTCGACCGGACATGGCGCGTCCCGTAAATTCGTCGATAATGACCACTTCGCCGCCGCGGACCATGTAATCCTTATCGCGGGTGAACAGTGTGTGGGCCTTCAGCGCGTTGTTGACGTGGTGCACCACGCGCACGTTCTCAACATCGTAAAGGGAACCGGAGGTCAAAATGCCCGCCTCGCGCAAAAGGCCTTCCAGCTTCTCGGTGCCCTCTTCGGTGAAGTTCACCGTGCGTTGCTTTTCGTCCAATTCGTAGTCTGACGCGTCGACCTGCGGGATGATTTTATCGACCGCCTGATAGAGATCTGACTTGTCATCGACGGGGCCGGAAATAATCAGCGGCGTGCGGGCCTCGTCGATGAGGATCGAATCCACTTCGTCCACAATGGCGAAGTAGTGGCCGCGCTGCACCATCGATTCCATGTCGAATTTCATGTTATCGCGCAGGTAGTCGAAGCCGTATTCATTGTTGGTGCCATAGGTGATGTCGCAGGCGTAGGCTTCTTTGCGCTGATCGTCGTCGAGTTCGTTGACAATGACGCCGGTGGTCATGCCCAAAAAGGCGTAGACCTTGCCCATCCATTCCGCGTCGCGCTGGGCGAGGTAATCGTTGACCGTGACCACGTGGACGCCACGGCCGGCGAGCGCGTTCAAATAAACGGGAAGAGTTGCGACCAGGGTCTTGCCTTCCCCGGTGCGCATTTCGGCGATCCCGGCTTCGTGCAGGATCATGCCGCCGATCAATTGCACATCGAAGGGGCGTAGGCCGATGGCCCGCTTGGCGGCTTCGCGAACAACCGCAAATGCCGGGACCAAGAGATCATCAACGGTTGAACCGGCCTCAAGTTGCGCTCTAAATTCGACTGTTTTTTCAGCGAGTTGTTCATCACTCAGGGCCGCTGTTTCGTCTTCCAGCGCGTTGATGGCTTTGACCCGTGCGGCGAAGCTTTTGACCACTCTGTCATTGCTGGAACCGAAAAATTTGCGCGCGATGCCACCAAAACTGACCATGAAAATGTCCCTAACGCTTGCTCAGCAGCGCGCGTTTCTTGCGCTCAATGCCTGGAAAATTGCGTACATGCGCCTCAGTGAAATTGCGCATGGGCCTCCGCCTTCGTGTGGACGCCAACCTTTCGGACAGATAAGAGGGGGGGTGAACCTTGTCAACGCGGGCAGGATTGCCGTCCGCGCCGCTTAAATCAGGGCCTGCAATTCAAGTCTGACACTTCGCGAAATGCCCCCACACACTATCTCCACATTCACGCCTAGCATGGTGTGGAGCGCCCAAGGTTGATCGCTTTTTTACCGCCCCATTCTTCCCTTTTTGGAACAGGACACCATGACCGCAAAACTCCTATCATCCGCCCTTGCTTTGTCGTTGACTGCACTGGTGGCATTTGCGCCTGCGCAAGCGGACACCAACCCCGTGGTTGCAACCGTTGGCGACGTTAAAATCACCAAGGCTGATCTTGATCAGGTGATGAAAGATATGGCGCGCCAGTTCGCCAATTTTCCCGAAGCGCAGCGCCGTGCCCGGGCACTGGATTCCTTAATCGATATTCACGTTCTGGCCGCTAAATCGAAAAAAGAAGGTTTGGATAATGATGCGGAAATGAAGCGTCGCTTGATGCTTTTGACCAACCGGGCGCTCCATAACGGCTATTTCGAAAGCAAAGTGCAGCCTGCTGTCACCGATGAAACCCTGAAAGCGCGCTATGACAGCGAAATCGCCAAGGTGAAACCGGAGCAGGAAGTGAGCGCGCGTCACATTCTGGTGAAAACCGAAGAAGAAGCCAAAGCCATCATCGCGGAATTGGATAAAGGGGGCGATTTTATTGAGTTGGCGAAATCGAAATCCACCGGTCCCAGCGGTTCCAAAGGCGGTGATCTGGGTTTCTTCGGCAAGGGCCGCATGGTGCCAGCCTTTGAAACGGCAGCGTTTGCCCTTGAAAAAGGCGCCTACACAAAAGAGCCGGTGAAAAGCCAGTTCGGTTACCACATCATCCGCGTGGATGATAAGCGCGACAAACCTTTGCCGAGCTTTGAGGCCTCCAAAACGCAGTTGCGTCAGGTTATGCTCACAGAAGCCTATACCAAGGCTGTCAAAGACGCCCGGGCTGAAATTGGCGCTAAGGTTCTCGACGACAGCCTGAAATTGCCCGCAAAATAGGCTGGCCATCGGCGTGTTTTGAAACCGTTTCGGAGCAAGCCATAAAAAATTTCCAAAAAGCGCGTTGAACCTTTTGGTTTGGCGCGCTTTTTTCGTGTGCTAGGAGCTGCGGTCTGAGTGGTTTCAGCAGGGTTCAGCCCGGACCCTTTGAACGGAGTATTTTTGCCATGGACGCGCTGCCCGTTTCCCCCCTTGCGCCAAAAGCCCTGCCCGAGGCCGGGCCCCTGGCGGGTGTCCGTCTTGCAGTGGCAGAAACGGGGATGAAATATGCCGACCGCGCCGACTTGCTTTTGATTGTGTTTGACCGCCCAGCCACAGCGGCGGGGGTCTTTACGAAGTCCCTTTGCCCCTCCGCACCGGTGGATTGGTGTCGCACTGCTCTTGTTGATGGCCAAGGCTTGGCGCGGGCTGTTTTGGTCAATGCGGGAAACGCCAATGCGTTTACCGGGGCGGTGGGAGCGACAGCGGTGGCGGAGAGTGTGACCGCCGTCTCTGAGGCTGTTGGTTGCGCAAAGACTGAGGTTTTTGCAGCGTCCACCGGGGTGATCGGCGAACCCTTGGACGCGTCCTTGCTGACACGTCATGTCCCGGCTTTGGCGCACAGCGAAAAGGACGGTCATCCCGTTGATGATGACCGCCGGGCCCGGAGCGCAAGCTGGGCCGAGGCTGCGGTTGCGATCATGACCACCGATACATACCCGAAGC
>JBCBCT010000112.1:0-9176 GCA_038530365.1 Pseudomonadota bacterium | reverse complement strand
ACGCCGGGTTCACCGATCAAAACCGGATTGTTCTTGGTGCGCCGCGACAGAACCTGAATGGCCCGGCGAATTTCCTCATCCCGCCCGATGACCGGATCGAGCTTTCCTTCGCGGGCATCCAGCGTCAGGTCGCGGGCATATTTTTTGAGCGCGTCATAACTGTCTTCAGCTGAGGCGCTGTCCGCCGTACGTCCTTTGCGGATGGCTTCGATGGCCTGATTCAGGCCGGTTGGGGTGATCCCAGCATCGCGCAAGATGTCGTGGGTTTTGGCGCTTTTTTCGAGGGCCAGCGCCAACAAAAAGCGTTCAACGGTGACGAAATTATCGCCGGCTTTTTTGGCAACCTTGCTGGCCTGTTCAAACACCTTTGCCAGGGGTTGGGACAGATAAACGCCGCCATTGCCACCGGAGACCTTGGGCAGTTTATCCACCGCCGCTTGGACTTTTTCGCGCGCGATGCGAGCGTTACCGCCGGCGCGTTCGATCAGCGAGGACGCCATGCCCTCTTCGTCGTCGAGCAAGACTTTCAAAAGATGCTCTGCGGTCAGTTGCTGGTGCCCATCGGCCAACGCCTTGGCTTGAGCGGCCTGCACGAAGCCGCGCATACGTTCGGTATAGTTTTCCAAATTCATATCACATGTCCTTCTTGCGCGCCGTACCCCGAAGCGATGCAGCGACAGTTCAGATCAGGGTCCCATCATGGCGACCCCACGGGTGATATGTAGGAAAGGAATTGTGGCTTTGAAGGGCGAGGATGCAAGCATCCCGCGCCCATGCGGCCTTCAAGAACCCGACCCCTGACACCGCATTGAGCGGATGCGGTGGGCGGGCAAAGTTGACGGTTTGGATTACTCGCCGGTTAAAAAGGCGGGGAGTGCGGCTGCATCTTCGCTGGGTGCTTTTGCAGCTTTCGGTGCCCGAGGCTTGCGCGGTTTGGCCACTTTTGCGGGCTTGGCGTCCTCGTGGCCGGCCGCAGCGGCTTCTGTACCAATCTCGCTTTCAGCAGCCGGAACGCGGCGGCGTGTCCGGCGTGGCTTGGGTGCATCGTCAGCGCTCCCAGCATCTTTGTCTACGGCGGCGGTTGTTGGGGTGGCTTTCAGCTCAACTTCCACCGGCGTGCCTTCAAGAACCGGTTGCGGGCCATCGCCAGCGTTGGTTGCTTCGGTGTCATGGCCATCATCTTTTACAGAAGACGCGGCAACTTCGGAGCGTTCATCATCGCGTTGATCTTTGCGGTTACGACGACCGCGGCGGGGCCGGTCATCTTCCCCATCAGCATTGGTGTTGGCATCGGAGCTATCTTCACGCCCAACGTCCCCACGGGCGTCCCCCCGGCTATCGCCACGACTATCACCGCGGGCTTCCTGGCGGCGGGCCCGCTCTTCATCGCGCTTGGCTTGTTCTTCGGCAATGGTCGCCTGCGCCACCGCGATCAAGCGGTTATAATGTTCGGCATGCTGCCAGTAGCTTTCCGCCGCAACCGTATCGCCGGCGGTCGTGGCATCACGGGCCAGTTGCATATATTTTTCAGATATATGCGCCGCCGTGCCGCGAATGCGAACATCCGGACCATTGCTCTCCATGGACCGGTTCAGCTGACTGCGGGCGTTGTTGTTATTATTGTTATTGTTGTTGCTGCGATTGTTGTTCCGGTTGCGTGACCGCTGCCGGTTTTGCTGCTGACCTTGTCTCATTCAACACTTCTCTTTGGTAAACGCTCGCACCTCATCGGGGTGCCGCGCAATCGCCCGTCCAAGGGCTGCGTGCCCGATACACCGGGGCACAATCGGGAACCGTGTGGCTCCATAAATGGGTTAGGACCATAAGCGCCGAACCGACACCTCCAAACGAACGAGATGCAGTCCTAAGGCGCGTCCGGTGATCTCTTTAACGAGTTCTCCAATCAGCTGCGTCGCGCATCGAAACCCAAGGCCAAGCCTGTTTGGTTTTTCCCCTCGTCGTCTCGCCCGAAGCGGGTCAACGTGCTCGATTTTTGTGAGGGGGTGTGCGGCGCTGATTGCCTGCTGCTCTTTGTGGTAGACAAAGATGAAGGAATTGCAACCCTTTTTTCTGCCCCGCAAACAGCCCGTCGCTGTTATCCCACTCTTTGAACTCTGCCTTGGCCCCAGTTGCACTCAAGTTGGACCGAGCCAAAACTCCGTTCTCATTCAAAAACGATCACCCGTTCGCGATGGCCAAGATCGCGATGAACCGAAGCAACCGACCAGCCCATGGCGTGTCCCAAGTCGGAAAGTGGTTGTCCCTGATCGAAACCCATTTCCAACGCGAGAAAACCGCGATCGCGCAAATAGGCGCGGCTTTCAGAGAGGATATGCCGGTAGGCGTCGAGGCCATCGCCACCCCCATCAAGGGCCAGTCGCGGATCGACATTGCGAACAGCCGCATGAAGCTGCGCGACGTCTGCGGTGGGAATATAGGGCGGATTGGACACGATGAAATCAAACGTCCCGGCCAGGGGTTCAAGCCAGCAGCCGCAGGCAAACACACAGCGCGAGCTCAATCCGGTCGTATGGGCATTGTCCTTCGCCGCTTGCAGCGCTTCGGCGGAAACATCTGTCAAAACGGCCTGCGAATTCGTCAATTGTGAAAGCAGTGCAAGCCCTACAGCGCCGGTGCCCGTCCCCAAATCAGCAAACCGCCAAGGTGCTGAAAGCGTGGGGTCGGATCGCTTAAGCCGGTCCAAAACCGCATCGACCAGTGTTTCGGTGTCGTCCCGCGGTTCAAGGGTCGCGGCATTCAGCTGAAAGGACAGGCCATAAAACGGGCGTTGCCCGATCACACGATACACCGGCCATTCCCGTGCGTGTTCGATTGCGGCCAGAAACGCAGCCTCGTCATCGGAATCAACAGGATCATTGTCCCGAGCAATCAGACCCGCCGCATCCACCGCCAAAACATGCTGCAACAACAAGCGCGCGCCCAACATCGGGTCATCCGCGTTCGCCCCGGCTTTGGAAAGCTTGGCTGCACCGGCGCGCAGCAGATCACGCACCCGCATCAGGCCACCGCGTTAAGCTCTCGCGTAAGGCTTTGGCATCAGGCAGCGTCATCATCGCCGAGTGCTGCAAGCTGGTTTGCCTGATAATCGGTGATCAAAGCGTCCAGCAATTCGTCCAGACCTTCGCCCTGGATCAGACGGTCGAGTTTATACAGCGTCAGGTTGATTCGGTGGTCCGTCACCCGGCCTTGGGGGAAATTATACGTGCGAATGCGCTCCGACCGGTCTCCAGACCCCACCTGCCCCCGGCGGGAGTCCGCTCGCTCCTGATCCGCCTTTTGCCGCTCCATATCGTACAGGCGCGTCCGCAATTCGCGCATGGCTGTGGCGCGGTTTTGGTGCTGCGATTTTTCCGACGCCAACACCACCACCCCGGTGGGAATATGGGTGATACGTACAGCTGAGTCTGTTGTGTTCACGTGCTGACCACCGGCACCTGAGGCCCGCATCGTGTCGATGCGAATGTCTTCATTGCGAATTTCAATGTCCACGTCTTCAGCCTCCGGCAGCACAGCCACCGTTGCGGCCGAAGTATGGATCCGCCCGCCGGATTCCGTTTCGGGCACCCGCTGAACCCGGTGCACGCCGGATTCAAACTTCAACCGCGCAAACACGCCTCGCCCGGAAATGGCCGCCACAATCTCTTTATATCCGCCAACCTCGCCTTCGCTTTGGGAAAGAACCTCCACCTTCCAGCCTTGGGTCTCGGCGTGGCGCTGGTACATGCGAAACAGATCTCCGGCAAAGAGCGCCGCTTCCGACCCGCCGGTGCCGGCCCGCAGTTCCAAAATCGCGCTTTTTGTATCGGCAGCATCCTTTGGCAGGAGCAAGACTTGAAGCGTATTTTCCAGGTCCACAATGCTGTCTTGGACGGCGGGCATTTCGGCCTCTGCCATCTCTTTCATGTCAGCGTCGGTGTCCCCGTCTGCCATCAACTCTTGCAAATCTGCCAGTTCAGACCGGGCCGCCAAAAGCGCGTTGATCTGTTCAACCACCGGTTCCAACTCGGAATATTCCGACGCCAATTTGACATAGGTTTCCGGGTCCGGATTTTCGCTCATTAACGTTTGAACCGTTTGGTGACGCTCCACCAATTGGTTCATTTTTTCCATCGGAAGCAGGCTCAAGGATCAATTCCGTTTATCAAAAAAAGGGGCCCCTGCTGCTAGACAGCAAACAACGGAATCCCATGGTGATCGGCATAGTCTGTAAGAACTTCGGTAACAGTTTGCGACCCCACACGGTCATCCACCATGGCATTCACCATTTGGGTCACCGACGGTAAATCAATGGAAAGGACCATGTCCTTCACCGGCCCAATAGACGCTGCCGGCATGGAAATTGTGCGGTACCCCAATCCCAGCAGGGCGAGGGCTGACAGAGGATCGCCAGCCAATTCGCCACACAGCTGAAACGGCGTTCCCGTGCGCCCCGCCACCCGGGCGATATCCCGCAAGGCGCGCAAAAAGGGCCGAGACAACGGGTTAAACCGATTGGCAAGATGGGCGTTCGTCCGGTCGCTGGCCGCCACAAACTGGAACAGATCGTTGGAGCCCACGGAGACAAAATCCACCTTGCCCATCAATTCATCAAGCTGCCAAAGCAGGCTTGGCACCTCGATCATCGCCCCCAATTGAATGGAGTTGGGCAGCGTGTTGCCAAATTGCTCTTGCATGGCAATCTCGCGGTCAAGCAGAACACGCACCTGATCTACTTCGCCGACCATGGTGATCATCGGCAGTTTGATCTTAAGATCACGCCCCTCAGCGGCCCGTAGCATGGCCCGCAATTGCATGCGCAGCAGACCGGGACGATCGATAGACAGGCGGATCGCCCGCAGACCAAGGGCTGGATTGTCTTCTTTGTCCGCGCGAAAATACGGCAAGATCTTATCGCCACCGATATCAAGCGTCCGAAACGTCACCGGTTTATCGCCGGCAGCGTCCAAGACGGAGCGGTAAAACCGCTCCTGCTCCCCCAACCGCGGCAGAGAACTGGCGATCATAAACTGAAGTTCCGTGCGAAACAGGCCAACGCCAGAGGCGCCGCTCGTTTCAAGCTGCGGAAGATCAACACTCAAACCCGCATTGAGGTACAAATTAATATGAGTCCCGTCTTGGCTAACGGCGGGCGTTTCCCGAATAGCATCATAGTGGGCAGCGCGGCGGGCTCGAAATTCCAGTCGCTCCGCATAGGACAGGCGCACGTCCTCGGCGGGCCGCAGGTGGAGATCACCCGTTTCGCCATCAACGATCAGAAAATCCCCAGTTTCCGCCCGGGCCACCACCTCTTGTGCGCGCCCGACAACCGCAATGCCGAGCGCCCGGGCAACGATGACCACATGGCTGGTGGCCGTCGCTTCACTGATGGCAAGGCCCTTCAAATGGGGACCATTGTAATCAAGCAGTTCCGCGGCCCCCATGGTGTCGGCCACCACAATAAAATCCCGTGTCAGTCCATCACCCAGGGGGGACGATCCGGTCAACTCTTTCATCAGGCGGCGGGCAAGATCATCAAAATCGTGCATCCGTTCGCGCAAATACGGATCGGATGAGCGGTTCAGCGCCGTACGATTTTCCTGGCGAATGCGCTCGACCGCCCCCTCGGCGCTCAGACCATCACTCACCGCCTCTTCAAGCCGCCGCAGCCAGCCTCGATCGTGGGCAAACATCCGGTAGCTTTCCAAAACGTCGAGATGTTCGCTTTCCCCTGCGTCCTGTACGCCTTCAAAATTGCTCTTGATCATCACATCGACGCTGTGGCGCAGCGCCTCCATGGCGGTGCGCAGTCGGTCAAGTTCCGCCGCTTCATCGGTGGCAAACAGGCGCTCCACCACCACCCGCGGCTCATGCAATAGGGCGTGTCCCATGCCGATACCGGAGGCCAAACGATCACCACGCAGGGTCAGCGGTGCGGAAAGATCAAGCTCCTTCCCCTTGCGGGCAAGGCCGGTGAGTTCCCCCGACGCCACAAGATCGGACAAAACCATGGCGGCGGTTTCCACCGCCTCCACATCTTCCTCATCAAATTGCACGCTGTGCGTGGTCTGCACCGTCAAAACGCCCAGGGGCTGTCCGCCCCGCTTCATCGGCACGCCCAGGAAAGACTTAAAGCGCTCCTCACCCGTTTCCGGCAGATAAGCAAAGGCTGGATGGTTGGCCGCGTCAGCCGCGCTGATCGGCCGGCCCGATGCCGCAATCGAGCCCACCAAACCCTCCCCAACCCGCAATTGTGAGGTGTGAACGGCTTCCGCCTTCAGGCCTTGGGTGGCGAAAAGTTCCAACACATTGTCAGCCCGCAGCACATAGACCGAACACACCTGTGCCTTCATCGCGGCAGCCACCTGCTGCACGATGCGATTGAGCCTCTCCTGGGGCTCCAGCGGACCTGCCATCGCTTCACGAAGGCTGCGCAGCAGAACCCGCGGCCCGGTCACATGGGCGTGCATAGCTGCCTCGTTCTGTGTCGAACGGTGGTTGGATGAGAGCGGTTAGTGTTTATCGAGCCCGTAGACCGAATGCAAAGCGCGCACGGCAAGCTCGGCATAATCACGGTCGATGAGAATGGAGATCTTGATCTCAGACGTGGTGATGGCGCGAATATTTACCCCTTTTTCCGACAGCACACGGAAAGCCGATGATGCCACCCCGGCATGGCTGCGCATGCCAACGCCGATGACGGATACCTTCACCATGCCCGGCTCGCTTTGCACCGCTTCATAGCCGATTGTCTCGCGGGACGCTTCCAAGGTTGCAACCGCTTTGGTCAAATCCACGTCTGGCACGGTGAACGTCATATCGGTGACGGAGCCATCTTCGGAGATGTTCTGAACGATCATATCAACGTTCACACCAGCTTCGGCCAGGGGGCCGAAGACGGCGGCCGCCACGCCAGGCTTATCCGCGACGCGGCGCAGAGAAATTTGCGCCTCGTCCTTTGCATAGGCTATGCCCGTGACGGTTTGCTGTTCCACGATCTCTTCCTCATCACAAATCAGGGTGCCGGGCGGATTTGCGCCAGGACTTGAATCAATGCTGTCGGGGTCATCAAAGCTCGAGCGCACAAACAAACGCACGCCTTGGGTCATCGCCAGCTCCACCGAGCGAACCTGCAACACTTTGGCACCGAGGGATGCCATCTCGAGCATTTCCTCAAACGAAATTTTATCCAGCCGGGACGCTGACGGCGCAATCCGAGGGTCAGTCGTATAGACCCCATCGACATCTGTATAAATGTCACAGCGATCCGCCTGAACCGCCGCAGCCAGCGCCACGGCACTTGTATCAGACCCGCCCCGACCCAGGGTTGAAACCCGACCGTTGGGGGCAAGCCCCTGAAATCCGGCAACGACGGCCACCTGACCGCTCTCCATGCGCTCGACAATCGCGCTGCCATCGATGCTTTCAATGCGCGCGGATCCGTGGGCTTGGTCCGTCTGCAACGGGATTTGCCAACCCTGCCAGGAGCGGGCGTCAACCCCCATGGATTGAAGGGCAATGGCCAACAGGCCGCTGGTGACGATTTCGCCGGATGCCACGATGCTGTCATATTCCCGAACATCGTAAATAGGAGCGTTTGAGCCGGCGACTTTCGGCATGCTTTGCACCCAGCCAACCAATTCATTGGTCTTACCAGCCATGGCGGAGACCACCACCGCCACCTGATGTCCAGCATCATGCTCCCGCTTCACGTGGCGCGCGACATTATATATGCGATCCAAATCGGCGACCGACGTGCCGCCAAATTTCATTACCAGTCGCGCCATGGAGTGTGTGCCTGAAAATAAGCCAGAACGGAAAGCAAGAGCAGCCTTGGGTTTGCCGATCCCATGGACCAGCGCAGGCCGCCATAATTTCGCGCTCCTTAAACCACCTGTGGCATTCCGGCAAGAATGCCCAGCGGCGCTGCTTTAACACTATGAAAGCACAGAAATTTCGCCCACGATTGCCTCAACGCACCGATTTGCCGCATCGCTCTGCCTTGTCATAGCCGCCTTGAAAGGCCACTCCAAAGCCTTGGATAGAAGGAGTGTTTTATGACCGCGGACATCGCCAAAGAAGCCCCAATGCTTCATCGCCGGAACACCGCCGGGACACATCAAGGCACAACCTCCGGCACCACAATTGATCAGGGAGAAGTAGATCGCTTTTCCGCCCTGGCCAAAGAGTGGTGGAACCCAACGGGAAAATTCAAGCCGCTCCACAAGTTCAATCCTGTTCGCTTGCAATACATCCGCGAGACGGTATGTGCGCATTTTGATCGGGATCCGAAGGCTCACAACGCCCTGGAGGGCTTGCGCTTCCTCGATATCGGCTGCGGTGGCGGTCTATTGAGTGAACCTGTTGCCCGAATGGGCGCTGACGTGGTGGGCGCCGATGCCAGCGAAATGAACATCGAAATCGCGAAACTCCACGCATCGCAATCGGGCGTGGCGGTGGATTATCGGGCCACGACCGCAGAGGCGCTGGCAGATGCCGGCGAACAATTTGATGTGGTGTTGAACATGGAGGTTGTGGAACACGTCGCAGACGTAGACCTCTTCCTCACAGCCTGCGCCTCCATGGTGAAGCCAGGCGGGCTTATGCTGGTTGCCACCATCAACCGCACGCGCAAGGCGCAGGCGCTGGCGATCTTCATGGCCGAACAAGTGCTGCGCTGGTTACCCAAAGGCACCCACCAATATGAAAAACTCGTGCGCCCGGAAGAAATCGCAGCCCCCCTCAACCAAAGTGACATGAGCGTCGTGGAAACAACCGGCGTCTTCTACAATGTGTTTTCTGACAGCTGGAACAAATCCCGGGACATCGACGTCAATTACATGATGCTGGCAAAGCGCCCAGCCGACTAGACCTGGCGCTTTTCACGCGCCTGTCGCCTATCAAATGAAAACGCGGCGCATCAGTCCCTCACTGCGCAACTGAGAGAAGGTTCAGTTCGCATCGTCGGGCAGGACGGGCAAAGGGGCAACCGCGATGCCGTCGTCAATGAGACCTTCCACCTGCTCGCGATTGGCCTCGCCATAAACCAGACGGTTTGTGGTTTCGCCGTAATGGATCTTCCGCGCCTCTTCGGCAAAACGGGACCCAACATTTTCGCCCTTCTCAGTCACCACATCGCGCAGCTTTTTCAGGTTTGCCATGACCTCTTTGCGGGTTTC
>JBCBCT010000111.1:0-9259 GCA_038530365.1 Pseudomonadota bacterium | reverse complement strand
GCAGGTCGGCAGTCACTACCACTTCTATGAAACCAATCCCGCCCTGGATTTTGACCGTGACGCCGCCCGCGGCATGCGCCTCGATATTGCGGCCGGCACCGCCGTGCGCTTTGAACCCGGCCAAGCCCGAGATGTGACGCTGGTTCCGATTGGAGGGAAACGGGAGATCTACGGCTTCAATCAAAAGGTCATGGGAAAGCTGTGATGCGCCAATTTTTGCCCGCGATCGGGGGACTCGCACTCGCAGTCTGGATCCAAAGCGCAAACACAATTGCAAGCGCCCAAGACGTAAACTGCAACACCCCATTGACCCAAATGGAAATGAACATTTGTTCTAGCCGCGCATCAGATGCGGCAGATGCAGAAATGGCGGACTTGTGGTTTTCATTGCGCGACAGAACGGAAAAGTCAGATCGCGAAACGAGCCTTCCCAAAAAAGAATCTCTCACCACGAAGATGCTCAACGGGCAGAGAGCTTGGCTCAAGTACAGAGATCGACAGTGCGAGGCCGAAGCAAATTTGGCCTACGGTGGGACACTGCGGCCAACACTTCTACACAAATGTAGGGAACGTGTGACCCGCGCCCGATCAATCGAATTGCGGACCTTCGGCGAGAAGTTCTGATCAAACATCACTGAAATAGAGGCGCAACCATGCCAGCCACACTGCCCCGTTCCGATTATGCCGCCATGTATGGCCCCACCACCGGCGATAAAGTTCGGCTGGCCGATACAGATCTCATCATCGAGGTAGAACGCGATCTCACCACCTATGGCGAAGAGGTCAAATTCGGTGGCGGTAAAGTCATCCGCGATGGCATGGGCCAAAGCCAGGTCACGCGAGCGGACGGTGCGGTGGATACGGTCATCACCAATGCACTCATCATCGACCACACCGGCATCTACAAAGCCGATGTGGGCCTGAAGGACGGGCGGATCGCGAAAATCGGCAAGGCGGGCAATCCGGACACACAGCCCAATGTCGACATCATCATCGGACCAGGCACAGAGGCCATTGCCGGCGAAGGCAAGATTCTGACCGCCGGCGGCTTTGACAGCCACATCCATTTCATTTGTCCGCAGCAGATCGAAGAGGCGCTTCACTCCGGCATCACCACCATGCTCGGCGGCGGCACAGGCCCCGCCCACGGCACGTTGGCCACCACCTGCACCCCGGGGCCGTGGCACATCGGGCGGATGATCCAGTCTTTTGACGCCTTTCCCATGAACATTGGCCTGTCGGGTAAAGGCAATGCTGCACTGCCAGGCGCGCTCCACGAGATGGTGCTCGGCGGTGCCTGCGCGCTCAAACTGCACGAAGATTGGGGCACGACACCGGCCGCCATCGACACGTGCCTTTCAGTGGCAGACGAACACGACGTTCAGGTCATGATCCACACCGATACGCTGAATGAATCCGGTTTTGTCGAGCACACGGTGGACGCTATCAAAGGCCGCACAATCCACGCCTTCCACACCGAAGGTGCAGGCGGCGGCCACGCACCGGACATTATAAAAATCTGTGGGCTGGATAACGTCCTGCCGTCGTCCACCAACCCAACGCGACCCTACACCGTCAACACGCTGGAAGAGCATCTCGACATGCTCATGGTGTGCCACCACCTCGACAAGTCGATCCCTGAAGACATCGCCTTTGCCGAAAGCCGCATCCGCCGCGAGACCATCGCCGCAGAGGACATCCTCCATGATATGGGCGCATTTTCCATCATCGCGTCCGACAGCCAAGCCATGGGGCGGGTGGGCGAGGTGCTCATTCGCACCTGGCAGACGGCCGACAAAATGAAGAAACAACGCGGCGCATTGAAAGAAGAAACCGGCGACAACGATAATATCCGCGTGCGCCGCTACATCGCAAAAGTGACCATCAACCCCGCGATTGCTCACGGCCTGTCCAACGAAATCGGCTCCATCGAAGTGGGCAAACGTGCCGATCTTTGCCTGTGGGATCCGGCCTTTTTCGGCGTCAAGCCAAACATGGTGATCATCGGTGGCACCATTGCAGCTGCGCCCATGGGTGATCCCAACGCGTCCATTCCGACACCACAGCCCGTCCACATGCGGCCCATGTTCGGCGCCTTCGGCAAAGCGATGACGAACTCATCGATCACCTTTGTTTCCAAGGCCGCCATCGAAGATGGGCTTCAAGAGAAGCTTGGCATCGAAAAGGGGCTCGCCGCCGTCGAAAACACCCGCGGCGGTATTTCCAAAAAAAGCCTGATCCTGAACGACGCCACCCCCCATGTTGAAGTTGATCCCGAAACCTACGAAGTGTGCGCCGACGGCGAGCTGCTGACCTGCGAGCCAGCACACGTGCTGCCCATGGCTCAGCGCTATTTTCTGTTTTGAGGACCAGGCCATGATTTTCCTGATCGCCACGCTAACCATCAAACCGGGTTCGCTTCCCACCATCCGCGAAGCGGTCATGCCTTGCATCGAAGGGACGCGGAAGGAACCGGGCAATATTTCCTACGATCTCATGCAGTCCCAAACGGATGAAAACACGCTCGTATTTGTTGAACGCTGGGAAGATCGCGCAGCCCTCGACAACCATTTTACCGAGCCACACTTTTTGGCCTGGCGTGAAGCTGGCAGTCCGTTTTTCCTCAGCCGCACCATAGAAATCATCGAGCCCGCCACAGTCGACACGCTCTGATTGCAAGGCTGCGAACAACAGATACGGTATGTACCCCACGCGCTAAAATGTGCAGCGCAGGCAGAGCGTTTCATGTCACGAGATGGTAGCGATAACCGTCGTTGGTCCAAGAAATTTGCTGGTCCTGATGCCCTATAAACCGCTCACATCCCAAAGACCGTTGAAGGAGACGCATCGTGGCCATGTCCGCTGTTCTTGGAAAACCCCTTGAGGCGTTTGTAGAAGCACGCGTTAAATCCGGCCGCTACGGTTCAAGATCGGAAGTCCTTCGCATGATGCACGGAACCGCAGACATCAAAGCGGCCTTGGCCAACCACACATGACCCTACCCGTCTGCAACACCATCGCCCCCCACGCCCAAAACCCAGTGGACACGATCACGCTGGATGAAACCGCACGCCATAGGCGGCGCTTTAAACTGATCTCGGATAGCGGCATCGCCTTCATGCTCGACCTGCCGGAGGCGCGCTTGTTGCGCCATGGTGAAGGCTTGGTCTTGAGCGATGGACGGGTAATCGAGGTGCGGGCGGAACCCGAAGCGCTCATGGTGGTGACGGCCCGCGATGCCAAACACCTCATCGCCCTCGCCTGGCAGATCGGCAACCGGCACCTGGCCGCGCAAATCGAGGCCGAACGCATTGTCATCCGCCATGATCCGGTGATCAAAACCATGCTCACCGGTTTGGGCGCAAAGGTAGACGACATCACGGCCCCCTTTGACCCGGAAGGTGGTGCCTACGCCCACACCCACGAACATGACCATGCACACAAGCATCAGCACGGGCACGGGCACGGGCACGGGCACGGGCACGGGAGTGACCACATCCAAACGCCAAAGCCAAAGCCAAAGCCAAAGCCAAAGAGCAGCCCGTGAGCGCATCCCATGCCAACCTCATAAAACTCATGACATGGCTCTCTCCGGCCTTCCCCATTGGCGGCTTTGCATGGTCGGCAGGTTTGGAAGCGGCCTGTGCAGACAAAACCATCACGAATGCCGAAGACATCAAGAACTGGCTGAGCCTGTCACTTCACCACGGAACACTGCGCACCGACGCCGTCCTTCTGTCCCTCGCCCGCCAACGGCCCGAAGAGTTGGAAACCATCAATGCAACCGCTCTCGCCCTGGCGGGTTCGAAAACCCGCTTTGAGGAAACGACAGCCCTCGGCTCAGCCTTCATGAGGGCCGCCGAGCCATGGACCGACGCAGTAGATCATCGGCCCAAAACCATCGCCTATCCCGTTGCGGTTGGGCACGTGGCAGCCAACCATGCCATCGACCAAACCGCCACGCTCACAGCATTTCTTCAGTCTGCGGTCAGCGCGCAACTCCAAGCCGGCCTGCGCCTGTTTTCTCTTGGTCAAGCGGCGGCGGTTGGTCTGCAACAGGCTCTCGAAGCGGACATTGTTCAGGCGGCGGAGGTCGCAACGGACAGCACGCTCGACCACCTTGGCACAGCTGCGCCTTTGATGGATATTACCGCAATCGCCCAGGAAACCCTCCCCACGCGCCTGTTCCAATCGTGAAGCGCCAGGAGGTCAGCAAACAAGGCCAGCTGAACAGCCAAGCAAACTTGTAGAAAGACGCCCCATGACATCATCGACCCATGGCCCCCTGCGCATCGGCATCGGCGGCCCCGTCGGATCAGGGAAAACCACCCTCACAGCCCGGCTGTGCGAGGCTCTGCGCGAGCAACTCTCCATCGCGGTGATCACCAATGATATTTACACACGGGAAGACGCTGAAGCGCTGGTGCGCATGCAGGCTCTGCCCTCGGATCGTGTCATCGGTGTTGAAACCGGCGGCTGCCCGCACACCGCCATTCGCGAGGATGCATCGTTAAACCTGCGCGCCATCGACACCTTGAGCGCGCGTTTCCCTGACCTCGACATCATATTCATTGAATCCGGCGGCGATAATCTCGCCGCAACCTTTTCGCCTGACTTGGCCGATCTCACGCTTTACGTCGTCTCGGTGGCCCAAGGCGACGACATTCCGCGCAAGGGCGGCCCGGCGATCACCCGGTCGGACCTTCTCATCGTCAACAAAACCGACCTTGCCCCCCATGTCGGCGCCGATCTTGAACGGATGAAAGAAGACGCACATACCGCCCGTGGGCCGCGCCCCACCCTGTTCACCGATCTGAGGCGCGGGCATGGTGTCTCGGACATCGTGACCTTCCTGTTGGATCAAGGCGGCATGACAACCCATCACACCCACGACGCCCATGGCGCCCATGGCGCCCATGGCGCCCATGACAATCGCCCATTGCAATCCGCCTGAAGCGGGGGCAACGTGATGGGAAGCGAGGGCGAGTGCACATCAGGATCGATCACGTGCCCGCCCGCAAATGGAGTTGACCCGTTTGAACGAGAAGCCCGCCGCTGCGCCATCGATTGAGGTAGAAAACCTCCACAAGCAGTTTGGTGAACTCGAAGTGTTGCGCGGCGTATCCATGAAAGCGGTGGAGGGCGATGTCGTCTCCATCATCGGCGCATCGGGCTCCGGGAAGTCCACCTTTCTTCGCTGCATCAACCTGTTGGAATTGCCGTCCGCCGGTGACATTCGCATAGCGGGCGAACAAATCCACTTTGGACCACAGCGCGGGGGAAATCTCGTTCCCGCAGACAAGAGACAGGTCCAAAGGCTCCGCGCCGGCCTGTCCATGGTGTTTCAAAACTTCAATCTTTGGGGCCACATGAATGTGCTCCAAAACGTCATCGAAGCGCCGATCCAGGTTTTGGGCTTGAAAAGAGCCGAAGCCATTGAGCGTGCCGAAGCAGTGCTCGACCGCGTGGGATTGTATGAAAAGCGCGACCAATATCCTGCTTTCCTCTCCGGTGGGCAGCAGCAGCGCGCCGCCATCGCCCGAGCGCTGGCCATGGAACCCCGCGCCATGTTGTTTGATGAACCCACCAGCGCCCTGGATCCCGAACTGGTGGGTGAGGTTTTGAAGGTGATCCGTGGCATCGCGGAGGAGGGCCGGACGATGATCCTCGTCACCCACGAGATGGCGTTTGCCCGCGATGTGTCCAGCAAAGTTATGTTCCTTCACCAAGGACGGGTGGAGGAAGAAGGAACACCAGATCAGGTGTTCCACAACAGCCAGAGCGAGCGCTGCCGCGCCTTCGTTCAGTCCATCCATTAAACCCGCCGGCCCGGACACACACGCCGGGCGGCACCATCAGGGAGCACCCCTCACATGAAGTTTTTCACAAAATCCATCAAAGCCGTTCTCGCAGCCGGCGTCTTGGCAGCTGGGTTCGGCATGGCAACAGCCAGCGCAGAGATCCGCCTCGGCCTCGACTCCTCACCCTACCCACCGTTTGCCGATGAAAAAAACGGCGTGCGCTCAGGTTTTGAGATCGAACTGGGCGAAGCCATCTGCAAAGCCATGAACGAAACCTGCGTGTGGACCCCCATCGCGTGGGACGGCATCATTCCTGCGTTGAACAGCAACAAGATCGACGCAATTTTTGCCTCCATGTCCATCACTGAAAAACGCATGAAGGTGATTGCCTTCTCCGACAAATATTACAACACGCCCGCCGCGCTCGTTGCGCCCAAATCCGCAACAATTGACGGCTCCCCCGCCAGCGTGAAAGGCAAGATCGTCGGTGTTCAGGTGTCCACCACCCATGCCGATTATGCCAAGAAATACTTCTCCGACAGTGCCGCTGAGTTGAAAACCTACCAAGCCTTTGATGAGCACAACAACGATCTCGTCGCCGGTCGTGTGGATGCCGTGGTGGGCGATTCCCTCGCCTTTGACGCGTTTTTGAAGTCCGATGCCGGTTCAAAGTTTGAAATCAAAGCCTTCCTCAAGGATGAGGCGGTGTTTGGTAAGGGCGTGGGCGTGGGCCTGCGCAAAGACAGCCCGCTTTTGGAAAAATTCAACGCAGCGATCAAAAAAGTTCGTGAAGACGGCACATATGACGCCATCGCCAAGAAGTATTTCAACTTCGACATCTACGGCGGCTAAGCCTCAAAACTCCCCCCGGCTTTTCCCGGCTTCTCCAGAAGCGCAGGCGAAACCGGGGGGATTGACTACCGACCCTCTGTGCCGGCCTTTCCCGCACAATTTTTCAAATCCTTCCCACAGATCGCACGCCGCCCATGTTTGAAAGCCTTCAGCAGCTTTGGATCGGCCCGGATGGCCGCGGCCTGTCGCTGCTTATGGGGTTGGCATCAACGGTTCAGATCGCTCTGGGTGCCTATGCTTTAGGCCTCACCATCGGACTTTTCAGCGCGCTGGGAAAAATTCACGGTGGCCCGATCCTGCGCTGGACGTTGGAGATCTACACCACTCTCATCCGCGCCGTTCCCGAACTGGTGCTCATCCTGCTCCTCTACTATGCGGGCACAGCTGCGCTGAACAACGCGCTGGTGTCCTTGGGCATGCGCCCGGTGGACATCAGCGGTCTGGTGGCCGGCATCGTCGTTTTGGGTGTCGTACAGGGCGCTTATTCCACCGAGGTCATCCGCGCAGCCATGCAAGCCGTGCCCCGAGGCCAGACGGAAGCGGCCCTTGCCTATGGCATGTCCCGCGCCCAATCCATCCGCCGCATTCTCATCCCCGCGATGATCCCGTTTGCCATTCCCGGGCTCGCCAATTTGTGGCTCATCGTGACCAAGGATACGGCTCTGCTCGCCGTGGTCGGTTTTTTTGAACTGGCCACCGCCACCAAAGCAGCAGCAGGATCAACCCGCGATTACCTGACGTTTTATCTGGCGGCAGCCGTCCTCTATCTTTGCCTGACGCTGGTTTCCAACCGCATTTTCGTCTTCCTGGAGCGGCGCTATCGCCGCGGCCAAGCGGGTGCAAATGCGGCCGGCCCAGGCATTTAGAGGCCCCGGCGATGGATTGGTCCTGGCTTCCTGAATACGCGCCGCGCCTTGTCACCGGCTTTTGGCTTACGATCCAGCTCCTTTTGATCTGCTCGATGTGCGGTTTTGCCCTCGCCATCCCCATTGGGCTGGTGCAGGTCACCGGGCCACGGTCCCTTGCCTTACTTGCGCGCGGCTTTTGCACCGTCATTCGTGGCACACCGCTTCTGATCCAGCTGTGGTTGATCTACTACGGCGTTGGACAACTCTTCCCCCATATCGAAGGTATACGGGATTCGGTGCTCTGGCCTTACCTGCGGGCCGCGTTCCCCTATGCCGTTTTTGCCTTCACGCTTTCGGTGGCGGGCTACACAGGGGAGGTGATGCGCGGTGCATTTGCCGGAGTGCCAAAAGGCGAACTTGAAGCCGCACGGGCTATGGGCATGGGGCCTTTCACGGTGCTGCGCCGGGTGTGGCTGCCCCGTGCCCTGCAAAACGTTTTTCCCACACTTGCCGGTGAGATGGTTCTCACCTTGAAAGCCACGCCCCTTGCAGCAACCATTACGGTGAAGGAGTTGTTCGGTCGCTCAACGGAGGTGCGGCAGGACACGTTTTTGACCTATGAACCGCTCCTGCTGGTGGCGGGCATCTATATTTTGCTCACCGGCTGCATTGTCGTGCTGTTCCGCTTTTTGGAAAACCGCATTCCCAAACCCCCGCAAGCCTAACCCCGCAAGCCCAGCCACAATGACCAACATTCTCATCGCCGGTGTCGCCGTCCTCGACTTCGTGTTTCAAATGCAAGCGTTTCCCGACAGGCCCGAAAAATACCGCGCCGATGATGCCACCATTGTGGGCGGGGGAAATGCCGCCAACGCAGCCGTGGCCATCGCCCGCCTGGGCGGACAGGCGCTGCTGGCCGCCCGCTTGGGCGACGATCCCATCGCTGATCTGATTGTGGACGGCTTGGCCGAAGAGGGCGTCAACACAGATCTGGTTCGCAGGTTCCCCGGCAAACGGTCATCGTTTTCATCGATCTATATGGACGCTTCGGGGGAACGCCAGATCATGAATTTCCGCGACAACACCCTGTCCATGGACGCAGACTGGTTGGCGAGCACGCTGCCAAATTCGCTTGACGCAACCCTTGCCGATACGCGGTGGCCCGATGGGGCCTATGTCGCCATGAAAGCCGCCCAGGACCGCGGCATTCCCGGGGTCATCGACGCCGAAGCCCCCGTACACGAAGCCAAGGCCGCCTTGGAGATCGCAAGTCACATCGCATTTTCCGAGCAAGGCGCCACAGATTTCACCGGTCTGGACGAGCCGGAAGCGGCGGCGTTGGCAGCCAACCAACGATTGCAGGGCACAGTGATTGTAACGGCGGGGGAACGCGGCGTTGTCCATGTGGAAGACGACCAAGCCATTTGGCACCCGGCCCATCGGATCACCGTGGTTGACACCCTGGCGGCGGGGGACGTTTGGCATGCAGCCTTCACCGTCGCTTTGGCGGAACGGCAGGGGCTGGACCAGGCCATCCATTTTGCAAGCACCGCGGCAGCCATCAAATGCAGCCGCGCCGGCGGGCGCGACGGCGCGCCCACGCGCGGTGAGATAAAGGATTTCCTTAAGGATTCTTTTAGGGCCACGCCAAATTTGCCCGGGAGGGGCGCATGACAAGCAGTAAAACGCAAACACACGAGCCCCAACACTTTGGAACCACAGCCGAGGGACAAGCCGTGCACCGCGTTGTTCTGTCGG
>JBCBCT010000110.1:0-9664 GCA_038530365.1 Pseudomonadota bacterium | reverse complement strand
TCTTTGCTTTGCTCGAGTTCTGCCTCGGAGACCGCCGTTTCAGCAACGGTGGCCTGTTCCTCAAGGCTACCATCGCTAACGGGAACAGGCTTCGCTTTCCTCGGTCGGCGGTTCCGACGCTTGGGTTCAGATGAATCGTCCTCGGTCCCTGTTGTTTCAACCGGTGTTGCTGCCGCGTCTGGCTGGTCTTCGGTTGCCGTCTGCTGGGAGGCTTCGTCCGCCTGGCTTGCGGCGTCCGCTTCTGTGTCACTGTCTTTGCGCTTGCGGCGACGGCGGCGTTTGCGACCGCGGTCCTCCGAACCATCTTGCGATGCGTGAGCGTCGTCCTGGTCGGTCCGGCCATCTTGGCGACCTGCGGAGGGCTCCGCAGGCTCTTTTGGGGTTGCCTCTTCGGCCGGGTCGGTGGTTTCGACCTGCACGGTATCCACCTGAACAGGACCATCCTTGGCCGGGCGGCGACGCGCCAGTTCACCCTTGTCGATCACACAGGGCACATTGCCCAGATGATCATCGGCTTCGATGGAGATTGCAACGCCGAAGCGGCTTTCAAGGTCCGACAGGTTATCGCGCTTTGAATTCAACATATAAAGCGCGGTTGGTGTTGAAACCTTCACGATGAGGTCGTTGCGCTTGGAGCGGTTCAATTGCTCCTCGATCATGCGCAAAACCGATAGGGCCACGGACGAGCCGGACTTCACATAGCCAACGCCGCCGCAGGTCGGGCACACTTGGGTGGTGGATTCCAGAACGCTTGCACGAATGCGCTGGCGTGACATTTCCATCAGCCCGAAATGCGAAATTCGACCGACCTGAATCCGCGCGCGATCATTTTTCAACGCATCCTTGAGGCGTTTTTCAACAGCACGAATGTGGCGACGGTCATCCATATCGATGAAGTCGATAACGATCAGCCCGGCCAGATCGCGGAGCTTCAGCTGGCGCGCCACCTCGTCGGCGGCCTCCAGATTGGTTTGGGTGGCGGTCTCTTCCACTGAGTGTTGGCGGGTCGAACGGCCTGAGTTCACGTCGATGGCGACCAGCGCTTCGGTCTGATCAATGATGATGTAACCACCGCTTTTCAGTGTAACTTGCGGTTGCAGCATGGCATCGAGTTGGT
This sequence comes from Pseudomonadota bacterium, assembly GCA_038530365.1. Lineage (GTDB taxonomy): Bacteria > Pseudomonadota > Alphaproteobacteria > Rhizobiales > Rhizobiaceae > Pseudahrensia. The sequence continues at coordinate 8,547 of JBCBCT010000110.1, read as the reverse complement.
CCTCAACGCCCATGCGGGCGAAGAGCGCGACACGGTCTTTATATTCTTTTACCCGGTTTTCGTGGCCCGGCATCAGCATGGCCATGAAGCCTTTGGCCTCTTTGAAACCATCCTCACCGGAGACCAGAACTTCCCCGGTGTCCTTGTGATAGAGGTCTCGAATGGAGCGCTTGATCAGGCTGCCTTCCTCATAAACCAGGCAGGGAGCCGTGGATTCAAGCGTTAGCGTGCGGACGTTTTCCCACAGGCGCATCAGGTATTCGAAGTCGCGCTCGATCTCCTGCGGGTCCTGAGACGCGCCGGCTGTGCGCAAAATGACGCCCATGCCTTTGGGCACATCAAGACCGTTGGCTATGGTTTTCATGCGCTTGCGGTCGGCGACATTGCTAATTTTGCGGGAGATGCCGCCACCGCGCGCGGTGTTGGGCATCAGCACGGAATAGCGGCCCGCCAGCGAGAGATAAGTCGTTAGCGCCGCGCCTTTGTTGCCGCGCTCTTCCTTCACAACCTGCACCAACAGGATCTGACGACGCTTGATCACCTCTTGAATTTTGTAGTGCCGACGATTGGTGCGGCGGGTGGGAACCTCTTCCAGTGCGTCGTCAGCGCCGACGCTTTCGATGGGCGTATCAGCGGCTGCGTCGTCGTTTGCATCCGCGCTAGATGCATCGGCGGGTTTTTTCCGACTGCGGCGACGACGACGACGGTTGCCTCCGCCTGACGCTTCTTCGTTTTCGTCGTCCGTCGCGGTCGTTTCGTCTGTTGCCGCGTCAACGATGTCAGGCGTCTCGCCATTGGTTTTGGCGTTGGTTTCGGCGCTGGTTTCCGCATCAGCATTTTGATCCGCTTCCGGCTCCGACTTTTTGCGGCGAGAACGGCGGCGGCGGGGCTTTGGCTCTTCGCTTGCTGCCGCTTCGACCGTTTCGTTTGGCGATGTTTCGTCGGCGGACGCCTCTTCGGCAGGAGCGTTCGGTGTTGCGTCTGCAACCGCTTGTGTGGGCTCTTCTGCTGCCGCTTTGTCTTCGGCTGCCTTGGGCTTCCGGCGGGTGGTCCGGCGCCGCTTTGGCTTCTCTTCCGCCGCTTCGGAACCGGTTGCTTCGTCGCTGATCGCTTCCGCGTCTGAAGCAGCTGCCGGTTGGGCCGTCGCTTCTGTGTCGGCGTCGACTTCTAATGTGGGTTCGTCCTCCGCCTTTTCTTTAGGCGCAGCTTTCCGTCGCGTTGTACGCCGACGCTTTGGCTTCTCTTCGTCCTTCGCCGCCTCGTCCTTTGCTGCCTCTACCGGCTCGGAAACCACGTCATCGTTTTCGTTGTCAGCGGCGATGGTCTCTTCGGAATCATCGCCGTCTTCATCCGTTGGATCGCTGTCGGCCGCGTCGGTGGCGTCTGCAACGTCATCATTTTCGGGCTCGACGTCTGCATCTTCCTGCCCGGCTGATGTTGCTTCAGCGGCGTTATCGATGGCCTCTTCCTCGGCTGCTTTTGCGCTTTTCCGGCGGGATCGGCGGCGGCGCTTCGGCTTGGGAGCTTCATCCTCTTCAGACTCCGAAGCAGCGTCGGTGGCGACAACATCGGCTTCATCAGCCCCGTTGTCCGCGTCATCGGAGCTGGGATCCGCTTCCGCGTCAGATGCGTCGTCTTCTTCGTTCGCCCGCCGCGCGTCTTCTTCTTCCTGGGCCAGAAGCGCTTCACGGTCCGCCACCGGGATCTGATAGTAGTCCGGGTGAATTTCGCTAAACGCGAGAAAGCCGTGGCGATTGCCGCCGTAGTCAACAAATGCGGCCTGGAGGGACGGTTCTACCCGGGTGACTTTCGCGAGATAGATATTCCCGCGAATTTGCTTTTTGTGTTCTGATTCAAAGTCGAATTCTTCAACGCGGTTACCGCGAACCAGTGCGACCCGTGTTTCCTCCGGGTGAGAGGCATCGATGAGCATCTTGTTGTTGGACATCAAATTGTCTTTCCGCCGCCCTGAGGCGTTGGTCATTTGGGCGCAATCCGGGCGGGCCGGGGGGTGCGCCTGTACTTAGATCAACGTCTTTGGGGCGGGCATATTTATAAGACTGTGGACGTCCACGTGCACGTGCACCGCCAACGGCGGCGTTGGAGATTTGATCCTGTCCACGGGAAGTGTTTTGAGCAGCGGATTGCATGAACCCAAAACGAACAGACGCCCGCGGCGATATCAGTTTCGCTGCGTGCGTTTCGTTTTCTGTATAAGGGTTCAAAGCCGGCCGCATCGTCCTGTCAGTCTTTGTTTCATGGTTCGCTGCGTCTAACACCGGCGGTGTCCATCGCAGCGGTTTTTTAATTCGCCGAAGCGCTGCGCCCGGGCCGAAAAAGGCGGGGGCTGTTTAATCGCGGTATAGGGTCCTCTTTCCCTCTCACCACAAATCTCTCGTCGGCACAGTCGATAAGACGCGCTGCCGCTGAGCCCAAAAAACTGGCTTAGGCTTCCGGCGCATTCATATCGAGTTACGCTTGAAGCCGCCCCGAATTCCGCCAAGGTCTACACCGTTCAGCCGGACCTAAGTGTTGGCTCGGCCATGCGTGCCCGGGACGGTACCGGACGGGGGCTCGCGAACAGGCCGGAAAATTCCAGCATGCCGAGTGTTAACGCTACGCCTCGCCTTCAGCGAACACAAGCGCAAAAAATAGGCATTGCAAGGAACAGTGGCCGGGACAGGGATACGGGCAGGGGCAGGTGCGGGGTTTGCAAGCCTCAATACCGTGCCCCTTTTAATGCGGCGTTAACCATCCTGTAGGGCGCCGGGTGTACGCTAGGGCCTTGTAGAAATGGCAAGGCTTTGGGACCTGACAGTAGTGACCTTCAAAACGCGCCGTCTAACCAGGTTGTTGGTGTTAATCGCGCTTTTGAAAGCCGCGGTTTGGGCAATGCTTTGGCAGGATGTCAGCTTTGCAGCCCAAGAAAGCAGCGAGCCCGCGGTTGCGTTTGCCGGGCGTCTTGTGGGGGATGAGACCCGTTTGCGGCTCATCATGGATTTTGACAAACGTATTGAACATACGTCCTACCTCCTGGCCAATCCGGCGCGCTTTATCGTCGATGTTCCAACGACTGTGTTTGCCTTAGGCTCGGTGCACCTGCCCAAGGCGTCTTTTGCTTCCGATATGAAGTACGGCAGCATTTCCACGGACCGCTCACGAATCGTTCTCGCGCTTTCCAGTCCCGTTAAAATTGAACGTGCAACGGTGTCCCGGCTGAAGGGGCGCAAGCATTATCGTTTGATCATCGATTTGGTGAAAACTGACGAGCAAACGTTTCGCGCGGCTGTCTTGAAGGAGCCGCGCCCGGTGAAGCGGCGGGCCGCCAAACGCTCAAACCCCAAAGCGGTGAATGGAAAATCGGACATGTTGGTGGTTTTGGATCCCGGCCATGGCGGCCGCGACGGTGGTGCCATCGGGCAGGGAAAAACGGCCGAGAAGGACATTGTGCTTCGTTTTGCAAAACGGCTGAAAGCGCGGCTTGAAAAAGACAAGCGCTTTACCGTGCTTTTGACCCGCAACAACGACCGCTATATCACACTGTCCCGCCGGGTAGCCTTTGCGCGCCGCCACCGTGCAGATTTGTTGTTGTCGATCCACGCTGACGCGTTGCGGCAGCGTTTCGTGCGGGGGGCGACGGTTTACACGCTTTCCCAGCGCGGCGCAGACCAAATCGCCCGCAGTTTGTCGCAAAACGCCAACCGCCTGCAGATGCTTGAAAATCTCGAACTTGATTCTGAACCAGACCGGGTTTCGAACATTTTGTTGGAGCTTACCAAAAGGGAGACCCGAACGTTTGCCAAACGGTTTGCCGGGCTTCTCATTGATCGCTATCGCGGTGACATCCGGCTTTTGAAAAAACCGCATCGGGCGGCGAATTTTTTCGTTCTCAAAGCCCCGGAGATCCCGTCCGTCCTATTGGAACTTGGCTATTTGTCGAACCGCAAGGATGAGAAGATGCTCAATGATCCCAAATGGACCCGCATGGCGGTGGATCGCACGGCAAAAGCAATTCACGCATTTTTTGCGCCACGCTTCGCGGTTGGGCATTAGAGTTTCGGCTGACGTTGGAGCCTTATCATGCGAAGCTATTTGAAATCGCTGAACACAATGCGCGCCAATCGGCGATGGCCTGACCGTCGTATCCATGGCGACATTGCAACACCTGTTCGATCTTTCACAATTTGGCACGTTCTCGTATGACCCCGTCACAGTGTGCCCAAATTGTTCACTATACCCGAAGAAACGTCATGCGCTTCCTTCTGGGCGGGTCTCGTTGTCTTTCGGAGGGCGTGGCTGTGACGACTCAATTATCAAATTTGGAATGTGTCTGATGATTTTGCGCTTTATTGGCTATCTGTTTGGCATCGGCACGGTTTTCTTCTTTTTGGTAGCCGGCGGAGCGTTTATCTACGTTTCGAGTCTCAAAGGTGAGCTGCCGGACTACGAAGTGCTGCGGAAATATGAGCCGCCGGTGACATCGCGAATCCACGCGTCGAACGGGGCCCTTTTGGCCGAATACGCGCGCCAGCGCCGCTTGTTTCTGCCGATCCAAGCCATGCCAGACCTGCTGAAGGAGGCATTCCTTTCGGCTGAGGACAAGAATTTTTACAAACACTCGGGTGTCAGCTTTCCTTCGTTGGGAAAGGCGGCTTTTGATTATGGCTATGCAAAATTGCGTGGGGTGCGGGCTCGGGCCCGTGGTGCGTCAACGATTACTCAACAGGTTGCCAAGAACTTCCTGTTGACCAGTGACCGCACCGTCGATCGCAAAATCAAAGAAGCGCTTCTCGCCTTCCGCATTGAAGAAGCCTATTCCAAGGACAAAATCCTCGAACTGTATCTCAATGAGATCTATCTCGGTCTGGGGGCTTATGGCGTTGCAGGCGCATCTTTGGCGTATTTTGGTAAGCCGGTGGGGCGGTTGGATGTGGCTGAAGTGGCCTATCTTGCGGCCTTGCCAAAAGCCCCAAGCAACTATCATCCCTACCGCAACACCGAGCGCGCGCTGACGCGTCGCAATTGGGTGATCGGTCGGATGCTTGCCAATGGTTTCATCACTCAGGTCCAAGCCGATGCCGCCAAGGCCAAGGATTTGGGTGTGGCCCTCAAACGTCAGGCAAAGACAGTTGCCGGTGGTGAGTATTTTACCGAAGCGGTTCGCCGCGAGATCATCGACCGGTACGGAAACGACTCGCTTTACGAAGGCGGACTTTCCATCCGCACAACCGTAAGCCCAATTTTACAGGATCTCGCCAATGCTGCCCTGCGCCGCGGTCTGAAAGCCTATGATCGGGCTCGGGGTTATCACGGTGCCTTCGCCAAGGTCACTTTGGACGGTGGCGATTGGGGTGAGGCATTTTCCAAAGCGAAGATCAAAAGGCTGCGGGACCTGCCGTCTTGGCGTCAGGCGGTAGTCCTTTCGGTCAATGGAGGAACCGCCGATATTGGTTTTCGTCCCGAGCCAAAAGTGTCTGGCGGCATTGAGGACACACGCGAGGTGGCGAAACTTTATCTTGAAGACTCGCCCTGGGCGCGCACTCTGACGGAAACCACCATTACAAAAGCGCGAAACCGCAAACGCATTTTCAAAAAGGCCAAGTCCTTTGAAGACATTTTCGCCGTGGGGGATGTCATTCACGTCTCCAACACTGGTGGTCGCTATGTGTTGGAGCAGGTGCCGGAGGTGTCCGGTGCCTTGGTCGCGATGGACCCCCATACGGGTCGGGTGTTGGCCCTTTCGGGCGGCTTTTCCTACTCTGATTCGCAGTTTAACCGCGCCACGCAAGCCCGGCGTCAGCCTGGCTCGGCTTTCAAACCGTTCATTTACGCGGCTGCCTTGGACAATGGCTACACGCCGTCCAGCGTCGTCATGGATGGCCCCATCAAAATCGACCAGGGCGGAACGCTGGGTATTTGGGAGCCCAAGAACTATTCGGGGAAATATGCCGGTCCATCAACGCTTCGGCGGGGGATTGAACAATCGCGAAACCTCATGACCGTGCGTTTGGCCAACGACATGGGCATGAAGCTGATTTCTGAATACGCGAAACGTTTTGGCATCTATGACCGTTCGATCCGAGGCTTGGCATCGTCGCTTGGATCACGGGAAACGACGGCGCTCAAAATGGTCAGCGCCTATGCTGTGCTCGCCAATGGCGGGAAGCGTATCAATCCTTCGCTCATCGACCGCATTCAGGACCGCTACGGCAAGACCATCTATAAGCATGAGGAGCGCACCTGCGATGCCTGCACCCATGATGAGTGGTCCTTGCAACAGGAGCCTGATCTGGTGGACAATCGTGATCAGGTGCTTGACCCCATGACGGCGTATCAAATCACGTCGATCATGGAGGGTGTGGTCCTGCGGGGTACTGCAAAAATCGTCGGCAGCCTTGGTGTTCCCATCGCCGGAAAGACGGGCACCACCAACGAAGAGCGTGACGCGTGGTTTGTGGGCTATTCGCCAGACCTCGTGGTCGGTGTTTTTGTCGGTTACGACCGCCCGGAACCCATGGGCAAGGGCAATACCGGCGGCGGGCTTGCGGCCCCAATCTTCGTCGATTTTATGAAAGACGCGTTGGCGCAAACGTCCGCAATCGATTTTCGTGTGCCTGAAGGCATCAAGCTGTATCCGATCAACGCTAAAACTGGTCTTCTGGCGCAGGCTGGCAATCCCGGTGTGATTATGGAATCGTTTAAGCCGGGCACCAAACCACCGGCCCGCACGTCGATCATTGGGTTTGAAAGCGATATGAAGCGCGGCACCTTGAGCACCTCAAAAGCGGTGCAAGAGGCTGTACAAGAGGGTGCGGGCGGCCTGTTTTAACCCTGGTCGCTTCGGGTGGATGAACTCACGGTCTCTGTGCTGAGGAGACGGTGCTTCTCTCAAGGGTCGAAGCAAGCCATCGCTCGGTCCTGCGGTCCAGTTGACGAACCCCCCGCCTAACGCCGGGCATATTGCACGGGGATGGCGACAGGCGTAAGCGCTCACTGAGCCTTTATGACCCGTCCGAAAGCCTTTGCACCATGCTGCGTTTTTACACGAGCAATGCCCGCTGGCTGGTTGGCGGGTTTTTGCTGGCGATGTTTTCCGGCTTTGGCCAGACCTTCTTCATTTCCATGTGGGGCGATGAGATCCGCGCCGCTTTCTCCCTCAGCCATGGTGGCTTTGGTCTCGTCTATATGTTGGCAACCTTGGCCAGCGCGCTCAGCCTGCCGTTTGTGGGCCGCTTGGTGGACGTGACCAGCGTTTCCACGAGCGCCCTTGTTGTCATGGGCTGTCTTATCGCGGCTTGCGTGCTGATGGCCGTGTCCAACACTTTGCTCGCGCTCCTCTTGGCGATTTATCTCCTTCGGTTGTTTGGTCAGGGCATGATGACCCAAACCAGCATGACAGCCATGGGGCGGTGGTATGCGGCCAATCGCGGGAAGGCCGTTTCGTTTGCCACCATGGGCCACCAGGCTTCCGAAGCCATTTTCCCAACAGTCTTCGCTTTGCTTGCGTTGTCCTATGGTTGGCGGGGCGCGTGGTGGATTGCGGCGGTTTGCATCCTTTTCTTCGCGCTTCCGGTGATTTTTGCCCTGATGCGCGTCGAACGTCAGCCGCGCGGTACGCTTTCAGAGGATGAGGCGGTCTCTGGGGTTGAGGTTCGACAATGGACGCGGGCTGAGTTGCTGCGGGACCCACTGTTTTGGCTGGTGTGTGTGGGTGTGCTTGCGCCGCCGTTTATCGGGACCTCGATCTTTTTCCATCAGGACTATCTCATCGCCCTGAACGGATGGAACCCGCAGCTTTACTACAATGCCTTTATCCTGATGGCGGTGACGACGGTGATTTGCGCGCTTGCCACAGGGTTTGCAGTTGACCGCTGGAGTGCGGTTCAGATGTTGCCGGTGTTTATGGTCCCGTTGGCCATCGGCTGTTTTGTGCTCGGCGCGTTGTCAGGCCCCAGCACGATTTTCATTTTCATGGTGCTTCTGGGCATGAGCTATGGGGTCACCTCCACACTTTTTGGTGCGCTTTGGCCGGAGGTTTGGGGCACGGCCAACCTTGGGGCCATCCGCTCCATCGTCGTGGCGCTTATGGTGTTTTTGACCGCCGCCGGGCCCGGGATAACAGGGGTGTTGATCGACTTTGGCGTGCCGTTTCCCCGCCAGTTGCTGTACATGGGCGGTTATTGTGCGATGGCGTTTGTGGTGATGATCGTTGCCTCTCACCGTTTGCAGACCCGCGCGGCAATGTTGGCCGCCGGTTGAGTTTTTGCTGACCAAAGGCTAAGCGCGGGCGCAGAGCGCAGAGCGCAGAGCGCAGCGAGCGTTCCTTTTCCTTCCGCAGCCGCCAAGAGCCACCATGACCAACCCTGTCAAAGTCCGTTTTGCGCCGTCGCCCACAGGGCGTCTTCACATCGGGAACATCCGAACTGCGCTCTACAATTGGCTGTTTGCGAGCAAAGCGGGGGGGCAATTCGTTCTGCGTTTGGATGATACCGACGTTGAACGGTCAACCCAGGCGTTTGCCGACGGGATTGTGGAGGATTTGGCGTG
>JBCBCT010000109.1:4343-10305 GCA_038530365.1 Pseudomonadota bacterium | reverse complement strand
CGCGGTGCGCTGAGCCAGTTCACCCCTTGAACCGAGCATCATGCCGTGCCATAGGCTCGCGGTCTCCGAGAGGAGGCTTGGGCGTTTTTCGTCCAAAACCCTGTCCAAGACTGCTGGGGGTGTTGCACCTTAATTTTCCAGCACAGACGGTGAGAACATTTTTGGGTGGTGGTCTCGCGCCAATACACCCCGTTCGACACGATTTGCCTTGCTCATTTTACACAATGCGCAAGGGGGCAGGACACTGAGCCGTTGTTGCGCACCCCGCGCAGCAGCAAACAGAAACCGCCCCCTCGGGTTTTCGCGCGTGCGCGATTGTCCCAAAGGGCCAATTGGAGAGACACATTGGAAAGAGCGGAAAAACGCGAATTTGTCGCTGAGATGAAGGACACGCTTTCGGGCGCTGGTTCCGTCGTCGTGGCGCATTATGCGGGCCTGAGCGTTGCTGAAATGACGGAGCTTCGCTCCAACATGCGCAATGCTGGTGGCACCGTGAAGGTCGCGAAAAACCGTCTCGTGAAACTTGCCCTTGAAGGCACGGAAGCTCAACACATGGCGGACCTTTTTAAAGGTCCGACCCTCATCGCATTTGCTGAGGACCCTGTGGCGGCCCCGAAAGCGGCCAGCGAGTTCGCCAAGAAAAACGACAAGCTCGTTATTCTGGGTGGCGCGATGGGCCCAACGCACCTTGACGAAAATGGCGTTAAAGCGCTGGCCACCATGCCATCGCTGGACGAACTGCGCGCGAAAATTGTTGGCATGGTCAACACACCTGCGCAGCGCATCGCCATGCTGACCAACGCACCCGCCGGTGCCGTTGCTCGCGTCATTGGCGCCTATGCCCGCAAGGACGAAGACGCGTAAAGCGCGCCTTTCACGAGATACCCAACCCAGCCGCCCGGCGCGCTTGCCCGGACGGTTTCATGAAAAACCCGGCTCCACGCAGAATTTGATCAAACGCGCAGGGGCTTTTGTATGAACAAGGATGAATTCCATGGCTGATCTTCAAAAGATCGTAGACGACCTTTCCGCTCTCACCGTGCTGGAAGCTGCTGAACTGTCCAAAATGCTGGAAGAGCATTGGGGCGTGTCCGCCGCTGCTCCCGTTGCTGTGGCTGCCGCCGGTGGCGCTGCACCTGCTGAAGCGGTTGAAGAAAAAGACGAGTTCGACGTGATCTTGGCCGCTGCTGGCGACAAGAAAATCAACGTCATTAAAGAAGTGCGCGGCATCACCGGTCTTGGCCTGAAAGAAGCCAAAGACCTCGTGGAAGGCGCACCGAAGCCCGTCAAAGAAGGCATCTCCAAAGGCGAAGCCGAAGAGCTGAAGAAGAAGCTGGAAGAAGCCGGCGCGACCGTCGAGCTGAAGTAAGCGTTTTGTTTGCTGGGCTGCGGCCCGGCAAACAGTGTTTGCACCCTCGCTGGGACACCGGCGGGGGTGTTTTTGTTTCGGCTGGCAAGAGCGCTGGTTGGCCAAACTTGTGCGCTGAACCTGTATGATCAGCGCACGCTCTTTCTTGTTGCCTGTGCCCCTTGCGCAACGGGAGGCGGCGTTCTATACGGTTGGCAGCGCGATTGTCCGATGGCATGGGACTGTGCGCTCACCGAATGTGTTTGTTTGTGTCGGCTTCACCGAATGGATGGGTGCAGCGCGGCTTTTTTCGTTTTGGTGGTCGGCTTTTTTTCATTAACGTAGCGTCGCACCCGCGTGCGGCGTGAAGTGGGGTCTCATCTTGGTGAGTCGCTTTGCGTTGATGATCGCCGTAGCCGCCGATCTGAAAGCGTCACGGTTCGAAGACTGCAGGGGTGTTTGCCACCTTTGTCGACTTTTATTTCCCCGCCGATGCGCCCTTGCTGCGTCGGCTCATCCTTAGGAGCACTCCCTCCATGGCTACAGCCAACCCGTCGGCCCAGTTTAACGGCCGGAAGCGCGTCCGCAAAGTCTACGGCAACATCACCGAAGTGACCGAGATGCCGAACCTCATTGAGGTTCAGATGTCGTCTTACGATCATTTCTTGATGGTCGACGAGCCTGAAGGTGGACGTGGCGATGAAGGCCTCCAGGCGGTGTTCAACTCGGTTTTCCCGATCAAGGATTTCACCGGCGCGGCGCAGCTTGATTTTGTGCGTTATGATTTTGAGGCGCCGAAGTATGATGTGGAAGAATGCCGCCAACGGGACATGACGTATTCTGCGCCCTTGAAGGTGACGCTGCGTCTGATCGTTTTTGATATCGATGAGGATACCGGCGCAAAGTCCGTGAAGGACATTAAAGAGCAAGAAGTCTACATGGGCGACATGCCGCTCATGACCGGCAACGGCACGTTTATCATTAATGGTACGGAGCGGGTGATCGTTTCGCAGATGCACCGTTCGCCCGGTGTGTTTTTCGACCACGATAAAGGCAAGACCCATTCATCGGGCAAGCTGCTGTTCGCTTCGCGCGTGATCCCGTATCGCGGATCATGGTTGGACATTGAGTTTGATGCAAAAGACATCGTCTACGCGCGCATCGACCGCCGCCGCAAAATCCCCTCCACCACGCTTTTGATGGCGCTGGGTCTGGATGGCGAAGAGATCCTCGAGCATTTTTACGATACCGTCACCGTGACCAATGAAGGCGAGGGCGTTTGGCGTTTGCCGTTTGACGGTGAGCGCTACAAGGGCACCAAGCCTATGGAAGACATCATCGACGCCGACAGCGGCGAAGTGGTGATGGAGGCTGGCAAGAAGGTGACCGCGCGGACGATCAAGCAATTGTCCGATAAGGTGAAGGCCGTGCGGGCCACGACGGAAGCGCTGATTGGGCGGTATTTGTCGGAAGACATCGTCAACATGGAAACCGGTGAAATCTATTATGAAGCCGGTGACGAGCTTGACGAGGACAGCATCGCTGCCTTGCTGGACATGGGGTATGGCGAGCTTGATTTGCTCGATATCGACCATGTGAATGTCGGCGCCTACATGCGCTCGACCCTGGCGGCGGATAAAAATCAGTCCCGTCAGGATGCGCTGTTCGACATTTATCGCGTGATGCGTCCCGGTGAGCCGCCCACGCCGGAATCGGCTGAAGCGATGTTCCAATCGTTGTTCTTTGACCGCGAGCGGTATGATTTGTCCGCCGTTGGCCGTGTGAAGATGAACATGCGCCTTGATCTTGACGCAGAAGACACGGTCCGTGTGCTGCGCAAAGAAGACATTTTGGCCGTGATGAAGACCCTCGTGGAGCTTCGCGACGGCAAAGGCGAGATTGACGATATCGACAACCTCGGTAACCGCCGCGTGCGGTCCGTTGGTGAGTTGATGGAAAATCAATACCGGGTCGGCTTGTTGCGTATGGAGCGGGCGATCAAGGAGCGGATGTCGTCGATAGAGATCGATACAGTGATGCCGCAGGATCTGATCAATGCGAAACCGGCTGCCGCGGCTGTGCGCGAGTTCTTTGGCTCTTCGCAATTGTCTCAGTTTATGGACCAGACGAATCCATTGTCTGAAATTACCCATAAGCGGCGCTTGTCAGCGTTGGGACCGGGTGGTCTGACCCGTGAACGGGCTGGCTTTGAAGTGCGCGACGTGCACCCAACCCACTACGGTCGCATCTGCCCGATTGAGACGCCGGAAGGTCCAAACATCGGCTTGATCAACTCGCTGGCGACCTTTGCGCGCATCAACAAATATGGGTTCATCGAAAGCCCCTACCGTAAGGTGGTTGACGGCGTTGTGACCAGTGAGGTGGTGTATCTTTCAGCCATGGAAGAGGCGAAATATGTCGTCGCCCAGGCCAACGCACCGCTAGATGGCAATGGCAAGTTCATCAATGAATTCGTCATCTGCCGGCAGGCCGGTGATGTGCAAAACATGCCTGCGGCCACTGTGGATTTGATGGACGTTTCGCCCAAGCAGCTGGTTTCTGTTGCTGCTGCGCTCATTCCGTTCCTGGAAAACGACGACGCCAACCGCGCGCTGATGGGATCGAACATGATGCGTCAGGCCGTGCCGTTGGTGCGGGCCGAGGCTCCCTTTGTGGGCACGGGCATGGAGGCGATTGTGGCGCGGGATTCCGGCGCGGCCATCGGCGCGCGCCGTGCGGGTATCGTCGACCAGGTGGATGCAACCCGCATCGTGGTGCGTGCGACCGGCGATCTTGATCCGGGGAAACCGGGGGTGGACATTTACCGCCTGCAGAAGTTCCAGCGGTCTAACCAGTCCACCTGTATCAACCAGCGCCCGCTCGTGCGGGTGGGGGATGTGCTGAACAAAGGCGATATTATTGCCGACGGCCCGTCCACCGATCTGGGTGACTTGGCCCTTGGGCGAAACGTGCTCGTCGCGTTTATGCCTTGGAATGGTTACAACTTTGAGGACTCGATCCTTCTGTCTGAGCGCATTGTGCGTGATGATGTGTTCACGTCGATCCACCTCGAAGAATTTGAGGTGATGGCGCGGGACACCAAACTCGGACCGGAAGAGATCACACGGGACATCCCCAACGTCTCCGAAGAAGCGCTGAAAAACCTCGACGAAGCCGGGATCACCTATATCGGTGCGGAAGTCGGGCCCGGTGACATTCTGGTCGGGAAAATCACGCCGAAGGGTGAAAGCCCCATGACACCGGAGGAAAAACTCCTGCGGGCGATCTTTGGTGAAAAGGCTTCCGACGTTCGTGATACATCTTTGCGCATGAGCCCCGGTGCCTTTGGCACGGTGGTTGAGGTGCGGGTGTTTAACCGCCACGGCATCGAAAAAGACGAACGCGCCATGGCGATTGAGCGGGAGGAAATTGAAACCCTCGCCAAAGACCGTGACGACGAACAAGCCATCCTCGACCGCAACGTCTACGGTCGTTTGGTTGAGATGCTGAACGGTCACGAAGCGATTGCCGGGCCCAAGGGCTTCAAAAAAGGCACGGCTCTGTCGCCGGATCTCATGGGTGAGTTTCCGCGGTCCCAGTGGTGGCAGTTTGCGGTGGAAGACGAGGGGCTTCAAAGCCAAATCGAAGCCCTGCGCGGTCAGTACGACGACTCCAAAGGCCTGCTTGAAGGTCGGTTTATGGACAAGGTCGAGAAGCTGCAGCGCGGTGACGAGTTGCCGCCCGGCGTGATGAAAATGGTGAAGGTTTTTGTCGCCATTAAGCGCAAGCTGCAGCCTGGCGATAAGATGGCGGGCCGCCACGGCAACAAAGGTGTTGTGTCGCGCATTTTGCCTATCGAAGACATGCCGTTCTTGGAAGATGGGACCCATGCCGACATCGTGTTGAACCCGTTGGGCGTGCCGTCGCGGATGAACGTGGGTCAGATCCTTGAAACCCACTTGGGTTGGGCTTGCTCCGGCATGGGGCGGAAGGTCGGTGACCTGCTACAGGCTTATAAGCAGTCTGGCGACATCGCCCCGTTGCGGTCTGAACTTGAAAGCATTTACCCGGCCAACGATCGCAACGAGCCCGTCCGGGACTTCGATGATGGGTCGGTGGAGATGCTGGCAGATCAGTTGAAAACTGGTGTGCGCATTGCAACGCCGGTGTTCGATGGGGCCCATGAGCCGGATATTGTGGAGATGCTGGAGCAAGCTGGTCTCGATGGGTCCGGGCAGTCCGCGCTTTATGACGGGCGCACGGGTGAACCTTTCGATCGTCCGGTAACGATGGGCTATATCTACATGCTCAAATTGCACCACCTGGTGGATGATAAAATCCACGCGCGGTCCATCGGTCCGTACTCCCTGGTTACCCAGCAGCCGCTCGGTGGTAAGGCGCAGTTCGGTGGGCAGCGGTTTGGTGAAATGGAGGTCTGGGCTCTGGAAGCCTATGGTGCCGCCTACACCTTGCAGGAAATGCTCACCGTGAAATCGGATGATGTGGCGGGCCGTACCAAGGTTTACGAGTCCATCGTGCGCGGTGATGATACGTTTGAATCTGGCATTCCAGAGTCTTTCAACGTGCTCGTCAAAGAGATGCGCTCGCTGGGTT
>JBCBCT010000109.1:0-4246 GCA_038530365.1 Pseudomonadota bacterium | reverse complement strand
TAGTTTCGCTTTCGGTGGCGTTGGCCGTGAGCATTCATCTTCTAGCCGATTGGTTGTGATGTGGATGATAACTCTGTTCGCGCCGCGGCTGAGCTAAGGAAGCTCAATGCTGAGATTGCTAAACTGGAAGCCGAGACTGCAAAGATAATTCGGGAAGGGCGGCTTTATCCGCTCGTCATATTTTCAGGGATCATTGCGGCGGGAGCCGCAGCCGTTGGACTGGGTTTTCGGCTTTTCTCTGGCAACTAAATGGAATGCATAGGAACGCAATCATCCGGCAGTTTGATCGTATTCCAAGCGACAATGTGAGCGGAAGCTCACCCAAGGAGACACTTTCATGCAACACGAAGTGATGAACCTTTTCAATCCACAGGTTCAGGCGGAAACGTTTGATTCTATTCGGATTTCCATCGCATCGCCGGAGAAAATCCTCTCCTGGTCGTTTGGCGAAATCAAAAAGCCGGAAACCATCAACTACCGGACTTTCAAGCCGGAGCGGGACGGCCTGTTCTGCGCACGCATCTTTGGCCCGATCAAGGACTACGAATGCCTGTGCGGCAAATACAAGCGGATGAAATATAAAGGCATCATCTGCGAAAAATGCGGTGTGGAGGTGACGTTGTCGCGGGTCCGCCGCGAGCGTATGGGTCATATCGATCTCGCCTCTCCTGTGGCGCACATCTGGTTCCTCAAGTCTTTGCCATCGCGCATCGGTCTTTTGCTGGACCTGACGCTGAAAGACCTTGAGCGCATTCTCTATTTTGAGAATTTTGTGGTGATCGAGCCGGGTCTCACGCCGCTTAAAGAGTTCCAGCTTCTGACCGAAGAAGAGCACATGATTGCTCAGGAGGAGTATGGCGACGACCAGTTCAACGCCATGATCGGTGCTGAGGCAATCCATGAGATGCTGTCCAGCCTCGATCTGGAAAAGCTGGTCAATCAGCTGCGCGAAGAGATCGCAACGACGACGTCTGAGCTGAAATACAAGAAACTATCGAAGCGTTTGAAAACCGCCGAGGCGTTCCTCGACTCCGGCAACCGTCCTGAGTGGATGATCATGAAGACCATTCCGGTGATCCCGCCGGACCTGCGCCCCTTGGTTCCGTTGGATGGCGGTCGTTTTGCAACCTCTGATCTCAACGATCTGTATCGCCGGGTGATCAACCGGAACAACCGCCTCAAGCGATTGATGGAACTACGCGCGCCGGACATCATTATCCGTAACGAAAAGCGCATGTTGCAGGAATCCGTTGACGCGTTGTTCGACAACGGTCGCCGTGGCCGCACCATCACGGGTGCCAACAAGCGCCCGTTGAAATCTTTGTCCGACATGCTGAAAGGCAAGCAGGGCCGTTTCCGTCAAAACTTGCTCGGCAAGCGCGTCGACTATTCCGGTCGTTCTGTGATCGTGGTGGGGCCTGAGCT
The DNA here is from genome assembly GCA_038530365.1 of Pseudomonadota bacterium. Classification (GTDB taxonomy): domain Bacteria; phylum Pseudomonadota; class Alphaproteobacteria; order Rhizobiales; family Rhizobiaceae; genus Pseudahrensia. Next base: position 2,821 of record JBCBCT010000109.1, on the reverse strand, counting down.
GAAACTGCACCAGTGCGGTTTGCCGAAGAAAATGGCGCTCGAACTGTTCAAGCCGTTTATCTATGCGCGCCTGGACGCGAAAGGCTTCTCCTCCACCGTCAAGCAAGCCAAGAAGCTGGTTGAAAAAGAAAAGCCAGAAGTCTGGGATATCTTGGACGAGGTGATCCGCGAGCACCCGGTTCTTTTGAACCGTGCGCCAACGCTTCACCGTCTGGGCATTCAAGCGTTTGAGCCGGTTCTTATTGAAGGCAAGGCGATCCATCTTCACCCGCTCGTCTGCTCGGCGTTCAATGCGGATTTTGATGGTGACCAAATGGCCGTGCACGTGCCGCTGTCGCTTGAAGCGCAGTTGGAAGCCCGCGTCTTGATGATGTCGACCAACAACATCCTGCATCCGGCGAACGGTCAGCCGATCATTGTGCCGTCGCAGGACATCGTTTTGGGTCTCTATTATCTGTCCATTGAAGCGGAAAATGAGCCCGGACAGGGCATGGTTTTTGGCGACATGGGTGAGTTGCAGCACGCGCTCGATACCGGAACGGTGACGCTTCACGCCAAAATCAAAGGACGTTTCAAAGGCGTCGATGCTGAGGGTAACCCAACGTCTGAAGTGGTGGACACAACGCCAGGTCGGATGTTGATGGCGGAGCTTTTGCCGCGGCAGCCCGGGATCACCATGGAGATCGTGAACCAGGAGATGACCAAGAAAAACATCTCCTCCATGATCGACAAGGTCTACCGGAACTGCGGTCAGAAGGACACGGTCATCTTCTGCGACCAGGTCATGAAGCTTGGGTTTACCCATGCGTGTAAGGCGGGCATCTCGTTTGGTAAGGATGACATGGTCATTCCCGACACCAAAGAGGGCATGGTTGCCGAGACACAGGCGCTGACCAAAGAGTTCGAACAGCAATACAATGACGGCCTGATCACCCAAGGCGAGAAATACAACAAGGTTGTCGATGCCTGGGCGAAATGCGGTGACAAAGTTGCCGATGAAATGATGGCTGGTCTGCAAGAGACCAAGTTTGATGATGGCGGCCGCCAAAAACAGATGAACTCAGTGTACATGATGTCCCGCTCCGGGGCCCGTGGCTCCCCCGCACAAATGAAGCAGCTTGCCGGCATGCGCGGCCTCATGGCCAAGCCGTCGGGGGAGATCATCGAGACGCCGATCATCTCGAACTTTAAAGAAGGTCTGACCGTGATGGAGTACTTCAACTCCACCCACGGTGCCCGTAAGGGCTTGGCCGATACGGCGCTTAAAACGGCAAACTCCGGCTATCTCACCCGCCGTCTTGTGGATGTGGCGCAGGATTGCATCATCAACGAAGCGGACTGCGGGACGACCAATGGCCTGACCATGCAGGCAATCGTCGACGCCGGCCAAATGGTGGCCTCTCTGGCGCAACGCATCAGTGGCCGTGCGGCTGCAGATGATGTGGTGCACCCTGAAACCGGAGATGTGATCGTGGCCGCTGGCCAGTCCATTGAAGAGACGGATGCAGCGCTGATCGAAGAAGCGGGTATTCAGCAGGTGAAAATCCGTTCGGCGCTGACGTGCGAAACCCGTACGGGTATTTGTGCGGTCTGCTACGGACGCGACCTTGCCCGTGGCACGCCAGTGAACCTGGGTGAGGCGGTCGGCGTGATCGCCGCGCAATCCATCGGTGAGCCGGGCACCCAGCTGACCATGCGCACATTCCACATCGGAGGTGCGGCAACAGTGGCGGATTCGTCCTTCATTGAGGCTTCTTACGAAGGCGAAGTGAAAATCCGGAACCGCAACGTGGTCCGGGATTCCGAAGGCAACCTCATGGCCATGGGCCGCAACATGGCTGTGCTTATTCTTGATGAGCAGGGCAATGAGCGCGCCGTGCACCGTGTGACCTATGGTTCACGCCTGCACGTCGATGACGGTGATACCGTCAAGCAGAGTCAACGGATCGCCGAATGGGACCCGTACACCCGTCCAATCTTGACGCCAGCCGGCGGCACGGTGGAGTTTGAAGACCTAGTAGACGGCGTGTCCGTCTCGGAGCAGGCCGATGAGAACACCGGGATCGTGAAGCGCACGATCATCGATTGGCGCACAAACCCACGGGGTGTGGACCTCAAGCCGTCTTTGGTTATTAAAGATGCGAAGGGCGAGATCATTACGTTGGAGCAGGGCGGTGAAGCGCGGTTCCAACTGTCTGTGGACGCAATTTTGTCCGTCGAACCATCCTCCGATGTGAAGCCCGGCGATGTTTTGGCTCGTGTTCCGCTGGAAAGCGCGAAGACGAAAGACATCACCGGTGGTCTTCCGCGGGTTGCGGAACTGTTTGAAGCGCGCCGTCCGAAAGATGCCGCTGTCATCGCTGAAATCGATGGCACGGTTCGGTTTGGTCGCGACTACAAGAACAAACGCCGCATCCACATTGAGCCGAGCGATGAGACGGTGGAACCCGTTGAGCACCTGATCCCGAAAGGGAAGCCGTTCCATTACCAGGACGGTGATCCGATCGAAAAGGGCGACTACCTGCTCGACGGTAACCCGGCGCCGCACGATATTCTGGCCGTGAAGGGCGTCGAGGCCTTGGCCTCTTATCTCGTGGACGAGGTCCAAGAAGTGTACCGCTTGCAGGGTGTGGGCATCAACGACAAGCACATCGAAGTCATCGTGCGGCAGATGCTTCAAAAGGTCGAAATCACGGAGCCAGGCGAATCCGGCCTCGTGAAGGGCGAACAGATGGACCGCATCGAGCTCGCCTTGGTGATCCCGAGCAAAACAGGATCGGCACTCGCAGGCGCACGCCCCTCCTCTTCGATGCGCTCGTTC
>JBCBCT010000108.1:0-10359 GCA_038530365.1 Pseudomonadota bacterium | reverse complement strand
CGGATAAAGCGCACACCTGCGGCCTGATAGGCGCGATGGTCGCGGTCAAAATCGTCGGTCGCAAGAAACAAAAACACCCGGCCGCCGGCCTGGTTTCCCACAAAACGCTGTTGTTTCTCGTTGGACGCCCGCGCCAAAAGCACAGTGCTTCCACGAGAGCCTGCGGGACGAACGACGACCCAGCGTTTGTTTTGTTCTGGTTGTGCGGTGTCTTCGACCAGCGTGAAGCCAAGCGTGTCGCAGTAGAACGCGATCGCTTCGTCGTAATCTGCGACCAACACAGCGATATGAGCCAATTCTTGGGCCACTTAAGCGGTGTCCGAAACGGTTTTACCAGCAGCGTCCAAGCCCATTTGCCAGAAGTCCGCTTCCAGAAGCGTTGCAGCCCGAAACAGATCAACAAGCCGGGGATAGCGGGCCTCTGTCATCATTTCGGCGGCCAAGTGATCCAGGTTATCGACCGTTGCCTTGGTGATCTCCTGATAGCCATCGCTCGCGTATTCGTTGATCCAGACCGTGTAGGGATTGGTTTGCGCTGCTTTTTTTGAAAGCCGCACACCGATTTCCCCGTAGCCGATCATGCAAGGCGCCAGGGCGACGTAGAGATCAAGCAGATCACCGGCCATGCCTGCGTCCAGCACAAAACGGGTGTAGGCGACGGTTGCTCCTTTTTCAGGAGCTCGCTCGAGATCGCCCGCCGAAAGGCCCCATTCCGCGGAAAGTCGAACGTGCAGGTCCATTTCCACATCCAAGATGGCCTTGAGGCCATCCAGCCCGTGGCGCATTTCTGCCAACGACCGGCCCTTGTAAATCGCCACCGCATAGGCACGGGCGAACTGGATCAGGAAGAGATAGTCCTGCACCAAATAATCGCGGAATGCCGCTTGCGGCAGCGTTCCGTCGCCCATGCGCTCAACGAACGGGTGATGTGTGTAGGACGCCCAGGCGTCGGAACAATCGCTTTTCAAGCGTTCAAACAGTGACATCAGGCAGGATCAAAATGGGATATCATCATCGATATCACCGCCGAAACCGCCCCCGGACTGACCGCCCGACTGGCCGCCACCAAAGCCGCCACCGCTTGGACCGCCAATCTGCCCGCCGCCGGAACTGCCCATCTGACCGCCATATCCGCCGCCGTCTCCACCACTGTTGCGGCTGTCGAGCATCGTCAAAACCCCGGTGAAAGGCTGCAACACCACTTCGGTGGTGTATTTGTCCTGGCCCTGTTGGTCCTGCCATTTGCGGGTCTGCAATGTGCCCTCGAGGTACACTTTCGTGCCCTTTTTGACGTATTGCTCGATGACCTTGTTCAACCCTTCGTTGAAGCAAACCACCCGGTGCCATTCCGTCTTTTCGCGGCGCTCACCGGAGTTTCGGTCGCGCCATGTTTCGGACGTTGCAATCGACATATTGGAAATTGGTTTTCCGTCCTGAGTACGCCTGATCTCCGGATCGGCGCCAAGGTTCCCCACCAAAATCACTTTGTTTACGCTCCCGGCCATATCCTTGTCCTCGTATACTGATGGCGGCTTCGCAGACCGTCTAACACGATTGTTCGCGCCCCGCCCCGTCTTGCAGGCCCTGCCCGCGGCTATCCACGAAAAAGTGTGCTGGGCGCTTGCCGTTTGTTCTTACTTTGTTCTAAACATATTCCATACCTCAAAGCAAGCCTGCGACATTTCAGGCCCTGCCTTGGGATGTGGAAAGTGAGAGCGTTGCTGGACAGGGCTTTTCGCCCGGCACATAACACCTGCGGGAGCCAGACATTTGATTTCGTCGAGCCGACGCCGTTTCGTTTGGGACAGAGTGGTTTAGCTCGTTTGTTTTCCGCACGCCTCGCGCGGTGCTTTCATTGGATCCTGCGGCCATGGCCTCCACCTCGAAACCAACTTCACCGACAGGCAAAGCTAATACGGTCGTGGCTGCGACCCGTGACGAGAAGATGATCAGTGTCCGCGGCGCGCGGGAGCACAATCTCAAAAACGTCGATGTGGATCTACCCCGGGATAAGCTCATTGTGATGACCGGGCTGTCTGGATCGGGGAAATCCTCCCTCGCCTTCGACACCATTTATGCGGAGGGACAGCGCCGCTACGTGGAATCGCTGTCAGCCTATGCGCGTCAGTTTTTAGAGATGATGCAAAAGCCGGATGTGGACCAAATTGATGGTCTGTCGCCGGCGATCTCAATTGAACAGAAAACCACGTCGAAAAATCCGCGGTCAACGGTGGGAACCGTGACCGAAATCTACGACTACATGCGGCTTCTTTATGCGCGCGTCGGTATTCCCTACTCGCCGGAAACCGGATTGCCGATTGAGAGCCAGACCGTCAGCCAAATGGTGGACCGCGTGATGGCGCTGGAGGACGGCACGCGCCTTTTCCTGTTGGCCCCCATCGTGCGCGGGCGCAAAGGGGAATACCGCAAAGAGCTGGCTGAGCTGATGAAAAAAGGCTTCCAGCGGGTGAAAGTGGACGGCGAGTTCCACGAAATTGCGGATGTTCCGGCCCTGGACAAGAAATACAAACACGACATCGACGTGGTGGTGGACCGCATTGTCGTGCGCGAAGACATGCAGACGCGGCTGGCCGATTCCATGGAAACAGCGCTGCGGCTCACCGATGGCATGGCCGTGGCGGAATTCGCCGACAAACCCCTGCCTGCGTCTGAAACGGCGGCGGAATCGAAGAACAAGTCGAAGAATGAAACCCACGAAAGGCTGGTGTTTTCAGAAAAGTTCGCCTGCCCCGTCTCCGGGTTCACGATCCCTGAAATTGAGCCCCGGCTGTTTTCATTCAACAACCCCTTTGGCGCTTGCCCCAGTTGCGATGGTCTGGGCACTGAGCAGAAGATCGACGAAAATCTGGTGGTGCCTGACGGCTCCCTCAGCCTCTCTCGCGGCGCGATAGCGCCTTGGTCAAAGTCCAGTAATCCGTCACCGTATTACGCCCAGACCCTTCAGGCCCTTGGCAAAGTCTACGGTTTCAAACTGACCGACGCTTGGAACGATATTTCCACCGACGGTCAAACCGCAATTCTCTACGGGACCGGGCGCAAGGAGATCGAGTTCGTCTACGATGACGGTTTGCGGACCTATAAAACCAAAAAACCCTTTGAAGGCGTGGTCGGAAACCTCGAGCGGCGTTGGCGGGAAACGGACAGCCAATGGTCCCGCGAGGACATTGAAAAATTCATGTCCCGTATGCCGTGCATGACGTGCAATGGCGCGCGTCTGAAGCCGGAGGCTTTGGCCGTTAAAATTGACGGTTTGCACATTTCCGAATGTGCCGAAATGTCGATCAAACAGGCCAACGCCTGGTTCGGCACCCTGCCCGAGCGCCTGTCGGACAAGCAAAACGAAATCGCCGTTCGCATCTTGAAGGAAATTCGGGAGCGCTTGCAGTTTTTGAATGACGTTGGGTTGGAATATCTCACCCTATCGCGCAATTCCGGGACCCTTTCGGGCGGGGAAAGCCAGCGTATCCGATTGGCCTCGCAAATCGGTTCCGGCCTGACGGGGGTGCTCTACGTGTTGGATGAGCCATCCATTGGGCTCCATCAGCGGGACAATGCCCGCTTGTTGGAAACGCTGCGGCATCTGCGTGATCTGGGGAACACCGTCATTGTGGTGGAGCATGATGAGGATGCGATCCTGACGGCGGATTATGTTTTGGACATCGGGCCGAGGGCGGGCATTCACGGTGGTTCGATAATCGCAAGCGGCACCCCGGCTGAAATCTTGGAAAGTGAAGCGTCGCTTACTGGGCAATATCTTTCCGGTCGACTGGGCGTTCCGGTGCCGGAAAAACGGCGCAAGGTCACGAAATCAAAGACCATCCGGGTGGTGGGGGCCAAGGGCAACAACCTTCAAAACGTCACCGGTGACATTCCACTGGGCACGTTTACGGCGGTCACCGGGGTATCCGGCGGGGGTAAATCCACATTTTTGATCGAAACGCTTTACAAGGCCGCGTCTCGGCACATCAACAAATCCCGCGCCATGCCCGCACCGCACCAGAAAATCCAAGGGCTGGAGCATCTCGATAAGATTATCGAGATTGACCAATCCCCCATCGGCCGCACCCCGCGTTCCAACCCCGCGACGTACACCGGCGCGTTCACCCCGATTCGAGAATGGTTTGCCGGATTGCCGGAATCGAAAGCGCGCGGCTACACACCGGGGCGGTTCTCATTTAACGTCAAGGGAGGCCGCTGCGAGGCCTGCCAGGGCGATGGTGTGATAAAAATCGAGATGCATTTCCTGCCCGACGTCTACGTCACATGCGATGTGTGCAAGGGCCAACGCTACAACCGCGAAACGCTGGAAGTTCAGTTTAAGGGTAAATCCATCGCGGATGTGCTCGACATGACCGTTGAAGAAGGCTGCTCTTTCTTTGAGGCGGTGCCATCTGTCCGGGATAAGATGGAAACGCTGAAACGCGTTGGCCTCGATTACATCAAGATAGGCCAACAGGCGACAACGCTCTCGGGCGGTGAAGCGCAGCGCGTAAAACTATCCAAAGAGTTGTCGAAGCGGGCCACGGGCCGCACGCTTTACATTTTGGATGAACCCACCACAGGGCTGCACTTCCACGATGTCGCAAAACTCTTGGAGGTGCTCCACGAATTGGTGGATGCAGGCAACACGGTTGCGGTGATTGAACACAATCTGGAAGTCATCAAGACCGCCGACTGGGTGCTCGATCTTGGACCAGAAGGCGGCGATGGTGGCGGTGAGATGGTGGCGCAGGGCACGCCGGAGCAAATCATCGAAGTCGAGCGCTCGTATACTGGCCAATTTCTGAAGGAACTGTTGGCGCGCAGGCCCGCTCATGTTGCGCCCGCACCTGAAAAAAGGCCCAAGCGAAAAGGCTCGTCAAAGGCCGCCGCTTAGCCCGCGCAACAGGCTGTTAAGCCTAACCAATTGAAACTATGACAATATTGCGACGAGCATGCATTTGCTGCATGGCTCGTGTTCGCAACTTGCGCTTCAATATTTGTGCACCTGCACTATCTCTAACTCATCGAAGCGGAACACACCGCTGAGTGACGGGACGCTGAGAGGCGTCAAGCCAAATCAAAGACGGCTCAGCCGCCTCACGTTCAACGGTACACCGGTGCCGCGCAAGGAAAAGGACAATAGTCATGGATATCTTCGGTCAAATCCGCAACTGGAACCGCGTTCGTCAGACTCGCAATGAGCTTTACAGCCTGTCTCAACGCGAACTGAACGACCTGGGCATCGCCCGTGGTGACATTCCGTTCATCGCAAAGCGTGCTGCACGCGACTAAGTGTTTCTGGTTTCGCCAATCAACCTCCTCCCAGATTGGTGAATCAGCGTGTGGGGGCATCCTCCTCCCAGCTTCCTGCACGACAAGAGCGCTCGCCGGATTTCCTCCCCCGGCGGGCGCTTTTTTTTGCCATCACGACTACCGTTTGGTCGCCCCGAACGGTGTGTGCCATCAGGCAGTTTGGGTAGAACACGTTGGCTCCGCGCCCTGCTGGTTTCACACCTGGTAGAAGGCGCGATACCAATCGACGAACGCTTTCACCCCGTCCTCCACACTGGTTTGCGGCAGGTAGTCAACTGCGTTTTGAAGACGGCCCGCATCGGCGTAGGTGTCGGCCACGTCCCCGGGCTGCATGGGCAAAAGCTCTAACTCCGCCTTGCAACCGGTCGCCTTTTCCACGGCAGCGATATAATCCATCAGCGGTACCGGGGCGTTGTTTCCAATATTGTAGATGCGGTACGGCGCGGCGGATGTGCTCGGGTCGGGCCTTTTCGCATCCCAGTCGGGATTGGGCGCCGCCGCTTTATCAGCCACACGGACAACCCCTTCCGCAATATCTTCAACAAAGGTGAAGTCGCGGGAGTGGTTTCCGAAGTTGAAAACCTTGATGGGTTTGCCTTCGATAATGTTCCGCGTGAACAGAAACGGCGCCATATCGGGCCGGCCCCAAGAACCGTACACTGTGAAGAAACGCAGGCCCGTCGTCGGCAAGCCAAACAAATGGCTATAGGAATGGGCCATCAACTCGTTGGCGCGTTTGGTGGCGGCGTAAAACTGTAACGGATGGTTCGCGCCGTGGTCTTCGGCAAAGGGCATGGTACGGTTCGCGCCGTACACACTCGATGTGGACGCATACACCAAATGCTCCACGCCATGGTGGCGGCAGGCTTCCAGCAGATTCGTGAAGCCGACAACATTTGATTCTACATAGGCGTGCGGGTTCTCCAGACTGTAGCGGACGCCCGGCTGGGCAGCGAGGTTGATCACCCGCGATGGCCTGTGATCCGCAAAGGCTTTGTTGAGAAAGGCGAGATCAGCGATGCTGTCCCGCAGGAATGTGAACTCAACGTTTGAATGTTCAGACAGTTTTCGCAGCTCGGCCAGCCGCGCCTCTTTGAGGGCCGTGTCGTAGTAATCGTTCACCGTGTCGATGCCCACAACGGCGGTGCCGCGCTTCAAGAGCTTGCCGATGGTGTGGAACCCGATGAAGCCTGCGGCTCCGGTAACCAGAAATTTCATAGCCTACCTGCACACTGCGCCGGCGCGTGAGGACATGGCGCACCCGAACGTTCGGGCTGCTTAGGGCTTGCCCGATGAAGGTGCAAGCGGGCTAGGTTTGAGCCCATGAAGTATGTTGCGCTCAAACAAAAACAGGGCGCTCGGTTTCCCAAGCGCCCTGTCCATACGTTTGAAAGCTCTTTGGACCTAGACGATGTCGAAACGGTCGAGGTTCATGACCTTGGTCCATGCAGCGACAAAGTCATGGACGAACTTTTCCTTCGCATCATCTGACGCGTAGACTTCGGCCAATGCCCGCAATTGCGAGTTGGAACCGAACACTAGGTCAAAGCGCGTTGCGCTCAACGTTTCGCCGGTGGCACGGTTTTGTCCATCAAAAACATGGTCCGAGCCCTCGCGGGCCGACCAGGTGATGCGACGATCCATCAGCGTGCTGAAAAAGTCCGTGGACAAAACGCCGGGGCGGTCGGTGAAGACACCGTGGTCCGACCCGTCGGCATTTGTGCCCAGCACGCGCATGCCAGCCACCAGCACGGTCATTTCCGGCGCGGTCAATGTCAGCAATTGCGCTTTGTCGACCAGAAGCTCCTCAAGCGGACGCACCTGCTTGCTCTGGACATAGTTGCGGAAACCATCAACTACGGGTTCCAACACAGCAAACGAAGCAACATCCGTCTGCTCCTGGGTGGCGTCCGTACGGCCCGGTGTGAAGGGCACCGTGATGGAAATACCGGAAGCCTTAGCGGCTTCTTCCACCGCTGCGCAGCCCGCCAAGACGATGAGATCGGCCATGGAGATGGGCGTGCCAGCGGCGTCTGAGGCGGCCTTCACGCCTTCCAAGGCGGTCAAAACCCTATCCAGCTGGTTCGGATTGTTGACGTCCCAGTCTTTTTGCGGGGCCAGGCGGATGCGAGCACCATTGGCCCCGCCGCGCTTGTCGCTGCCGCGAAACGTGGATGCAGAACCCCAGGCTACACAGACAAGTTCAGAGACCGTGAGGCCGGTGGCCATGACCTTCGAGTTCAGCTCCGCAATATCCGCCTCGCTGACCAGTTCATGGTCCACAGCCGGAACCGGGTCCTGCCAGATCAACTCTTCCGACGGCACATCCGAGCCGAGATAGCGGGTGATCGGTCCCATGTCGCGGTGGGTGAGCTTGTACCACGCCCGGGCGAAGGCATCGGCCAGTTCGTCGGGATTCTCGTGGAAACGACGAGAGATTTTTTCGTAGGCCGGGTCCTCCCGCAAAGCGATGTCAGCAGTCGACATCATGGGTGCGTGGCGCTTGGAAGAATTGTGGGCGTCGGGCACCGTGTTTTGCGCAGCTTCACCCTTTGGGGTCCACTGGTATGCACCGGCGGGGCTTTTGGTCAGCTCCCACTCGTTGCCAAACAAGGTGTCAAAATAGCTGTTGTCCCACTGCGTTGGTGTCGGCGTCCAGGCACCTTCCAAACCGCTGGTAATGGTGTCGACACCGCTGCCGGTGCCCATGGAGTTTTGCCAGCCGAAGCCCTGGGCCTCGATGGGCGCACCTTCCGGTTCTGCTCCGACATGGGCGGGATCGCCTGCGCCGTGGGCCTTGCCGAATGTGTGGCCACCGGCCACCAGCGCGACGGTTTCCTCATCATTCATCGCCATCCGCGCGAACGTCTCGCGGATATCGCGGGCGGAGCCCAGAGGATCGGGCTTGCCGTTTGGCCCCTGGGGATTGACGTAAATGAGGCCCATTTGAACAGCCGCCAACGGATTGGCCAGTTCGCGGTCACCCGTATAGCGTTCGTCGTCCAGCCAACCGGTTTCGGGGCCCCAATAGATGTCCTCTTCGGGCTCCCAGACGTCGGCACGGCCGCCTGCGAAGCCGAAGGTTTTGAAACCCATGGACTCCAAGGCCACATTGCCGGTCAAAATCATCAGATCGGCCCAAGACAGCGCTTTTCCGTATTTTTGTTTGACCGGCCAGAGCAGTGCGCGGGCCTTGTCCAGGTTGCCGTTGTCCGGCCAGCTGTTCAGTGGAGCAAATCGCTGTGTTCCCGATCCCGCGCCGCCGCGTCCATCCTGAATGCGGTACGTGCCCGCACTGTGCCACGCCATGCGAATGAAGAACGGGCCGTAATGGCCGTAATCCGCAGGCCACCAATCCTGAGAATCGGTCATAAGTGCTGTCAGGTCGGCTTTGACGGCATCAAGGTCAAGATTCTTGAACTCAGCGGCGTAGTCGAACGTTTCACCCATAGGATCGAGCTCAGCGCCATTTTGGTGAAGCATTTTGAGGTTGAGCTGGTTGGGCCACCATTTTTGGTTGGTGGTGCTGCCGTTGGCTTTATACGCGCTTGCACCGTGAACGACGGGGCATTTGCCAGTGGACTGGCCTTCGGTTGCCTTGGAGGCCTCAGAAGCGGACATCAAAATCTCCTCATTGGGGGTTCGGGACGGGTATGGGAGCTGACGGGCAAGTCAGCCGGGTTTCAAAAACATGACGACGCAGGCGGCCAGCGGAGAGAGTTTGTGGCCCAAAGCGTCGGTAATTCAGAGTTAGGCGTTCTGACCGATAAGAAACATTCGCATTTTTTGATAGTTTTGATAGATTTATTCGATGATCAATTTCACACTCAAGCAGCTGCGAACGTTTGAAGCGGTGGCGTCACACCAGCATTTTGGCCGTGCGGCGAAAACCATTGGCATCACACAACCTGCGCTTTCTGCTCAGGTGATGGAATTGGAACGTCAGATCGGAACGGTTCTCTTTGAACGGGGAAAACGTGCGGCCACCCTCACCGCCGCGGGCGAAGCGCTCCAGCCCCACATTCGAGCTGTGCTGGCCCAGGCCGAGACGCTGCGTGATGTCGCAACGACAGTTCAAGGCGGTCAGATCCAGCGGCTCCGCCTCGGGATTATCCCAACCATCGCGCCATACCTGCTGCCAAGTTTGATGCAGTACGTCTCCAAAAACCATACCAACCTGGACGTCCAGGTGCGCGAGACGCTGACGGACACGCTCATGGAATTGATGGAACTGGGACGGCTGGATGCGGCAATCCTCGCCTTCCCCGTGCCCGGTGCCGGACCTTCCGGACGAACCCTAGACGACCTTGTCGAAGCGCCGCTGTTTTCTGAAGAGTTCGTGTTGGTAAGACCGGCAGCCGAGGCCCATCGCCCCGTGCCCAACGCGCAATCCCTCAGCCGTATGCGGTTGCTTTTGCTGGAAGAGGGCCATTGTTTTCGCGATCAGGCGCTGTCGTTTTGCAAATTACCAAACGCCGTAGCGCGCGAAGGGCTGGACGGATGCACTCTCACAACGCTGGTTCAAATGGTGGGGCTGGGCATGGGCGTGACGCTCATTCCCGATATGGCCATCGACATTGAAACCCGATCAGCTGCCGTCGGGGTTGCGCGCTTTGCTGAACCGAAGCCGGAACGAACGGTGGGCCTGATCTGGCGAAAAACCGCCCTGCCTCAGTCTATAGCGGACGGCTTAATCGCGCATTTGCGGGCCAGCCAACGTGGGCCTGTTACCGCCGAAACCGCTGACGATCAGCCGGCCAGGCGTTCGCTATAAAGCGCATCGGCACGCGCTTCGAAGGCCTGCACGAAGCGGGCAAAGGCTTGGTCAAACATAGCGCCCATAAGGGCGGCGAGCGCCCGACTTTTGAATTCATAGTCCAAATCGAAATGCACGTTTGACTGGCCGGGCGCTCCGTTCGCCGTCGGCTCGAACCGCCAGTCGTTGGCGAGATATTTAAACGGGCCGTCGAGGTAACTCGCGGAAATTGTGAGCGCGCTTTCATTCAGCACGACCTGACAGGTGAACGTTTCGCGGATCGCTTT
>JBCBCT010000107.1:0-10418 GCA_038530365.1 Pseudomonadota bacterium | reverse complement strand
GAAACATTTTACGTAAACGTCAAGATAATCCGAAGACGTCCCCGCCTTTCGCCACCATGCTCGGGTGAACAGCCAACGTTCAGCAAGAATGCGATAGCCCGGCATAATGGAAACGCGTGATGGATACGCGCTATGGCTAAGCGTGACGGGTAGGCGTGATAGAAAGGCGTGAAGGCCAGACCTAAGGGGCGCGTTTGGCGCGCGGCTTGCAAATCGCGTCTCTTTGAAAAGCCACATGCCACCTCGGAGCGGTTGGCATGAGCGGCCCTATGCGCCGGACCTCAACAAAAAAAGCCGGTGATCTTTGATCCCCGGCTTTTCGTATTTTCGCATGTACGACGGTTATACCGTCAGCCAGCGCTTAGTGGCGGTGACGCCGAGAATAGCGGTGGCGGTGGCAGTACCGGCCATGGCAATGGCGGCGGCTGCGGTAGACGCGACGGTAACGGTACCGCGGACGATAGTAGCGGCGATAGTAGCGGTACCGCGGACGATAGTAGCGGCGGTAGTGACGGTGACGGTAACGACGGTAGTGAACCGGTGTTGCAGCATCACCTTGTACAACGGCGCTGATGGGTGCTTGGCTGACGCGGGGCATCGCATTGGCGGTCGGGGCGTTAAATCCCAGAACCGTGGCGATGGCCGCGATGATTGCAAGTGCGGACAACTTCATGAGGTGGTCTCCTTCCCTCTCCCTCGCACCATGATGATGTCGGTGCTCCGTGCGAGGCTCCCTGAGCGCGACAATCTGACCATGCACAATATGAACGCTGCCTGAATGTGCAATTTGGCACCTCAACATAACGCAGCCGTGAAAAGAGCGTTATTTTGTCTCCGATTGACGTTACCCAGCGGCGTGGGGCTCCGTCGCGATCATGAAAAAAGCGTGTTATTTGAGACGCCTAGAGGGGAACGCATGGCGCTCTAGCGGCCATAGCCTCCTGCCACGCGGATACATTCGCCGGTGATGTGGGATGATTGTGACGTCGCTAAAAACCGAAGTGTTTTGGCAATATCGTTAATCGTTCCAATGGTTTTGAGCGGAGTTTGCTCTGTGACTTTGGCCATGATGGCCTCTGGCCGCACCACGTCATCCACCAGGATCACACCAGGCGCCACGCAGTTGACGCGGATGCCGTCGGGTCCAAGCTCCTTGGCCATGGATACGCTCCACGCTTCCAATGCGGCCTTGGTGGCGGCGAACGCGCCGGCGGGGGCGGGGGGAAACTGCGCGTTAACGGATGACAGGTTGATGATACTGGCACCGCGCTTCAAGTGAGGAAGGGCTGCTCTGATGAGATCAATGGGAAACAGGACGTTCGTTTCAAACATCTCACGATAGACGGCGCTATCGGTTTCGCGGGTGCTGGTCGCGCGGCCGAAGCTGGCGTTGTTGACGATGACATCCAGACGTCCAAACCGGCGCAACGTTTCCTTGACCAGCACTGACGAGGCATCCGGCGCGAGGAGGTCGAGCTGTAAAGCCGCAGCGTTGGTCTCGTCGCGTTGCAACTGTTCGGCTCGGTCCGCGCTGGTCTTGTAGGTGAAGAGAACGCGGTGGTCAGCGGCGAGATTGCGGACGATGCCTTCACCGATGCCACGCGCACCACCGGTGACGATGGCAACCGGCATGTCGGCTTTTGCGGTGGTGCTGGCCAAGATCTATCCTTGTAGAAATGCGCGCATGTCCTGCACTACCTTGTCAGGCTGTTCGTGCAAAACCCAGTGGCTCGCTTGAGAATACTCAATGAGCCGCAAATCTGCGCAAAACGCTGCAAGATCGGCCCGGGTTTCCGGCCTGAGCGCGGTATCGTCCATGCCCCACATAAGAAGATGCGGCATGGGGATCGCATATTTCGCCAGCATGGCTTCGGTAATCGGAAACGCTTTGGGCGGTGTCCCGGTTTCGGGCACCACCATGGGTGATCCACGATACCAATTCAGCATAGCGGACAGGGCGCCTGGTTGCGACCACGCCTTTAGATAAGCGGCCCGGGTTTCCTCCGTCAGCCAAGGGGCGGCGGAAAATTTTTCAAACATGTTCATGACGGGGCGATAATTGTCCCGCGCCAAACGCTCTTCGCTTCCCTCAGCGCGCAGCACGTTCATGTATTGGCTGGCTTCGATCTGCTCCGTGCTTTCATACAGGGCCTTTTGAAAGCAGATGGGATGGACGCCGTTGGCGATGATAAGCTTTTCCACGCGGTTCGCGTGGCGCATGGCAAAGGCATAGGCAACAGACGCCCCCCAGTCGTGACCGCACAGAACAATGGGCCGTTCTGGCGATAGCTGATCCACCAAGGCCGCCATATCCGCCACCAGATGCTTGGTGTCGTAGGCCGCGCGGTCTGTGGGTTTGGAGGACAGGTTGAAGCCCCGTTGGTCCGGCAAGACGACCCGATGGGACGCTGTGAAGTGAACAGCAACCGGCTCCCACGCCGCCCAGTATTCCGGGAAACCATGGAGAAAAAGCATCAACGGCGCATCGTCCGCGCCGCCAACCATGGCGTGAATGGACTGCCCATTGCAGGAAAACATGCGGGAGGTGAGTTGGGTCATGGCGTTACGGTGATGGTAGTGCGGTCGAGGTATTGAAGAAACTAAAATGAAAAAAGGGGCAGCCTAAGCCGCCCCTTCAAAAAGCAGTCGCGTCGTGGCAGCTTAGCTGCCGGTGTCCACGCGGGAGATTTCCTGCCAGTTGCCGTCCTTGATGACCGAGATGATCACTTCGTCCGCACCCTGGTGGTCCGTTGCGGAGTAATCAACGCGGTTACCGGAAACCACGTCTTCGTAGTTCAGGCTTTCGATGCCTTTCTGGAACGATTCGGCCGTCAAGTCGCGGCCAGCAGCTTCCAGTGCGCGCACCAGTGTGACGGCACCAGAATGGCCCAAAAGTGCACCAGTACCCGGCAGTTTCTCGCCAGTGGCTTCGGTGTAGGTTTTGAAGAACTTCTGCACTTCCGGCTTGTCCATGCGGGACAGAAGATCGGCCCAGCCAGCAGCGGCATACATGCCTTCGGTCACGCCGCCCGGCACCTTCGCCATCACGGTGTGGAACCCTGCGGAGGAGTTCATGAAGACCATGTTGTTGAGGCCAAGTTTCTTCGCCGTGCCAGATACGGTGATCGCCTGACGCACACCAAGGGCCATGGTGACAACCTCACAGCCAGCGCTGTTCAATTTTTGCAATGCGCCCACGAAATCGGAATCGTCCGGCTTGTGGGTCGTCTCTGTGACAAACTCAAGACCGTCGATTTCCTTGGCAGCATCCACAGTGCCTTCCTGAATTTCCTTGCCGAAATCGGTGGGCAGGTACATGGCGCATAGCTTGGTTTTACCCAGCTGGTTGGCGAGATACGGCGCACCCACCTTGATCTGCATGTAATAGGACGCGGTGCCCGCATAATGCAGCGGATGGAAAGGCTCAGCCATCTGGCGCGCAGCGGACAAAGGTGAGACGTTTGGAATCTTCTTTGCGTCCTGCAGTTTGAAGGCTGCTATGTTCATCGGCGTGCCAAGCGACAGCAGCATCGCAAACACCTTGTCGCCGTTGATCAGCTTGTTCATGCCCGCAATGGCCTTGGGCATCTGATAGGCGTGATCTTCCACGATGAAGCGGATTTTACGGCCATGAATGCCGCCTTTGGCGTTCACTTCGTCGAAGACGAGCTGCGCCGCCTTTGTGGCCGGTGCTCCGAATGCCGCAAAAATGCCCGACAAATCGTTGTTGGAGCCGATCAACACTTCCGTGTCGGTCACGCCCTGTTCAGCGCTGGCGCTGGTCAGTGCCGTGGATGCAGCAAGGGCAGCGATGCCAACCGCTGCCGCAAAACGTTTCATCATTTTCATAGTCGAGTTCCTCCCATGGAACGGTTGTGGAGCTTTTGTGCAGCTCCAGTTTCACGTCAGCCCCTCCTCCTGAAAGGGCTGCATTCGGTCCGCTGTCCCGTCTACGCGTACATTTGATCGATCAGGCCAGCGTGTTTCTTTTCCACAAAGCCGCGCTTCAATTTTAGCGTCGGCGTGAGTTCATCATCTTCCGCGGTCAAAAGCACATCAATAAGGCGGAAATCCTTAATCTGCTCGACCCGCGCAAAGTCCTTATTCACCTCTTCCACAACGCCCCGGATCAACTCCTGAACCTCCGGTGCGGCACAAAGCGAGGCGAAGTTGTTGAAGGGGATGCGCCGGTCCTGGGCGAACTTTTCGACGTTTTCCTGGTCGATCATCACAAGGCAGGTCAGATATTTTCGCTTGTCGCCGATGATGACGGCATCGGTGATGTAGGGCGAAAACTTGAGACGGTTTTCGATTTCGGCTGGTGTAATGTTCTTGCCGCCCGCCGTGATGATGATGTCCTTCAGACGGCCCGTAATGCGCACGAAGCCTTCATTGTCGACCATGCCCACATCGCCAGTGCGCAACCATCCGTCCTCGGTAAAGGTCTCAGCGGTCTTTTCAGGCTTGTTGAGATAGCCCTGGAACACGTTGGGTGCACGGTACTGGATTTCACCATCGCTGGCGATGCGGACTTCCGCGCCGTTCACGGCAACGCCGACGGAGCCTACTTTGGTTTTCTCCAACGTGTTGATCGAAATTACGCCCGACGTTTCCGTCATGCCGTAGCCTTCCAGCACAGGGATGCCGATCGCGCGGAACCAGGTCAGCAATTCTGCTGAAATCGGAGCGGCACCCGAACCGCCGCGGCGCAAACGGTCCATGCCCAGCATCCGCCGCATGTTGGACAAGACGGCAACGTCCCAAAACTTATAGGCAAGGTTCGTGCCAGCGGGGACCGGCTTACCTTCCATTTCGTATTCGGCTTTCTTCATGCCCGTTTTAAGCGCTTGCCCGTAGGCCCATTTCTGGATCGCGGTGGAATCGTTCACCAGGATCGAGACGCGCGAATAAATCTTCTCCCAAAGCCGCGGCACGGCCACAAACGTGTGTGGGCTCACCTCCTGGAGATTGTCGAAAACAGTTTCGGGGCTTTCGGCAAAGTTCAGCGTGGACTTGTAGACAATCGGACCAACCCCGGAGAACACACGCTCCAGAATGTGGCAAAGCGGCAGGAAGCAAATCTGATCGTCGGTTGAAAACACCGGCGCGGTATCGGCAGCGCAGGCCGCCGAGTACATCAAATTGCCCTGGCTGATCATCGCGCCCTTGGGCATGCCGGTGGTGCCGGAGGTGTAGACAAGGATCGCGATATCATCCGCCGTGCCCTTGGCGATTTCCTCTTCAAAGAGCGTGGGGTGCTCTTTGAGGTAGGCCTGCCCCAGCCCGTAGAGATCTTCCATGAAAATGACGCGGTCGTCGGAGAAATCGTGCAACCCGTCATTGTCAAAGACGATAGCCTTGGTCAGGCTTGGCATTTTGTCTTTCACGGCGAGAAATTTGTCGAGTTGCTCGTCGTTTTCCAAAAACAGGAAGCGGCTGTCGGAATCGTTCACCAGGTATTCGAGTTGGGCGGCGCTGTCGGTGGTGTAAATGCCCGATCCAATGGCACCCACGCTTTGGGCCGCCAGATCGCAGTAGAGCCATTCTTTGTTGTCTTCCGAAAGGATGGAAACCACGTCACCACGTTCAAGACCCATGGATTTCAGCCCCAGGGCAACAAGACGCGCGTTGTTGTAAAAATCGCTCCACGAATAGGACAGCCAGATGCCGTAGTCCTTTTCGCGGTGGGCCGTACGCTCCCCTAGTTCCGCGCATCGTTTTGCGAACAGTTTTGGCAGCGTGTCGCAACCGTCAATGTAGATCGGGCCTTCGTTCAAATCGGCATTGATAGAAACGCCGTTGTACATGCGTTGCGCAGGCATGGTCTGGGTCTGCGGGGTCTTCATGTCCATGATGTCGGTCCTCCCAAAACCGTGTGGTGAACGGCGAATGTTACCGCTCGTGCGTGCTCCGTTGCTCGCCTAGTCTTGATCTGTGCCCGGTCTTTCACCGCTCACTTTTAGCGCCAAGTCTTTCTTTGCTTCCAGCGTCGTTGGCCGCGCTGGTTCTCTTCCTGTGTTATGCCGAGATAAAATTCCTGCACATCCTTTGAGGATGCAAGGGTTTCAGCGGCGTCCGCCATCACGATTCGGCCAAGTTCCATGACGTAGCCATAGTCGGCGACCCCCAGCGCAACGGCTGCGTTCTGCTCCACGAGCATCATGGTCACTTTTTGCTCAGAATTCAGCCGCTGGATGATCGCAAAAATCTCTTCGGTGAGCAGGGGTGACAGACCAAGGCTCGGTTCGTCCAGCAGCATGATCGATGGCCGAGCCATCAGGCCCCGCCCGATAGCCAGCATTTGCTGTTGCCCGCCGGACAGCGTGCCCGCCGCTTGAGTTTGGCGCTCCTTCAGGATCGGGAAATACGAGTAAACCAACTCAACGTCGCTCTCGATCTCGCTGCGGTCCTGACGGGTGTAGGCCCCCATCATAATGTTTTCATAGACCGTCAGAAGCGGAAAGATTTCCCGCCCCTCGGGCACGTGCACCATGCCTTTGTTGACAACACGGTCCGGTTCGGTGCCCTGGATGTCTTCCCCGCGGAAGTTCACGGTTCCTTTTTCAGGGTCCATCACGCCGGAAATGGTTTTCAAAAGCGTCGTTTTTCCAGCCCCGTTTGCACCCAGAACGGTGACGATCTGGCCCTCGCGAACCTCCAGCGAAACGCCACGGATCGCTTGTATCGGGCCGTAATAGCTTTCAAGGTTGTCAACCTTAAGAACGAGGGCTTGATCTTCGCTCATGCTGAGGCCCCCTTGGCTTCGGCCTTTGGTGCAGTCTTTTGGCCACCCTTTTGAATTCCGCTGGTGCCGAGATAAGCCTCGATCACCGCCGGGTGGGACTGAACCTCACTCGGAGTTCCCGTCGCCAATTCTTTGCCATCGGCCAGTGCCAGCACACGGTTTGAGACGGCCGACACCAGTCCCATGTCATGTTCCACCATCAAAACGGTGATGCCCATCTGTTTTTGGATGTCTTCAATCCAAAACGCCATGTCCTGGGTTTCCTCAACGGAAAGTCCGGATGCGGGTTCATCCAGCAGCAGGAGTTTCGGCTTCGTCGCCAGCGCCCGGCCCAGTTCAACAACCTTGCGAACACCGTAGGGAAGCCCGGCGATGAACTTATCGCGGTAGGCCTGCAGATCCAGGAAGTCGATCACTTCCTCTACAGCTTCGCGGTGGACGATCTCCGCTTTTTTCGTGGACGGTGTGAAAAACAGATCCGAGAGCATCGTGCTGGTTCGGTGACGGTGGCGTCCCACCAGCAGGTTTTGCAAGACTGTCGCCTGTTCGAACAATTCGATGTTTTGGAACGTGCGTGCGATGCCCAATGAAGGGATTTTATCCGGCGAAAGCGCCAAGAGGTCATGCCCGTCGAACGAAATGCTCCCCTCAGCGGGGGTGTAAAAGCGCGATATCAGGTTAAAGACCGTCGATTTTCCCGCACCGTTCGGCCCCACAAGGGCAAACACTTCGCCTTGGTTCACATTCATGGTGACGTCGTTGACAGCAACCACGCCGCCAAAGCGCTGCGTGACGCCATCGATGGAAAGAAGCGCGCTCATTGAACCCGCTCCGTTTTCAAATAGCTCTTCTGCCGCTTGAACATGTCTTTGCGGTAGAAGGGGAAGAGCTCAAAATAGGTGCGAATTTTCAACCAGCGTCCGTAAAGCCCCATGGGCTCAAACAGGATGAAGCCGATGAGAATGGCTGCAAACAGCGCGCTTTCGATGCCCGGAATGTTGATGTTCACACCAAATGACGTCGAAAGGATCGTGCGTCCATTGGCGATGATCACCGGGATGAGCCCCACCACGATGGCCCCGAGGAACGCACCGTGAATGAAGCCGAGGCCGCCGATGACGATCATCAAAAGAAGGGTAATCGACATCACGATATCAAACGTCTCATGGGTCACATAACCCGCCGAATGGCCAAACAAGGCGCCCGCAAGTCCAGCCAGCGTACAGGAGAAGAAGAAGCTCTTCGCCTTCGTTTGCGTCAGATTAATGCCCATGGCCTGGGCTGAAATCTCCGAGTCCCGCACCGCTGCAAAGCTGCGGCCCGTTGGCGAGCGCAGGATGTTTTTGTAGCCAAAAATGCAGATGAAAACGACGGCCAACACCAGGTAGTAGAAATAGTAAGGCGTCGAGAATTTGTTGATCTCCAGACCAAAGATCGAAATGTCCGGCACCGCAATGCCCGCCACCCCGCCGGTAAAGTCTTCCAGCAGGACGATAAAGTCACCCGTCAAAATAGAAAGCGCCAGTGTGGCAAGGGCGAGGTACACTCCGTGCAATCGCAATACGGGCAGCGCAACGATGGTGCCGATAACGCCAGCGATGAGACCGGCCAGCGGAAAGGCGATGAGCCAAGGCACACCCGCCCCCAAAAGAAGAATGTTCGCGTAGCACCCAACCGCCATGAAAGCGGCGTGGCCAAGGCTCGCCAAGCCCGTCTGGCCGGTCAGCATCATCAGACCCATACCGACGATGGAGAAGATCAAGACCGCGGTGATCTCACCCAAGAGATAGGCGTCATCCGTCCAAACGAAATAGAGCGGCAGACAGAGCATGAACAGCGCCAGCACAGCATACCAGAACAACTGCGCACCGTGGCGGTGCAGGCGAATATCGGCGTCGTAGGATGTTTTGAAAACAAAGCGCATGGCCTCACACCTTCTTTTTCTGGGTTTGTGAGAACAGTCCGCCGGGACGGAAAATGAGAACCGCAATCAAGATCGCATAGGGTGCCATTTGTGAAACGCCGGGGGCATCGAAATAACGCGCCGAGAGGGGCTCCACCAAGCCAACGATCAAGCCGCCAACCAGCGCGCCGGGAAGCGAGCCAAAGCCGCCGATGGCCGCAGCCGCGAAGGCTTTAATGCCCAGCAGTCCGGCTGATGGATCAATGGCCCCTTTGGAGGCAAACAAAATGCCAGCAACCGCCGCCACAACCCCGGACAAACCCCAAACCAGGCTTTGCATTCGCTTCACGGGGATGCCCATATAATAGGCGGCCAATTGGTTCTGGGATGCAGCTTGCATGGCTACCCCCAGTTTCGTGCGGGAAAAGAACACGTAGAGCAGCAGCGTCAGCACGATGGTGACGACAATGATCGCCATCTCGTCGATCCCCAGCACCACACCGCCCGCGCGAATGTCTTGGCCTGCAAAGGGCGTTTCAAGCGATTGCGGCTCGTGGCTCCAAATGGTTCCAGCCGCAAAGCGAAGAATAAAGCCAAGGGCAATGGTCAGGATCACGATGGACACCTGGCTCTGGCCCGACATCTGCCGCAACACACCCCAGTCGAACAGATAACCCAGAACGCCCATGATGATCAGCGTTAGGGGGATCGCCAGCCAAAAGCTCAGCCCCATGAAATCGGTGTTTGTGAAGCCCAGACAAATGAAAGCGCCGATCATCATGAAGTCGCCTTGGGCGAAATTCACGGCTTCTGTCGCTTTATAGATGAGCACAAAGCCCAGCGCGATCAGGCCATAGACACAGCCATTGGCGAGACCGCTCAATACCAGTTGGAGAAATTCCAACGCCCTATCCTCCCAGATGACGGGTGATCTGTGCCACCTCGTCGAATTGCCCCTCTTGTGCCTCCGACCACGCCGAAAGCGGCTTTGTTTCAGTTGGGTCTCAACCGCCTCATCGCTGCGCGCCCCTGCCTGGTCGGCCCCTTACACGCTGCTTGCCACGTCACGTCTTAGCGCGCTGCGGGTTTACCCCGTTCTTGTGCGCCTTCGACTTTCGTTGTGCCCGCTTGTGCCGCGAAATGCAAAGGCCGGGACCAGCGGTTACGGCTTTATGAACACCTTGCCATTGGGTTTGGCCAATTCTGTTGGCAGCCGTTCAATGGCTTCACTCAACGGAACGATGGCTGTGACATCGGTTTGCCATTCCCCCGACGCAAAACGTTTTTGTGCGGTTTGAATGGCCCCCATTTTCTCTGCCATCGGCTTTTCGGTCATCCAGCGTGTCAGCCAAAATCCTTCGATCTGTTTCATCATGAAGATTAATTGGCCGGGTTCGTTCAGCGTCGGCATTTCATCGTCGAGCTTACCGTAAATGATCCAGCGCGCGTTGCGCGGCATGGCGTCAAAGATGGCCGATGATGTGTCGTTGGCGACGGCATCCAGGAAAATGCGCGGCTTCTCTTCGCGCATCACCGCCCGCATGTCTTTGGCAAACGTTTCGCTTTCACAGTTCAAAACGTGTGCCGCGCCGATGTCTTTCAAGAGATCAATTTGGCTGTCCCGGCGCACAATGGCGATGGGCCGAAAGCCTTCATCCTTGGCCACCGCAATCATCAGTTTGCAAAGCTGGCTTGCGCCAGCGGTGATGACGAAGGCTTTCTCACCGGTTTCCCGCACGATGTCGAACATGGCCAAAGCGGTGAGAGGGT
>JBCBCT010000106.1:0-10671 GCA_038530365.1 Pseudomonadota bacterium | reverse complement strand
GGGCGTTCGCTGACGCGTGATTTCAATGAAGTTGAAAATCTTCAAGTCTCGCTGAAAGGCCCCGGTGACTTCGTCAGCCAAGCAGACATCAAAGCGGAAAAAACGCTGCGCACTGCACTTGATAAAGGGCGTCCGGGCTATTCGTTCTTGATGGAAGAGGGAGGGGCGCTGGATCGGGGTTCAGAGTATCGTTGGATCATCGATCCTTTGGACGGGACCACAAATTTCCTCCATTCCAATCCGTTTTTTGCCATTGCCGTGGCGCTTGAAAAACAAGGTCAGTTGATCGCTTCCGTTGTTTACAATCCGATTTCCGAAGAGCTTTTCACGGCTGAGAAAGGTCGCGGCGCTTTTGTGAATGACCGGCGGATGCGCGTGGCTGGCCGCACGGCAATGGATGAATGCGTGATCGCGACCGGCATTCCGGCGTTGAACAAGCGCGGCCACGGTATTGCGCTGTTCCGGCAGCGAGACATCATGAACCGCGTTGCGGGGGTGCGGGCCACGGGGTCAGCGGCCCTGAATCTGGCTTACGTCGCCGCCGGGCGCTTCGATGGGTATTTTGAAGAAGGTTTGCAACCGTGGGACATTGCGGCGGGCCTTCTCATGGTACGGGAAGCCGGCGGTTTTGCCAGTGAACCTGACGCGAAAGCCAGCATGTATGAGACCGGCCGCATTGTGGCGGGCAATGAAAGCGTCCATGCGACCCTGCGTGAGATCGTCAGCCGCCCGCTGCCTGAGGCCTTGGTGAAAGCGTCTAGCCAAAGCGCATAAGGCCACAGCCACTGGGTTCCGCTGTTGGCGGACGTTTGATGATTGTCCTTCTCGCCTGTTTTCTTGCCGCCACAGTTTTGGCATAGATGATGGCATGAGCAGTTTGGCATGCGCCACGGGAGGGCGATGTGGCACGAGACTTTGACCCCGACCGTCTGTCTTCACCGCGCGTCTATTTGCTCGCCATGGTGATCTTCATCGCCATCGTTGGCTTTCTTGCATTGATTTTATCCGGTTCCATCGTTCAGGCGTTCATGACCAACCCCGGCTTGAACGGTTTGATCCTCGGCGTTCTGGCGGTGGGGATTCTGTTGGCGTTTCAGCAAGTCATCCGTCTCATGCCCGAGGTGTCTTGGGTGAATTCGTTTCGTCGGGGCGAGGCGGCGCAGCGCAAAAAGGGGCCGGTCCTCCTGGCGCCCATGGCGGTGCTGTTGAAAGACCGGACCGACAACATCGCGCTTTCCACCAGTTCCACCCAGTCCATTCTCGATTCGATTGGCAATCGGCTGGATGAGCGGCGGGAAATCTCACGTTATCTGATCAGCCTGTTGGTGTTTCTGGGTCTTTTGGGGACGTTTTGGGGGCTGCTGTCCACCATCGGCTCAATCGGTGACACTATCGGTTCCCTTGACCCGCGGTCGGGGGATTCCAGTGATGTGTTGGACGCATTGAAATCGGGGTTGCAGGCCCCGCTGGACGGTATGGGCACGGCGTTTTCGTCCTCACTGTTTGGTCTTGCTGGATCGCTCGTGCTGGGTTTTCTCGATCTTCAATCGGGGCAGGCGCAAAACCGGTTTTATCTGGAATTGGAAAATTGGTTGTCTTCGCAGACCGATGTCACGCAAGATTTTGCGGCCGCCGCAAACGGTGGTTCGGATGTCACCGGGGCCATGGAGCGTCTGGTGGCGCAGGTCAGAGAAGGCGGGGGCGGTGCGCGCACCACGGCGGCGATGGCCAGTCTGGCCGAGGGCATTCAGGGCCTCGTCAAACACATGCGCAATGAGCAGCAATTGATCCGCGACTGGGTTGAAACGCAAAACAGGAACCAGGCGGATATCCGCCGCTTGCTTGATCAGCTCAATCGAAGCCTGCCTGCGGGGCGTCCGGGGACCGCTCAAGCTGCCCAGGTCGCTCAAGCAACCCAGGCAACCCAGGCAACCCAGGCGGCGTCAGGACGTTCCGCGCCAAGCCGCGCTGCCGGCGATGGCTCCAATGCGGGACCCAACGCCTCGGGTGTACGGCCTCCACCATCTGGTTCTGGAACGGGTTCTGAGAGCTAGAATATGGCGTTGGTGCGGACACGGCGGCGGGGTGCGGACAGGGTCGATTACTGGCCCGGGTTCGTGGATGCGCTCTCGACCCTGCTGCTGGCCATCATGTTTCTTTTGTCCGTGTTCGTCCTTGCGCAATTTTTGCTAAGCCAGGAAATCACCGGAAAAGACACGGTCCTCTCCCGTTTGAACAGCCAGATCAATGAATTGACGGCTCTTCTGGCGCTGGAGCAATCGGCCAAGCAAGACCTTGAAGATCAGCTGAAAACGTTGGGTGCGAATCTGCAGGACTCACAGGCTGAGCAAAGCCGCTTGCAGGACCTCCTCACCAACGGTGCGGGCGCTGCGTCCACCGCCCAACAACAGGCCGATGCGCTGTCCGATACACTGGCCGAAGAAAAGAAAATCAGCCGGCGCGCCCTGGGACAGGTTGCGTTGCTCAATCAGCAAATTTCAGCGCTTCGGCGGCAGATTGCAGCTTTGGAAGACGCACTGGACGCGTCTGAACAAAAGGACCGCGAGAGCGCCACCAAGATCGCCGATCTCGGCAAGCGCCTCAACGTGGCGCTGGCCCAACGTGTGCAAGAGTTGAACCGTTTTCGGTCTGATTTTTTTGGACGTTTGCGGGAAATCCTCGGCAATCGTGACGATATCCGCATCGTTGGAGACCGCTTCGTGTTCCAATCTGAGGTGCTGTTTCCCTCCGGCGGTGCCACGCTCAATCCCATTGGCCTGGAAGAAATGACGAAACTTGCCCGGGCGCTCATTGAGCTTGGCGGTGAAATCCCCGAGGAGATCGATTGGGTGCTGCGGGTCGACGGCCACACGGACAACATCCCACTGTCTGGAACGGGCCGATATGCGGATAACTGGGAGCTGTCGTCAGCCCGCGCCACTTCGGTGGTGAAATATTTGATTACGCAGGGTGTGCCGGCGCGGCGGCTGGTTGCTGCGGGTTTTGGCGAGTTTCAGCCGCTTGATCCGACGGACAGCCAAGAGGCGCGGGATCGAAACCGCCGCATCGAGTTAAAACTCACCGAGAAGTAAACGCCTTGGCGCGTGCAACGGCTACCGAACGAGCGGACGTCCGTTGGTGTTTCCCAAACGTCAGTTCAATGCTGCAAAATGCGCAAACGCTACCCGGGTCAACGCTTTCCCGGTGAACCGGTCGGCGCGAAGCCGGGGGCCGGGCTCGCCAAAGCCGTGGGAGAACACCGATGACGGTGCCGCGCGGCGGGTGCTTTGACTGTAGGTGGGTGCGGTGAGCACGGCGATCGGCCCGATGCGGGTGCTTTCTACGACAGCCCATGTTTTCACGGTCTTCCCGTTGAGATTGCCCAAGCGCAGTTCCGCTTGCATCCGTGCGTCGACTTCAACGGCCCGGGGCTGTTTCACGCTCAGACCCATGGTGTTATCGGTCTGGATTGCCGACGAACCGCGCAGGTTCGGTCGGGTCACCCGGTTTGCTTCGGGCACATCCAAAGCGGCCGTGACGATGGCCGCGTCCTTTAAGCTATCTTGGCTCAAGTCGTTTTGGCTAGGCCGCAACGTGGGGAGGGCAAGGGCGCTTTGGGCGAGCTTGCGCGCCAATTCGTTCGCAATGGTGTTGCGCACCGCGCCATCTGGTTCCTGGAGCACGCGGCGGTTGGAGAGCGCCTTCAGGATGTTGTTGTTGAGGGCGGCGATCTGTTGTGCGCTTTGCTGGTTGCTCGTCGGTTTTGTGGCCGCCGGGCGGCTATCTGTTTCGATGCGAGGTTGGATGCGCCCTGGCACAGGGCGCGTGGGCGCTTCAAGCCGTGCCACCTCGATACTGGGCCGCAAGGCAGGGCGCGGTTGAAGGGTCGGCTGCAGTGAGGGCTGCTTTGGCGCGCCGCTTGCCATGGGTTCCAAGGCCCGTGCCACGACGGGAATATCGGCTGGTGGGCGCAGCGCGGTCGTCAAGGACGACGGGGCACCCACTGTAATGCCGTTGCCGCTGCTTGTGCTGACATCTGCGGTTGCCGGCGCAAGTGCAGTTGTGTTGGTTGGCAGGCTTGCTGCTGCTATGGCCACTGTCGGCGCTGGCCGCGGTCTGGGCAGGGGCAATTGTTCAGGTGTGAGCGCTGCAACGGCGGTCTCCACCAATTTCTCGGGCGTGGTTTCCGGTGCCGCCGGTTTGTCGGCAGCCGCAGGCGTCTTATCCGTTTTGGCCTTGTCCTCTTGCGCTTTTTTGGCCGTTGCCAATTCAGCAGCAAACGGATCTACGCCTTTGCTTGGGTCTTTTTTCGCGGGCTTCTTGGCGGCCACCTCCTTAGGCGTGGGCACCTTCACGGTAGGTTTCTTGGCCGGCTTCGGTTTTTTGGCGACGGCTGCGGGCTTGGGCTTTTCTTTTTTCTTGAAGATGGACGCAAGAAGCGAACCACCGCCACTGCCGCGTTTGCGGATCGAACGCGATGAGCCATCGGCGTTCCGACCTTTTTTCAGGTTGGCCATGGCTACTTTGTAGCCCTTCAAAGGCCTGCCATCGGAAGGGATGTGGACGGTTTTGCCCCGAGGGAAGACCCGCGACAGGGCGCGGCGGCTCATTTTTGGCCAGTGGCGAATGCGTCCGGTGTCAACGTGAATGAAGTTGCCGCGGTAAAAACCAACGCCACCGCGGTGGGCGCGAAGGCCAAGGGCGCGCAGCTTGCCGACGGGAACGTCGGGCAGGAAAAAATCAAGGGCTTTGCCGCGGGTGTGCTGGCTGTTTCGGGCAACACCACGGCCTCGGCGGCGCAGCATGTTGTTGGTGCGCGGTGAACGGTAACCGGAAATGACGTGGATCGGTTTTTTCGATCCGCTCTTCTGATAGATTTCCCAAACGATATCCAGAAGTTTCGGGTCCATCCGGGTCGGTTCTTTGCGCCGCCAGTCGCGCAGAAAGCGGTTGGCTTTGCGCAGTCCGGATTTGAGATACTTTCCATTCTTCTTGAACGTGATGGTCGCACTCTCTTTGGTGTGCGTAAAATACATGCGTAGCGTGCGCGTCTCGGCGGAGGCGGGTGTGACAAGGATCACTGTGAACATCAAAAGCAGGGTGCACAGTGCAGCGCGAAACACAGCGCGGCCGAAACCGGATTCCCAACGACACGTTAATCCGTGTTCGCAGGATACTGATGTGCGCGTACCGAACAGCATGTTGATGAACTAAATCGCCTTTGATTGCGGAACCACGGCCAAAGCGCGGACCCCATTTTCAAAATCGCGTACTTTTTCAAGCCCCGTCTCATTGCGGGGAGCGACGTGCATGCACATTGCGGTCAATTCATGACCAGCTCAACCGTGCCATTGTTATGGTTAAAATAGGGTTTCCCAGCAGCCTTTGGCCTCGGTGAAATTGCAACACAGACCTGCTTCAAGCGCAATGTGACCAACGGCGAAATCACTGAACTTCGTTACTCTCACGCCATGTGTCACATGATGTGTCACCCAACAGGTCCCATAATCTATCGCGGGATGTCTCGTTGACCTGTGGACACCTTTGTCGGTTGATTGCGCGTCAGGGCGAAGACCTCGACTATGACCCTCGGCAAGTCGCTTGGGGATAAGTTAAGCGGCTTCCGCATCGTCGGGGGTGGCCGGGTTGCCGTTTGTGGTCCCGGTTTTGGATGCAGGGTCCATCCCCATTTCAGCCAGCTTCCGGTAAAGCGTCGAACGGCCAATTCCTAAACTGCGGGCAACGCTCGTCATGCGGCCTTTGTGGTGGGCGATGGTGAAGCGGATGTGTTCTTTTTCCAGATCGTCCAGGGTTCGCGGATTGCCGTTGGGGTCTGCTGCGGGAAAGAAACCGTAGAGATTGCTTTCGATAGGCTGTTGGGCCGCTGGGTTGGTCGTCTGATTGCGGTCTGACGGCTGACTGGGCGGCCCCTCCGCAATTGGCAGTTCTTCACCCAAATGGGAGGCAATCTGCGGAAATGTCTCCAGCCCCAGCGTGTCTCCGTCACACAAAACGAGGGCTCGAAACAATGTGTTCTCCAACTGCCGAATATTCCCGGGCCAATCGTAACGTTCCAACAGGGATAGTGCCTCCGGCGTTATCCCGGCAATGGCTCGGCGGCCTTCTTCGAGGCTGAGTTTGGCGATCAAGTGCTCGGCGAGGGCTTTGATATCCCCTTTGCGCTCGCGAAGAGGCGGTATGGTGATTGGGAACACGTTCAAGCGGTAGTAGAGGTCCTCGCGGAACGTTCCCTCGCGCACCATGTCCATCATGCTGCGGTTGGTGGCCGAAATGATGCGAATATCCACGGGCACCGGCTTTCGCGAACCGACGGGGTCAACCTCCCCCTCCTGAATGACCCGGAGCAATTTGACCTGAACGTCCAGGGGGAGTTCTCCAACCTCATCCAGAAACAGGGTGCCCCCATGGGCTTCTTGGAATTTGCCGGCGTGCTGGCCGATGGCTCCCGTGAAGGCGCCTTTTACGTGGCCAAATAGAATGCTTTCGACGAGATTTTCGGGCAGGGCTCCACAATTGACTGCAACAAATGGACCGCCGGAGCGGCTGCTTTCGCCTTGAATGGCGCGGGCCAAAACTTCTTTACCGACGCCGGACTCCCCCTCAATGAAGACGGGAATGTCAGAGCCCGCCGCCCGAGTGGCCAGCGAGACCGCCCGTTCCATGGTGGGGCTGTCGGCGATCATGTCTTTTAGGGCGTAGGTGCCGGATTTGCGCTTGGATAACGTTTTGACCGCATCGCGCATGTGACGTTGCTTGAGGGCGTTGGTGATGGACACCTTCAGCCGTTCAAAACTCACCGGTTTGACGCAAAAATCATTGGCGCCGGCTTTCATGGCGCTCACGACGGTGTCAATCCCGGCCTTCGATGTCTGCACGATGACGGGAATATCGATTTCGTCCGCGCGCATCCTGTCCAGCACACCCATGCCGTCAAGGTCAGGCATCACAAGGTCCAAAACGATCAGTGCGATGGGGTTTGCTGCCCGTGCGCCCAACACCACCATGGCCTCTTCGCCCGAGGCTGCTTGGCGGGTTCTGTAGCCCATCTTGTTGATAGAATTTTCCAGCAAGCGCCGTTGTACGGGATCGTCATCAACGATAAGGACTGTCAGTGACAACGGCGGGTCTCCTTGACTGTGGGTGCTGCTTTGCCGGCGTGTTGAGCTGGCAGCGGTGGTCGGTCGGCCCACCACGTTTGACGTGTCAATGTGGTTCACATTGGCACAATTGCGTTAACAGCCATCCACTGCGGCGCATGAACAAACGGTTAACGAACCGATGGTTTGTTGGTTTTGTTATCGGGCTTTGTTTTGCGTTTCTGACCACCGGCCGCCAGCCATAAACATTTGGTCCCAAAGGGTCCAAAGCACGTCGCCTCGACACTTATCTCAACACTGGCCCAAAAATCGGCCACCAACACCGCCTACACACGGAGCATCCATGGCCCAGGCACTGAGCGTCAAAACAACCTTTGGCACCCTTCCAGAATGGAACCTGAATGATCTTTATGCGGGTCAGGACAGCGCCCGTTTTCGCGAAGATTTTGAGGCGGCTGTGCCGGCGGCCAAAGCGTTTGAAGACACCTACAAAGGAACGTTGCAGGCGCTTGCCAAAGATGATCCCGATGAAATCGCCACCGCCTTGGCGACTTTTGAAGGGTTGGTGGACCATCTGGGTCGACTGCGCGCGTATGCGAGCCTTCTGCACGCCGGAGATGCGAGCGATCCTCTCATTGCCAAGTTTCAGGGCGACGTGCAGGAGCGGCTGACGGAGGCCCAGCGGCATATCCTGTTTTTTGGCCTTGAATTGAATGCGATTGACGATGCAGCTTTAGCGGCGGCCATGTCGGCATCATCAAAGCTGGCCCACTATCGCCCCTGGTTGGACGATCTGCGGTTGGAGAAGCCGCATCAGCTGGGCGATAAGTTGGAAGAGCTGCTGCTTGAAAAACACGCAACCGGACGAGGCGCTCTGGTTCGTTTGTTCGATGAAACGATGTCTGCGCTGCGTTTCACCGTTGATGGTCAAGAATTGGCTTTGGAGCCCACCCTCAGTCTTCTTTTGGACAAGAAAGAACCCGTGCGGCGTTCGGCCTCCGACGCGCTTGCCAAAACGTTTCAGGATAACAGCCGTCTGTTCAGTCTGATCACCAACACGCTGGCAAAGGACAAGCAGGTTGATGACCAATGGCGCGGTTTTGAAGATGTGGCCGATAGCCGGCATCTGGCAAACCGTGTTGAACGCGAAGTTGTCGATGCTTTGGTTGCGGCTGTGCAGGCGCGCTTTCCCGCCATTTCCCACCGCTACTATGCCATGAAGGCGCAATGGCTGGGCATGGAGCAATTAAACCATTGGGATCGTAACGCTCCGCTGCCCAGCGTGGAGCAGACGCCGATCCCATGGGACACGGCGCGGGACACGGTGCTGGAAGCCTATGGCGGTTTTTCCCCTTCCATGGCGTCCATCGCCAAAGTGTTTTTTGATGAAAACTGGATCGATGCGCCGGTCCGTCCGGGCAAATCGCCGGGGGCCTTTGCCCACCCCACCGTGCCCTCTGCGCATCCCTATGTTTTGCTGAACTACCAAGGCAAGCCGCGGGACGTCATGACGCTTGCCCATGAGCTCGGCCACGGTGTGCATCAGGTTCTTGCTGCCAAGCAAGGGGCTTTGATGGCCTCAACACCGCTGACGCTGGCTGAAACCGCCAGTGTGTTTGGCGAAATGCTGACCTTCCGATCCCTGCTGGACGGGGCCGCCTCCAAGGCCGATCGCAAAGCGCTTTTGGCCGGCAAGGTGGAGGATATGATCAACACCGTCGTTCGGCAGATTGCGTTTTATCTGTTTGAACGCAAAGTCCATGAAGGCCGCCGGGCGGGGGAACTGACGGCGGGACAAATTGGTGAATGCTGGATGTCCGTTCAGGCCGATAGCCTTGGCCCGGCGGTCAAATTGGGGGATGGCTATGAAACGTTTTGGAGCTACGTGCCCCATTTCATCCATGCCCCGTTTTACGTCTATGCCTATGCTTTCGGCGATTGTTTGGTGAACTCTCTCTATGCAGTCTATCAGCAGGCGGACGAAGGCTTTCAGGAAAAGTATTTCGACATGCTGTCGGCGGGCGGAACCAAACACCACAAGGAGCTGCTGGCCCCCTTCGGCCTGGATGCGTCGGAACCTGACTTTTGGTTGAAGGGGCTGGCTGTTATTGAAGGGCTGATTGATGAGTTGGAAGCCTTGGACAAAGCGTAGTCGCCGCCGGCGGCTTTTGGGCGGTGGGGCGCTGTTAGGCTCCCATTTACCTTGGTTCTGTTCGATGGAAACCCGCCCTTAAGGTGCCACAGTTAAAGCCTTAGACCATTGAAGGTCCGCATTTTGATGGCGGACGACCAACGACTTTGCCGTGGGGGCAGTTCTCGTTGGGCACACAGCGGTCGGTCATCGATCTATCCCACGTGGCGGGATCGGTTCCCAAGGCTGAAAATCCGGAGGGAAGTCATGCGTTTAACATCAACCTCGATGATCGCCTTAAGTCGGTCCGAAAAACTGACGCCGCACCGCGGGCGTATGCCGTCTTTGGCTGCGGTCTCGGTTCTTGTCATCCTTGCGGGCTGTCAATCGGGCGGTTTCGACAATGCTGGTCTCACCTCGCCCGGGGTATCGCCGCCGCCGGGTTCGACCGCCACACCGCCGCCTGTGACGGAGACGGCCCCTGTTGCTAGCGTTGAAGGGTTTTGGGAGCCCATGAGCGGCGCTGTCACCTACAAAACCCAGTTCAAAGACGGACAATTTCTGACGCGCTCGAATGAAGGCAATCTGATCCTTGCAAAAGGCCAGTTTAGTTCTCAAACCGACGGTACGGTGCGCATGCAATGGGTCAGCGGCGCGTTTAAGGAGACCGTCACCGCAGATTGCGTACGCCCCACGCCGGATCAGATGACGTGCACCCCTTCGCGGGGATCTCCGTTTTCCCTTCGCCGCGCCGCGACCTGATCTGCCACCAAAGGCCCATCAATTCTTGGCCCATATGCCGAGCGATGTGGACCCGGTCCCTTGCCAAAAGCGCGCAGTCTCGTTTATTCCCTGTAGTCAAGAGTGGAGCCTGGCCGGCGTTTGATCCAAACTGTGAGGATCGGTGCAAGCCGTTTTTAAGAGAGCAGGGAGCCGACGATGGCTGACCAGACTTATGAGACCCCAAAAGATGGTGCTCCGATGGACTATCCGGAGCATGAGAAGACATACTCATTCTTCCTGCTGCTGACCAAATGGGGCGTTATCGGCAACGTTGCGCTGTTGATTGCCATGGCCGTTGGTTTTTTCATGGGCGGCGGTCTGATCGGCGGAACGCTGGTCTTTTTGGTGCTGCTGGTGGCAGCGCGTATTGTTGCCTAGCAGCGCTTGTCGCTGATTATAGCTTTCGGAACCTATATTCCGTGACCTGACGCAAGGGTTCGTCGGGCTTAACCAAAGCATCTGGGAAATGTTTTTGGTTGACGGCATCTGGCCAGTTTTGTGCCTCTAAACAGAAGCCTGCATGGGCTCCGTATGCCTGTCCTGTCAGGCCGGCCGGTGTTGAGACTTTGTGTCCTGCGTAAAACTGTAGGCCCGGTTCGGTTGTGAACACCCGCATTTCGAGCTTTGATTCCGGTGAGG
>JBCBCT010000105.1:0-10811 GCA_038530365.1 Pseudomonadota bacterium | reverse complement strand
CTTCAGCCTGGTCCTGAAGCTCCGGGCGAATGTCAAGAACGTCCCAGCTTGCGCCGAGCTCTTCGCCCTTCCAGACGAGCTCCTTCATTTCGATCAGATCGACAACGCCTTCAAACTCGCTCTCGGCGCCGATGGGCAGTTGCAAAACGCAGGGCGTTGCACCCAGGCGCTCGCGAACCATTTCCACACAGCGGAAGAAGTCAGCGCCGGTTTTATCCATTTTGTTTGCGTAGATCATACGCGGAACGTTGTATTTGTTGGCCTGACGCCAAACGGTCTCCGTTTGAGGCTCAACGCCAGCGTTTGCGTCCAAAAGAGCAACCGCGCCATCGAGAACACGCAAGGAACGCTCAACTTCAATGGTGAAGTCCACGTGACCGGGCGTGTCGATGATGTTGTAGCGACGCTTTTTACCGTCCCGGCCCTGCCAGAAGGTCGTCGTAGCAGCGGATGTAATCGTAATACCGCGCTCTTGCTCTTGCGCCATCCAGTCCATGGTGGCCGCACCCTCGTGCACTTCCGCCATTTTATGGATCTTGCCCGTGTAGAACAGGATCCGCTCGGTCATCGTCGTTTTACCGGCGTCAATGTGCGCCATGATGCCGAAGTTACGGTAGTCTTCGAGTTTATATTCGCGTGCCATAACAGATCTCTTTGTGCGGGTTTGCGGTTACCAGCGACGAACGGTGAACTACCAGCGGTAGTGTGAGAATGCGCGGTTGGCTTCGGCCATTTTGTGCGTGTCTTCACGCTTTTTGACGGCCGCGCCGCGGTTGTTGGCTGCATCCAGCAATTCGCCGGACAAGCGGTCAACCATGGTTGTTTCGTTGCGCTTGCGGGCAGCCGCGATCAACCAGCGAATGGCGAGGGCCTGGCGGCGTTCAGCACGCACTTCGACGGGTACCTGGTAGGTTGCCCCGCCAACGCGGCGAGAGCGGACTTCAACCTGTGGAGCGATGTTTTCCAGAGCCTGGTGGAACATCGGCAACGCTTCTTGGCGCGCTTTGTCCTCAACCTGATCGAGGGCACCGTAAACGATGCGCTCAGCGATGGATTTTTTTCCATCCAGCATGATGGAGTTCATGAATTTCGACAAAACAAGATCACCGAACTTAGGATCCGGGTTGATCACTCGTTTTTCTGCGCGGTGGCGACGGGACATCGTATATCTCTTATCTTCGACCCCGGACCAATCACGCTCGGCGCTGTCCGGGATAACCTAACTTCGTTCGGTTACTTCGGACGCTTCGCGCCGTATTTGGAGCGGCGCTGTTTGCGGTCTTTCACGCCTTGCGTGTCGAGAACGCCGCGGATGATGTGATAACGCACACCGGGCAAGTCTTTCACACGACCGCCGCGGATCATCACCACAGAGTGCTCTTGCAGGTTATGGCCCTCACCGGGGATGTAACCGATCACTTCAAAACCGTTGGTCAAACGGATCTTCGCCACTTTCCGCAACGCCGAGTTCGGCTTTTTTGGTGTCGTGGTGTAAACACGGGTGCAAACGCCACGCTTCTGCGGGTTCTGCTCCATAGCAGGCACTTTCGACCGTTTGATCGGCGCCTTACGTGGATTACGGACCAACTGGTTGATCGTCGGCATGGACACGTCCTTGTTCGTTCATTTGGCTGGATGACCAGCCGATGTGCATTAGCAAGTCGCACCCAACACTTTGCGGGCCGGCTTGTCGCTTCGTGGCTTCCGGTCTTTACAGCAATCTTCGTCAACAAACGCAGCGCGCGTGACCCGTGAGGTCACTGTCGCAGCGCGTATGACAAACACATATGTACCAAACAACACCGAGACGGGCGTGGCACGCAGTAAAAGCAGAGGATCGCCGCGAGGCGGTCATGCACCAGAGTGATATTTCGATATGACAGAACAGGTTTGAGACAGAAGCATCCGGCGCGTGTCGCGGCGAAATCGTTGTCTCACGTTGTTCTGAACTGGGGGTGCACTAAAGCCCTGCCCCGCTTTCGTCAACCCTTTCACAAACCGCTTTTGGCTCGAAATGAGGTTTTTATGGCCCGCCACCCCAGATTGCCTGCATATCTGGTTTGCAAGCCATGCAAACAGGCTCAAACCTGGCCCCAATGGGGCCAAATCGTGGCTAATGAAGGCCATTGCCAAACCCGTTCCAATCTAAAGTGGGCCTCAATGCTGACCTGAACGCAAGGTGAATGCCACTCTCAGATGCTGTTCAGACCGATTCTCCTAAACCGTCTTCATCGCATCCGGTTTGGCCCGGCGGATCACACCACTGTCCGCCATCAAACGGGGTGAAACACACAAACCGTCTGCACCAAGATCGCCCTTTAGGAGAATCATTATGTTTGCTTCCCTCACCGAAACCCTCGCCAATTCGCCACTCATGCACGCCTCCAAGCGCATGTCTGGGGCGATGTTTGCAAGCGTCCTGGCAATTGCCAGCGTTGCTGTGCCCCTCAACATCGCCGAGGCACAGTCCGCATCGAAGCGCATGGCCACCTCACAACAGATTTTCAAAAGCCTGTCGGCATCCCCTCGCATGCAGCGCCCCGCCAAGCAGATGCAACGCAACACTCGCCGCAAATTTCAGCACCAAGGTCAGCGCCGCGGCCAAAACCGTGCCCGGCGGCTCAGTCATCGCCGCGCGGAGCAACGCTTTCGCCAGCAACGCTTCAATCAGCACCGGCGTGGTGGGCAGCAGCGCATGAGCCTGCGCCAATTGAAACGCAACCATCAGGTGCGCCGTTCACTGCCTTCCATCAACATTCAAGCGATTAACTTTGCCTTTGGTTCGTCGCGCATTTCCCATTCCCAGCGCTGGAAGGTGGAGATGATTGCCAATGCTATGCACCGGTTTGGCGGCTATGAGCGCTTTATGATCGAAGGCCACACCGACGCCGTTGGCTCCTACGCAGCAAACCAGCATCTGTCGGAGCGCCGGGCCCTTGCTCTCAAATACGCTCTTGTCGATTGGTTTGGCGTGCCCGCCCGTTCTTTGGTAACCGTCGGCTACGGGGAAGAGTATTTGTTGGTTCACACCCAATGGGAGGATTGGCGCAACCGCCGCGTGACCTTGCGACGTGTCACAGACGTGCTGCGGTAGAACGCAACCGCCCTGCGCCAAACGTTTGGTCGCCCGGACATCGTATTCAAAGGCGATGTCCGGGCGGCAGCCGTTTTGCATATTCATTCAAAATTCACGGTCTCGCGAAAGCAGCTCTTAAGGAAAACACGGTTAGGTGGGATGTGCAGTGCAGATCCGAAAAGGGGGTTCCGTGTTTCAGTCTTCTTCACGCCGTGGTGCCCTCAGTTCGCGACGCAGTTCCGCCGGTCCAGGCGGCCAGCGCCGCGAGCCCCGTGAGTCTATCACGAAATCCGCCAGCATTCTGGTTGAAGAGACCGGACAGGTTATATCCTGCACCTTGCGGGACATTAATACCCGCGGCGCGCGCATGAGCGTTGCGTCCCATGCCGGCATTCCTGACACCTTCATTTTGAAGTGCCGTCAAGCAGAACTGAACACCCGGGCGCGGGTCGCGTGGCGACGCGGCTATGAACTCGGCGTCAGTTTCATGGGCTAAGCCTCAAAACTGAACTTTGCGCGGTCTCAATCAGTCTTCATCTGTTTGGCCTTGTTGGCCGTCTGCCAGTCACGTATCGTCATTCCACACGCCAACGCGGCCAGGCATTCATTCAGGCGTCGCTGAATCGTTGGGGCCGTTTTGGCACCAGAAACATGGTGGGCGTACATGCGCTGCTTGCCAGCCGTCAGAGCAGTCCACTTTGCATAAAGATCGGCGTCAGCACGGATGGCCCGCATCAGCGGAATGGGAACGTCCACACGGTCTTGGTCATCAATGCGAAACCGCATCTCGACCATGTGGCCCACCGTCAGACCGGCGTTTTTTCTCACCTGTGGCGAGACGATAAAATAGCGCCGACCATCGCCCACCGGATTCCAAGCACCGCGTACGGGCATGTCAGCAATTTCCCCTTCCACCCGCAGCCTGGGATGAGCATCGAACGGAAGTTGGCCTTCTAGTTCGGGGGGTAAGAAAAGGACCATATATGTCACGGTCCGCCCCTTTCCGATGTCCAGGGTATCGACGGGCGCTTCAAAGGCGTGGGGAAAATAGGTCAATAGAGGCCGCCTCTCCTCTGACAAACACGGTTGTATATTCGCCTTGCGCTTGTGGCATGGCGTAAGCACTGTGGCCGGCGAACGACTGGTGAGGAGAGGATAACCATGGGGCGTATCGTGCTTTGGGTTTTGGCAGGGCTTTTGGTTTTGGGGGCGGCGGCTTGGTTTTTGGGGCCGAGGGAACCGGTGGATGAAACACTGGCGTTCAAGGCAGACGATCTTGGCACTGATCTTGATGCTTACCTTTCATCAAAGGAAGCCCAGGTTGCAAACCTAAAATCGGGTGCGGAAAAACAGATCGTTTGGCATGGCACAGCAGGCACGAAAACTGCCACCGCGATCGTTTATATCCATGGCTTTTCGGCGACGCTTGAAGAAATCCGCCCGGTTCCCGACCTGGTGGCGCAGGCGCTGGGTGCAAACATCTACTATGCCCGCCTTGCGGGCCACGGTCGCGATGGCGCAGCGATGGCTGAGGCGCGCGTCAACGATTGGTTCAACGACACGGCCGAGGCGTTGGCGATTGGACGGGCGATCGGTGACAAAGTCCTCATCGTGTCGACCTCGACCGGCGGCACGCTGTCGGCATGGGCCGAATTGAAACCCGACCTGATGCAAAACGTCATCGGCCACGTGATGGTTTCGCCCAACTTCACCGTGCAGGCCGACAGTGCAGAGATCCTGACCATGCCATTTGGGCGGACGCTCGTTCCGCTTATCGCCGGCGCTGAACGCTCGTTTGAGCCGTCCAATCCTGACCACGGCAAGTGGTGGACGACGCAATATCCTACGGTGGCGCTCATTCCCATGCAGGCGGTGGTGGCCCACACACGCGCGCTGCCTTTTGAAAACGCCGCGCGCCCGGCGCTCTTTGTCTATCACCCGGAAGATAAAGTGGTGAAGTCTGACGTTTCAAAAGCCATTGCTGCACGCTGGGGTAAGACCGGAGGCGGCACGGCAACCGTTCACGAGGTCACACAAGCGGAAGATCCCTTTGATCATGTGATCGGCGGGCGCATTTTAAGCCCTGCGAACTCCGAACCCTTGGCCGCAAAAATCATCGAATGGGCGAAGGCGCTGTAATGTCCGATCAAGAAGCCCCAGCCCGGGTCGATGTTATGCGCGGCGACCTCGTGGAAAGCAGCCACGGCGTTTCCGTCTGTGTTGTCGATGGCGACGGCGGAACCGTGTTGATGCGCGGTGATACCGAAACTCCTGTCTTTCCCCGGTCCGCAATCAAAGCCATTCAAGCGCTTCCTCTCCTCGAAAGTGGGGCAGCCGATGCGCTGGGTTTGACGGACCAGGAACTCGCCCTCGCCTGCTCCTCCCATTCTGCGGAAGCCGCCCACGTTGCCACCGCCCGCAGCATTTTGGCCAAAGCGGGGTGCGATGAAGCGGTGTTGGAATGCGGCGGCCACTGGGCCCGGCGCATTCCTGTTATTCAGGAACAAATGGCCGACTGGGAGGGCACGCCGGGGCCGGTTTGCAACAATTGTTCGGGCAAGCATTCGGGGTTCATTTGCACGGCGGTGCACACCGGCGTTGATCCGGCGGGCTACATTCAACCGGACCACGCCATTCAAAAGGCTGTTCGCGGTGTCATGGAGGATGTGACGGGTGCCCTCCACCACGAAGACGCCTCTGGCACGGATGGATGCTCCATTCCCACCTATGCCATCAGCCTGCGTGCGATGGCCCATGGCTTTGCCCGCATGGCGACAGGTGTTGGGCTTACGGCGGGGCGGTACCAGGCCGCCAAACGGCTGATGAATGCCTGCATGTCCAACCCGTTTTATGTGGCGGGAACCGAGCGCTTTTGCACGCAGATCATGGAACTCAACCAGACGCACAACAGCGCCCGCAGTATCTTTGCAAAAACGGGGGCGGAGGGCGTGTTTTGCGGCGCAATCCCAGAACTTGGGATTGGCATTGCGCTGAAATGCCATGACGGCGCCACCCGCGCCAGCGAAGCGATGATGGCCGCCGTCGTCGCACATGTCATTCCCGACGACGACCCCCTTCATCCCGCCTTGTCTCAGCTTGGATCGCCAGTGCTCAAAAACTGGAACGGGATAACGGTCGGTCGGCTTGCGCCCCGGCTTTAAGTGCTGGCCCTTTGCGGTGGCGCATCTGTGGCGAAGAGAAAGATAATGAGAGCCACCGTCGTCGTGGTTGCGTACAGCCACAAAACCGCGGAAAAGCCGGACAGCGGATCGCTGGCGACGGCGTTTCCCTCATAGACAAAGCCGGACACGCTTTGCATCACCCCTGTCCCACCGATGGAAAAGAAATTCAAAAGTGTCAGGCCTCGCCCACTCATGTGGGGCGGCACAAACGCCATACCGTGGGCCATGATGACGGGATAGGAAATGCCGCACAGGCCCATGATGGCCAGCAGCACGGTGGTGCGGGACACGGGACCGGCGGGATCAACCGTCCAAACCAAAAGCGCCACGTACATGATCAGCGTTCCGCCAAAGATGACCCATTTGCGCGTGCGAAATAACGTGTCCAGCGGACCGTATACCAGGCTTCCCGCCAACATCGCGAGGGCGACAACAAACGTAATGGAACCGATCGCCGCCGTGTCTAAGCCGTGCACAATGTTGAAAAACGGTCCGGCCCACAGGCCACGTATGTTGGCAACCACGGCATAGCTTAAGGCCATAATCGGAAAGATCGGCCACAGTTTCCGATTGAGCAACAGAGCGCGATAGGAACCGCCGTCTGCGCCGGCAGCCTTTTGCGCCGACAAGGGATCACGCACCAAGAGTAATACCCCGCAGGCGATGGCGACAGTGACACCACACAAGGCAATCAGAACCGTTTGCCAACCGGCGGCCTGGGCGAAGGCGGCAAGCGGGGCGGACCCCAAAAGATTGCCCGCATTGCCGATGGCAATGAAGGTGCCCGACAAAACGGCAAACCGACGGCTGTCAAAGCCGTGGCGAAACAGCGTCATCGCGGCCATCAAAACCGGCGCGCACCCCACGCCGATCAGGCCCATGGCAGCGATGATCATCCACGGCGCAAAGGCCAGAGAGAAAAGCGCGGTGCCACCCCCAGCACTCACACCAAACAACACGCCCGCCGTGCGCTTTGGGCCCAGACGATCCAGCATTGGCCCCACCAGGAACTGAGCCACCGCAAAGCAAATAAACCACGCCCCAAGCGCTTGGCTCATCTCATTGTTCGACATGCCGAGGTCCCGGGTGAGATCCGGGGTCAAAACCGCAAGGAACGAGCGGTAGAATTGGCTCATGATGTAAGCTAAAGCCAAAGCAATCAAACCGGAAAAACCAGCCATACCGGTCAAATCCTCAAGGAAACGGGGCGCCATCGAGCCCGGGACCCGCGTTCTAAGCGCCCAAAGTCACGAAAGCCATGATCCCTTGGTCCCTGTCCAACGAAGGTTGCAGCCGCGCGGCAGCAAAATTGCTGATTGTAATGGGCAGTGTCTTTCCCGGATGGACCCGTTCACCAAAAACCGCTAACTCAAACTCGGCGTTGCCCCCTTGGCGAAATTGGTAAACGCAGCGGACTTAAAATCCGTAGCCTACGGGCTTGCCGGTTCAAGTCCGGCAGGGGGCACCATTTTTTGAACTCACGCAGAACGCTGACGCGTCCGCTCCGTTGGGGCGGGCTGGCCGCCCGGCTCGCTTTTCGCTCGCTATGCTCCGCGTCCACGGGGTTGCTCGCCACCTGTTCCGCGATCTGGGTAGACCTCAAGCCTTTCGCTTCGCTTAGGGCGTTGCCTCGTCAACATTGGGGTATGCAAGCCTCCGGCCCGGCTCGCTTTTTGCTGGCTATCATTGGCGGTCCGGGCTGTTTTTCGCTGTACGCTGGCGGTGTCGCGACGTCTTCGGTCGTTGTGGGCCGTTGTGCTGCTTCTGGGTTCTGTTAGCGTTCGGCTATGGAAATCTTGGAAACACTAACGGCTTTGCGGGATCGGGTTCTGGCGGATTTGCAGGACTGCCCGTATCCGAGCGTTCGTGCCGATGCCGTTATTCCTTTGCTTGCCCGTTGTCCCCGTTCAGGCAGCACGCCTTTGGTGGAGAGTGTCGACCTTCGCGATTCTGCGGGTGTCAGCTCATTTTATGTCAAAGATGAGCGCAGCCGCATGGGGATGGGCAGTTTCAAAGCCCTTGGGGCGGCCTATGTCATCGCCCGCGATGCGGAGGCTGGAGAGGCCCGAGGGCGGACCTATGTTACCGCCAGCGCGGGAAACCACGGCCTGTCCGTCGCCGCCGGCGCGCAGGCTTTTGGTGCCGAAGCAATCATTTATCTTTCCGAAACGGTGCCAGAGAGTTTCGCAGACAAATTACGCTGCTTCGGGGCAGAGGTCCGGCGTGAAGGGG
This sequence comes from Pseudomonadota bacterium, assembly GCA_038530365.1. GTDB lineage: Bacteria > Pseudomonadota > Alphaproteobacteria > Rhizobiales > Rhizobiaceae > Pseudahrensia. Next base: position 2,321 of record JBCBCT010000105.1, on the reverse strand, counting down.
CGTTCTACGAAGCCAGCATGGCCGCCGCGTCCACGGCAGCCGCTCAAAACGGGTGGGCCCTCCTCTCCGACAGTTCATGGGCCGACTACTATGACCGCCCGCTTGTGTTGATGGAGGGCTACACCGTCCTCATGGAAGAGGTCGTTGCAGAAATCCCGCAGCCACCAACCCACATTTTTCTACAGGCTGGTGTCGGAGGTCTCGCGGCGGCCTGCGCGGCCTATGCACGGTTTGCTTGGGGTGAGGCGCCCCAAATCACGGTCGTCGAGCCGATTGCGGCCCCTGCCCTGTTTGGATCCATGAAAGCGGGTGCAGCGCGGTTTACGGACGGTCCCGTCTCGGCCATGGGGCGACTGGATTGTAAAGAGCCGTCGCTCATCGCGCTGAAAGGGCTGGCGCGGGATGCCAACCATTTCGTGCTGATCAGCGAACAGGAAGGCCAACACGGCGCGGAGGCCTGCGCCGCTGCGGGCCTGCCCTCAACGCCCTCCGGCGCGGCGGGTGTATCGGGCGCTCTGGCAGTCGCAGCACGAGAAGGCGGGCCAAACATGCCTGCGGATGCCCGCATTCTTACGATTCTTAGCGAAGGTCCGGATGTATGAGCGACGCGAGCCCGCCGGTTCGCGGCTTTCTTGAAGCTGAATATCAAAACAGAACGGCCTTAGCCCAAAGCCATATGCGCAAACACGGCTTGTCGGCGCTGCTTTTAACCACCGAACCGGAGGTGCGGTACTACACAGGCTTTCTGACCCGATTTTGGGAAAGTCCAACGCGACCGTGGTTCCTCATTGTGCCCAGCAGCGGAAAACCGGTGGCCGTGATCCCTAGCATTGGCCACAATCTCATGGCGCAGAGCTGGCTGGACGACATCCGCACCTGGGATGCGCCGGACTATGATGATGATGGCGTCAGCCTTCTGGTGGATACTCTGTCCTCTCTTTGCGACCCCGGCAGCCTCGTCGGCATGGCCCACGGCCGTGAGACCCACGCGCGGATGCCCCTTGGATCGCTGGATGCTGTGAAAGCCGCGTTGCAGCAGCGCAGCATCGTGCACGACCACGGCATCACCGCCAATCTGCGCATGGTGAAATCCGATGCCGAAATCGCCAAGATTTCCCATTGTGTGGACATAGCAAGCCGCGCGTTCGACCGCGTTTTTGAGATCGCTACGGCTGGCACCCCACTTTCCACCGTGTTTCGCGCCTTCCAGTCCCTTTGCCTGAACGAGGGGGCGGATGCCGTGTCTTACCTGGCCGGCGCGGCGGAACATGGAGGCTATGGCGATGTTATTTCACCGGCAACCGACGCCCCGCTGACACCGGGCGATGTCTTAATGCTGGATACGGGCGCAGTTTGGGACGGTTATTTTTGCGACTTCGACCGCAATTACAGCGTTGGGCCGCCCTCCCCGGCGGTGACGGACGCCCATGCCCGTTTGGTGGATGCGACAGAGGTAGGTCTTAAGGCCGCACGCCCGGGCGCGACCTTTGCGGACTTGCACAAAGCCATGTCCGACGTCTTGGGATCGCGGCTCAACGCGGGCAGATTGGGCCATGGGTTGGGAATGGAACTCACCGAAGGACCGTCGATCCTTCCGGTTGATGAAACCGTTTTGCAACCCGGCATGGTGATCACGCTGGAGCCCTGCATCGAGATGGGCGGCGGCAAAATCATGGTCCATGAAGAAAACGTGGTCATCGAGGCCCAGGGCCCGCGGTTTTTATCAAGTCCTGCCCCCGCAGACATTCGAGTTCTTTAATGCCAAATCCATCACTTCACGTGCCGTTTGAACTGAACACAGGCCGCCCGACGCAAATTGGGCTGGTGGTGCTCCAGTCCGATGAGACAATTGAACAGGACATGCGCCGCTTGATTCCCAGCAGCGCTGAATTGCTGGTGTCTCGCGTCCCTTCGGGTGCCCATGTCACCCCGGATAGCCTTGCGGCCATGGAAAGCGAATTAAGCCGGGCCGCGGCGTTGTTTCCCCTTGGTGCCCAATGCAGCACGATTGGCTACGGCTGCACATCTGGCACGGCGCAGATCGGCTATGACCGAGTGGCCGAAATGATAAGAGCCGGAAAGCCGACGCCCTACGTGACAGAACCCGTTTCAGCTTTGATCGCGGCCTGCCACCATCTCGGACTGGGTCGCATCGGCCTACTTAGTCCGTATATCGCTTCCGTCTCCGAGCGACTGCGTTCGGTGCTTCTGACGGAGGGGATCGATGTGACCGCTTTTGCTAGCTTCAACGAAAGCGCGGAAGATAAGGTCTCGCTTATCGCGCCCTCTTCGATTGTGTCCGCCGCGCAAGCGCTGGCGGC
>JBCBCT010000104.1:0-10846 GCA_038530365.1 Pseudomonadota bacterium | reverse complement strand
TTTCTCACGTTTCTCGTTCAACTGTGTGCCCCTGCGCTTCCAGAGGCGCAGTCAGGCTCCCAGGTGCTGGGCTTGTTTGCCACGATGGTGGCTATGTGGATGATGATGTCACTAGCTATGATGACACCGTCTGCCGCACCGCTTGTCCGCACCTATTGCGACATCGCCGACACCGCCCGCGGCAAAGGCGAGCCGGTGATTTCGCCCACCATTCTTGTCGTCGGGTATCTTCTCGTGTGGCTCGCGTTCTCCATGATCGCTGCCACGGTTCAATGGGGGCTCATCTCGCTTGGCACGATTGATGATCCTGTTCGTCCGGTCCAAGGCTGGCTGGCAGCGGCGATTTTGCTGTTTGCAGGCTACTATCAGTTCAGCGGTCTCAAAGACGCCTGCCTTGAGAAATGCCGAAACCCGTTTTCGACCCTGTTTGCGAATTGGCAAACCACCACGTCGGGCGTGCTGCGCCTCGGCGTTCAGCAGGGGTTGTATTGTCTGGGCTGTTGTTGGGCCCTGATGCTGGTTATGCTGGTCCTAGGAACCATGAACCTCGCGTGGATGGCGTTGTTTACGCTTTTGGCGATTCTTGAAAAAAGTGGGTCAGGGAAAGTGACTTCCCGGGTTTCCGGCGGCATATTGGTCGCCTGGGGGGGAATACTCGCCGTTCTTTCAGCGGTGATGACAGTCTCTCACGCGTAAAATACAAGGACGTTCGTTGGGCGAAGATGCCTGACGGGAAAACCGCTCCTTCGGGGGCAACGGCGCTGGATGGAGGACAGACAGCGTCACACAAACCATAAAGCGTTTTGGGAGATCGCATGGCCAAAGATGACTGGAGTATGAAGGGTGAACTCACCCTCGCGTGTAACTGCAACGTGTTTTGCCCGTGCGTTTTGTCGCTCGGCAATCATCCGCCCACGGAAGGATACTGCCAGACTTGGGCTGGGTTCCGCGTCGATTCCGGTCACTTCAACGATGTTGATCTTTCCGGCATCAATTTGGGCCTGATGATGGAAATCCCAGGCTATATGAGCCGCGGAAATTGGACAGCTGGCCTGTTCATTGATGAACGCGCGTCGATTTATGCTACCAAGAGTTTGACCAAGATTTTCACCGGGAAAGCAGGCGGCACTACGCACTTGTTGTCCATCCTGGTGGGCAATTTCCTGGGCGTTCAACATCACAAGATCAGCTACGAAGTTGAAGACAAAACCCGCCACATCAAAATCCCTAAGATTTTGGACGGTGTGGTCACGCCCATCGCGGGTAAAACCAAGGGCGAAGACACGGTGATTAGCAATTCCGAATATTGGATTGCCGAAGACATCATCGTTGCCAAATCGGACCGCGCGCGCTTCCGCGCCTTCGGTCGCAATTGGAACTTCGAGGGCTTGTCCGCCGAAGTGTGCAAACTGGATTGGCACAGCTAGGCCATATCGGAAACGATGGCGGGGCAGCGAATCGACACGAAATAACTGACCCGCCCGCGGTCTGAATAATGGCTCACACGAAGGCCCAACGACGGCAATGACCCGACCGCCCAACAACGTTCTCATTGCCTTTTCCGTCCATATCTTCACGGCGTCCGGGGCTTTCTGGGCGTTTATGGCCTTGGTGGCAGCAGCCGAAGGTCGGCTCACGGCTATGTGGTTTTGGTTGGGCGTGGCTCTTGCCGTTGACGGGGTTGATGGTCCCTTGGCGCGCTATTTCAAAGTCAAGGAATTGCTGCCGGAGTGGTCGGGCGAACTGCTCGATTGCATCATTGACTATGTGACCTTCGTTTTGATCCCCGCGTTTGCGCTTTATAAAACCGGGTTCATGGAGGAGGGCTGGTCGTTTGTTTGCGCAGCTCTCATCGTGTGCACCAGTGCAATTTACTACGCTGACACCCGCATGAAGAGCCGGGACAATTTTTTTATCGGCTTCCCCGTGTGTTGGAACATGCTCGTGTTTACGCTGTTTGTGATTGAGCCGGGTTGGTATGTAGCGGCTGGGGTGGTGGTGGTGTCCGCGGCATTGACCTTCGCTCCTTTGCTCTTTGTGCATCCGGTGCGGGTTAAAACGCAGCGCCCTTTGACGCTGGGCATGGTGGCCATCTGGTCCGTGTGCGGCCTGTTCGCGTTATATTGCGGCTATGTTGGAGACACTGTGCCCGTGCTGGTGCAGGTCGGAATCGCGCTCACCGCGCTATACTTGTACTGCGTCGGTTTTGTCCTCCAGGCCTTGGGCAAAGCGGTCTAGGCGTTTGCAACGCACGTGCGGCCTCACTGGGCAACGATGGGGCAAACATGAGTGAGTCAATTTTGACAAAAGCCGGCCTCTTTCGCGGTTTGCGCGCGCAGGCGCTCGCTATTTTTGGCTTTTTCTTTCTGTCCGGTTTCATCCTTGGCAACTGGATACCGCGTATTCCAGATGTGAAGGCGATGTTTGGCTTGTCGGCCACCGAACTTGGTTTTGCGCTGTTCGCCCTGGCGCTTGGCACGCTCGCCGCATTTCTAGTCGCCCCCCGGTTCATCGCGCGGTTTGGTTTGGCGTTGTCTTCGCTGGTGGGTTTGAGCCTTTGGGCGCTGGCGTTTTGGTTGGTGGCATTTGTTGCCCCGTTTGGCGCGCTTGTGGTTTTGATGTTGGTTGCGGGCTTCTTTATTGGTGTCACAGAGGTTGCCATGAACAGCGCTGCTGACCGCGAAGAGCGGATGTGCGGAGTGCGCATCATGTCCCGGGCGCACGGGTTTTGGAGCATGGGCTCGTTGGTGGGCGCAATGTTCGGGGGCCTGACTGCGTCTATTGGCTTTGGGTTTGTGGCCCATTTCTCGATTGTATTGCCGGTTGTCATCCTTGCCGGGGGCGTTGCCCTCATGGTCTTGAAACAACGGGGCAATAGCGATGCAGACCCGCAACCCTCAGACGAGCAAAAGGCGTTTGCGCTGCCCGCTCGGGGCATCATGTTGCTGTGCCTTTTTCCCGTCGGCATCATGCTCATCGAAGGCGCGTTCATCGATTGGTCAGCCCTTTTTGTGCGCGACACGCTTTCAGGCTCCATCGCGCAGGCAAGCCTGGTCTACGCGGTGTTTTCGCTCTCCATGATGATCACGCGCTTGAGCGGAGATTGGATACAAGATCGTTTCGCTCTGTTGACCGTGGCGCGGGTGTCCTGCCTGCTTGCCGTCTTAGGAATCAGTCTCTTTGCATTTTCGCCCAGCGTGTCATTTGCCCTGGTTGCTGCGTTGCTTTCCGGCATAGGGGTCGCGATCATCTATCCCATGGCCATGACCGTGGCGGCGGCCCGTCCGGGCCGTGCTGAGGATAACGTGGCCGCCATGTCGCTCTTTGCTTTTACGGCTTTCATGATCGCGCCACCGCTCTTGGGCCTCATTATTGATACGGTTGGGATGCGAGCGGCGCTTTTGTGCCTCGTTCCCTTGGCGCTGGTGTCTTTTGCGTTGTCCTCGCAGATCAATGGCAAAACGGGTGGTCAAATGCCGACGCCAACACCTCAAGCTCTACATGACACGTGAGAAGGAAATCGACATGACACACGCCATCGTGGTGCAAGAGACGGGCCGGCCGGAGGTCTTGGTCTGGACTGAGATCAAAGTTGAAGCCCCCAAAGCGGGTGAGGTTCTGATCCGGCACACCGCCGTTGGGCTCAACTTCATCGATGTCTATTTTCGCACCGGTCTTTACCCGGTGCCGCATCTGCCGTTTACACCGGGCATGGAAGGGGCGGGCGAGGTTCTAGCGCTTGGCGACGGTGTGGAGCACCTCACGGTGGGTGACCGCATCGCCTATGCGGGTCCGATAGGGGCCTACGCGGAAGAGCGGGTGATCGCAGCCGACCGGGTGGTGAAAATACCCGATGGTGTGTCCGATCAAACCGCCGCCGCTATGATGCTGAAAGGCATGACCGCGCAATACTTGCTTCGTCAGACCTTTCCTGTGGGGCCGCAGCACACCATCCTGTTCCATGCTGCTGCCGGGGGCGTGGGTCTTATCGCGGGTCAATGGGCAAAGGCCTTGGGCGCAAAGACCATCGGCACCGCCGGTGGGCCGGAAAAGGTGAAACTTGCTCTCGAACACGGCTATGACCACGTCATCGACTACAAAAGCCAGGATTTTGTTGCGGAGGTGCGCGCCATCACGGATGGGGGCCTGTGCGATGTGGTGTACGACTCGGTGGGGAAGGACACCTTTCCCGGCTCGCTGGATTGTTTGAAAAGCCGTGGTCTGTGGGCGAGTTTCGGCCAGTCGTCCGGCGCGTTGCCGGACGTTAATCTTGGCATTTTGTCGCAAAAGGGTTCGCTCTTTGCCACGCGACCAACGCTGTTCAATTACATCGCAACGCGTGGCGAGTTGGAGGCGACGGCGGGTGATTTGTTTGATGCGGTGGCCAGTGGCACGGTGACAATTCCCGTTAATCAGACCTATGCGCTGAGCGATGCGGCGACTGCGCACCGCGACCTGGAAGGGCGCGCCACCGTGGGGGCGACGGTTCTCATTCCCTAGATCGACCGAGGCTCCACAGGCGGTTCATACGCGCAGCAAAGGGGTGTGTTTTCTACCGCTCTGTTCGGTTGCTCGTTTTCTGTGACGCCTTCCTTGTGAGGATTGGCTGTTTCCGCTTGTGGGGCGGTGGATTTTCTGATGACATACACCGGCTGCTCAGTGTTTGGGCAATTGCAATTATGCCTAAGTATTGGGCATCAGACGTCACGGGAGCTGAAAACTCGGTGTCAAAAAGCGAAGTGCAACCCGGCAATCATGCCCCTCTGGTTGAAGCCGTTGGCATCACCAAAGTCTTCGGTTCACTTAAAGCCAACGACACCGTTGATCTGACCGTTCAAGCCGGCGAAATCCATGCGCTTCTTGGTGAAAACGGCGCGGGCAAAAGCACGCTCGTCAAAATCCTGTTCGGCTCGCTCCAACCAACCAATGGCGTTTTGCGTTGGCAAGGTGAGACCATTCGGATTGCTTCGCCTTCTGCGGCAAGGGCCATCGGTATCGGCATGGTATTCCAGCACTTTTCGCTGTTCGATTCTCTGACGGTTGCGGACAATATTGCCCTAGGCTTTGACGCTGAAATGAGCCTGAACGCGGTGGCCGAAACCGCACGCGAGGTCTCCAAAAATTACGGTCTCCCCCTCGATCCCTATGCTGTGGTTGGTGATCTTTCGGTGGGGGAGCGGCAGCGCATTGAGATCGTGCGATGCCTCATGCAAAATCCGCAATTGGTGATTTTGGATGAGCCGACATCGGTTTTGACCCCGCAGGAAGCGGACAAGCTGTTTGAGGTCTTGTTTCAACTGCGGGACGAAGGACGGTCAGTTCTCTATATCAGCCACCGGCTGGACGAGGTGCGCAGACTGTGTTCGGCCGCAACGATCATGCGCCATGGTAAGGTGGTGGACGTATGCGATCCAAGAGAAAGCAGCCCCGCTGAACTGGCCGCGCGGATGGTGGGCAGCGATGTTGACGATGTTGTGCGGGCGGCCAGCCTTGCTGACGGCGCTCCGCAGTTAACGGTTGAGGGGTTGTCGGCCAGCGCGGCAACGCCGTTTTCGGTGGCGCTCAAGTCGATTGATCTAACTGTTCGAGCTGGGGAAATCGTTGCAATTGCTGGAATTTCTGGAAACGGGCAGGGCGAGTTTTTTGCGGCGCTATCTGGCGAAACTGGCGTAACGGGCCCGGTGGAAGCGCGCACTTTGACCATGGCCGGCGTGGACGTTCAGCGGGCATCGATTACCGAGCGTCGTCGTCTCGACGTTGCGTTTGTGCCCGAGGAACGGCTGGGACATGGCACCGTGCCGCAAATGGCCTTAAGCGAAAATGTGCTGCTGTCGCGCCACGGCTGTCCGGAGGACGGTCTTGTTTCTTCAGATCCTTTGAAACGTACCCTCACCGCCAAATTGGGGGCGTTCGCCGACCGGATCTCAAAAGCCATGGACGTGCGCAAAGGCTCGCAAGACCCCGCAGCAGCGTCGCTTTCCGGCGGCAACTTGCAGAAATTTATCGTGGGGCGAGAGCTTGATCGTGATCCCAAGCTGATTGTGGTCAACCAGCCGACATGGGGTGTGGACGCAGGGGCAGCGGCGCAAATCCGGCAGGACCTGATCAATCTGGCCGCCAGCGGTGCCGCCGTTTTGGTGATCAGTCAGGATCTCGATGAAATTTTTCAAATTGCTAGCCGCATCGCCGTTATGAGCGATGGTCATCTGTCGAGCGCAGAACCCGCCGAAACAATGAGCCGGGAACGTATTGGCCTTCTAATGGCCGGTGCTGATGATCGCGTTTTGACTGGCGTGGGCGACGGCCCAACCGAACGCTCTGCGGCGTAGACGGAACCGGGGTGGCGATGAGACTTGAACTGATCAAGCGCAATCAACCGTCGAGATGGCTTGGTGTTATTTCCCCGTTTTTTGCGCTGCTTTTGACCATGGTCGCCGGGGCCCTGATGTTTTTGGCGCTCGGCAAAAACCCTGCCACCGGGCTTTTCACCTACTTCGTAGAGCCGTTGCTCGACCCTTGGAGCCGAGATCAGATCCTGGTCAAAGCCACGCCCTTGGTGCTCATTGCGGTGGGATTGGCCGTGTGTTTTCGCTCCGGCAATTGGAACATCGGCGCCGAGGGGCAATATCTCATCGGTGGGATGTTTGGGGCCATGGTTCCCGTGTTTTTCAACACGTGGGACAGTGTGCTCGTGCTCCCCATCATGCTGCTCATGGGTATGGCGGGCGGTGCGCTTTATGCGGCGATCCCGGGGCTTTTGAAGGCGCGTCTGAACACCAACGAGATTTTGACCTCGCTGATGTTGGTTTATGTAGCCCAACAAATCGTCGACTGGCTGGTGCGCGGCCCGTGGCGTGATCCCGGTGGATTCGGTTTTCCCGGCACCAGGAGCTTTAATGACAGCGCGATCCTGCCCGCGTTGTTTGCCAGTTGGGATGCCCATTACGGGGTTGTTCTGGCTGTCGTTGCTGCCATCATGGTGTGGTTTTTCCTAGGAAAAACGCTGAAAGGGTTTGAGATTGCCGTCATCGGCCAAAGCCAGCGGGCCGGACGCTTTGCGGGCTTTAATCCGGCTGCCATGACGGTGTTTGTCTTTTGTGTGTCCGGCGCGCTTGCGGGGCTGGCTGGCATTGCGGAGGTCTCCGGCTCAGTTGAAAAACTCGATGACAAACTCTCCCTGGGGTATGGATTCGCGGCGATCATCGTTGCCTTTTTGGGCCGCCTGAACCCGCTGGGCATCATCGCTGCCGGGATCGTGTTGGCACTGACGTATATTGGTGGGGAGGCCGCGCAAATATCTCTAGGGCTTTCAGACCGCGCGGCGCGGGTGTTCCAGGGGTTGCTTCTGTTCTTCGTGCTCGCATGTGACACGCTCATTCATTATCGGGTGTCGTTCTCACGCTCTAAACCTATGCTTGCTGAGGAGGCCGGGTGATGGAGGTTTGGGTCAGCATCTTGATCTCTGTCTGCGCGGCAGCAACGCCCTTGCTTCTGGCAGCTACTGGCGAATTGGTGGTGGAACGCTCGGGTGTTTTGAACCTCGGCGTTGAGGGCATGATGATCATCGGTGCGGTGACCGCGTTCACCGTCGCCCAAGCGTCCGGCAACCCTTATATCGGGGCCATCGCTGCCGTTGGGGCAGGGGCTGCGTTTTCACTGTTGTTTGCCTTCATGACGCTGACGCTTGTTGCCAACCAAGTGGCCACAGGTCTTGCGCTCACGATTCTTGGCCTTGGTGTATCGGGCATGATTGGCGAAGGCTTTGTGGGTTCACCGGGCTTGAAGCTGGAGGCTATCCAGATTCCCATCCTCACCGATTTGCCGCTCGTTGGTCGGATCTTGTTTGGTCAAGACGTGATCTTTTATCTCTCCCTCGCCCTCGTTGCGGGGGTGTCCTGGTTCCTGTTCAAAACCAAAGCGGGACTGATGCTGCGCTCGGTGGGGGACAACCACGGCAGTGCCCATGCCTTGGGACTCAATGTGATACGGATCCGCTATCTGGCCGTTTTATTTGGCGGTGCCTGCGCTGGCCTTGCCGGCGCGCATCTGTCGCTTGTCTACGTTCCACAATGGGTGGAGGGCATGACCGCGGGGCGCGGCTGGATCGCATTGGCGCTGGTGGTGTTCGCCTCTTGGCGGCCTGGGCGCGTGCTCATTGGGGCCTACCTTTTTGGCGCCGTGACCCTCGGTCAGTTTCACCTGCAAGCCCAGGGAGTTCCCATCCCCGCACAGTTCCTCGCTTCGCTGCCCTATATCGCGACCATCGTGGTCTTGGTCTTGATTGCAGGAAATCGCCGTCTCACAATGATCAACACGCCCGCCAGTCTGGGCAAAAGCTTCGTGCCCGATCGGTAAGCCGAGCCTTTCTATGCGCCGTGTCCCAAGGGTGCTTCGGGCTCTAAGGACGGGCAAAACAGCCGACCCTCCCGTCGGCCAACTCAACCCCGCCAAATGCCGTTTGGTGGACAACCAAAGGGAAGACAACCTTGACCCACACCTTGCGCAAAACTGTGGCCGCCTTGGCAGCCACCGGCGCGGCTCTCATCGCCGTTGCCACCGCGGCCCCGGCCTTGGCCGATGGCCACGCCAAAACCAAAGCCTGCTTCGTCTATATCGGTCCAACCGGTGACTTCGGCTGGACCTATCAGCACGACCAGGGTCGTCTGGCCGTTGAAGCGGCTTTTGGCGACAAAGTGGAAACGGCCTATCTCGAAAACGTTCCGGAAAGTGCGGAAGCCCAGCGCCCGATCGAAGCCTTTGCCCGTGACGGCTGCAATATCATCTTCACGACGTCCTTCAACTATATGGACCCCACCAACAAAGCGGCCAAAAAGTTTCCGGACGTCAAGTTTGAGCACGCCACCGGCTACAAGCGTGAAAGTGCGAACCTTTCCACATATTCGTCGAAGTTCTACCAGGGTCGTTACATCCAAGGTCAGATTGCGGCGAAAATGTCGAAAACCGGCGTTGCCGGCTACATCGCATCCTTCCCGATCCCGGAAGTCGTGCGCGGCATCAACTCGTTTATTCTGGGCGCGCAGTCTGTGAACCCGGATTTCAAGTTGAAGGTGGTTTGGGTGTCCACATGGTTTGACCCGCCCAAAGAAGCCGATGCCGCCAAAGCCTTGATCGACCAGGGCGTTGATATTTTGACCCAGCACACTGACTCCACGGCCGCCATGCAAGTGGCTGCCGAGCGTGGGATTAAAGCCTTTGGTCAAGCATCCGACATGATTAAGTTCGGCCCAAAAACCCAGCTGACCTCCATCATCGATGACTGGGCACCGTATTACATCGAGCGCGTTAAGGCGGTCATGGATGGCACCTGGAAGCAACAGGACGTGTGGCACGGCATGGACCACGGCAGCGTGAAAATGGCGCCGTACACGAACATGCCCGAGGACGTGGCCAAGCTGGCGATGGAAACCGAAGCCAAAATCAAGGCCAATACGTTTGAACCGTTCACCGGTCCGATCTTTAAGCAGGATGGGACGCCATGGCTGAAAGATGGCGAGACCGCCGACATTGGCGCGTTGCTCGGCATGAATTTTTACGTCAAAGGCGTAGACGACAAGTTGCCCAACTAACTGTCTAACCGCTTGACGGTTTGATACGACCCCGTGATTGCCCGGTTCTGCCGGGCAATCGCATTTTTGCAGTTTGCTATGACCGGCCCTGTGCGCCCTATCGGCTGGAAGGCTGCTTGGACATGCATTTATGCCAAGGCGGCGCGTGCTGCGGAGCTGCACGCTTGAAAATGTGGTCTGTTTGAAAAGACGGTCGGTTTGAAAGATGCGCCGGATTGACTATCCATAACGGTGCTCGCCTCAGCGTTTGAAATTTGAGAAAGGGACGGCCATGGAAGGGGACATCACCTCGCTCACAACGGTGCGTTTGATCGCTAGTGTTGTCCTGGGAACCATGGGCCTGCCCTTTGGGCTTCTCCCCTCGATCCTTATTTTTCGCGGCCTTGCCAACGGCACCGATGCGGATGCCGCCATCAAGCAACGTTACAAGTGGACCCTGTGGGGCGGTTTGGTCGCCGGGTGGACCCTCGGCATTGCCGTGGTGTGGTGGCTGACCGGGCGTATGCTGGCTTAACGCAATACCGACTATGGCTTGGGGTCTGTGGCCGTTTCTAGAAACCGCTTCCTAGGGCTAATGCGTTTAACGGCGTATAGCTTTGCCAGTACCAGTGCTGTTGCCGGCGCCAGGGTTGTTGATAGAGACAGAGTTGGCCCCTTGTCGCCTACGCTGTGATTCTCTGATTGTGTGGTCCAGTCGCTTCCAAGCACCACCACGCGATCACAAATGGATCGTGCGGTCACCAGCTTTTACCCAAGCTCCAATTCTGCCCGCCGACGATGCACGGCACGTCTGCTATCCGGTTTTGTGGACACCCATTTGCTACCACGCCTGACCCCGGCGGCACGGACGGTTCAGTCCACGTCCACCAGGGATCCCTATGTTCGTCGCTTTTGCGTTCAGCCTTAGAAGAACCGGCGCTGCCACCACCCCTTCTTTTGCTCTTCGCCGCCGTCTGCTCCCGCGTCAGACGTTTCATCTTTGCCTGTGCCGGTCTCAGCCTGTGTATTGGCTTCCATGGTCGCTTCCGGTTCGGTCACCGAAGGCGCTTCATCCGGCTCTATCGAGGCGGTTTCTGCCTCGGCTGGTGCAGACTCAACGTCCGTTTTGGGTGCCCTTACCCGACGGGTGTTGCGACGGGGCGGACGCGGTGGTTCCTCTGCCGCTTCTTTGCTTTGCTCGAGTTCTGCCTCGGAGACCGCCGTTAGCGATGGTAGCCTTGAGGAACAGGCCACCGTTGCTGAAACGGCGGTCTCCGAGG
>JBCBCT010000103.1:0-10959 GCA_038530365.1 Pseudomonadota bacterium | reverse complement strand
GCCCACGGCACCTTCTCCATGGTGCTCCAATCCACCGCAACGGAAGCCGAAGGCGATGTCGCAACAAACACCGCGCCGATTGAGGTGGTGGTGAACCCGATCCTCGACCCCGTTGGCCTTGGTTCATCGTCCAGCAGCGGAAACGAAGACGAATTCATTCCGGTGGGGAACGATATCAATGTGTTCCTGGACGACGTGGATGGGTCTCAAACTCTTACGTTCGTGCTCCAAGGGTTCCCTGCTGGCTCCGCTTTTGCGGTAAATGGTGGGCTGCCAGGGTCGGCTGCCCCATCCGGTCCTGGGGAGTTCACGATTAGCGGGACGGCTGCAGAAGCGCTGGCGCTTCTTGATACGTTCGAGATGCGCCCGCCAGTGGACAGCGATGCAAACTTTCTCGTCACAGTGAATGCCATGACAGTAGAAGTTGGTGGCTCATTTTCGGCTACGACCGTCATGCATCCAGTGACGGTGGCTGCGGTTGCCGATGCTCCAACGTTGACCGTGGCAGCGACGCCGCAAGGGGATGAAGACACGGTTATAGCCGTGCCGATTACCGTTGGTCTGAACGATCTGGATGGGACGGAAACCCTCGATTTTGTTGAAATTTCCGGCGTTCCTGCAACCGCTGCCTTTTCCATCGTGACGTCTGGCGCTGCTGTCGCCGCCGATCTTGGTGGCGGTGTTTGGCGGGTGACCGGTCCGACGGCCGACATTGTTTCGACCCTTGCGAGCGGTGTAACGATTGAACCGGGCCTGCATCTGGGCGACGACATTCCGCTCACCGTGACGGCGCAATCGATTGAATCCAACCCAACGGAATCCGAAGTGGCGGTATTGACCGCGCAGACCGTCTTGCCGGTCGTGGTGGATGTGGTTCCAATTGCTGATGGGGTGAGTGCGACGGGCGGCAACTATGCCGGTGAAGAAGACACGGCTATTCCGCTGACCGGTATTGGCGCAACCAATATTGATTTGGATGGGTCGGAAATCCTGACCTACCAGATCCAAAGTGTGCCAGCGGGCGCATCGTTCCAAACCGGCGGCGGTGCTCCCGTAGGGACCGATCTTGGCGGTGGAAACTGGGCGTTCACCGCTGCAGAAATCACTGCTGGCATCAGCTATGTGCCGACCTTGCATGAGCATGGCACGGTGAACCTGACGCTGGAAGCAACGACGACGGAACAGGGCAATCCGGGCAGTTTCCAGGTCTCCACAGCGCCGATCCAGATCGTCGTGGACGCTGAAGCTGATCCGGCCGCCATCGGTGGAATAGCGGTTGGACTTGAAGACACAGCCATTAACTTTGGTGCTGACTTCACCGTTGCTCTTGTCGATCAGGATGGATCGGAAACCCTCACATCGATCACGCTTGAGATTCCAGCGGGGCAGACGGTGACGTTTGCCGAGACCGCTGGTGCAACAGTGGCGCAGGTTGGCAATACCTTCACCATCACCGGGCCGGAGGCCGGGCTTCAGGCGACGCTCGATACGTTTACACTCGATCCGCCGCAGCCGACCCACACGGACGATGATGTGTCTGTGACCGTGACCGCAACAACACTGGATGCGGATGGGTCGACCTCGACAGCTTCCAGCACGCGGACGATCCGGGTGCAGGCGGTTGCTGACACCCCCGATGGCACAGCCGGTGCTATTTTGGGTTTGGAAGACACCGCAATTGCGCTCAATCTGACGGCAATCGACAGTGCCGATACGGATGGGTCTGAGACGCTTTCGGTGCGCTTGTTCGACATTCCTGCCGGTTCCATCGTGGCGGGTGACACATCTGGCGGTGCAACGTTTACGCAGGTGGGTGACGACTGGCTGGTGACTGCGCCGACGACGGCGGCTCTGAATGCAGCGCTCGCAACGGCAACCTACACGCCGCCGCAGGATTTTTCCGGCGTGATCAACGCCTCTATGGAGGTGATCTCTACGGAAGGCGCGACGGGCAACCAGGTTGCCGTGCCTACGGCCAGTGTTGTTCGACCGTTCGACATCACCGTTTCCCAGGTGTCTGACACGCCGGAATTGCGGGTAACCGATGCCACGGAAGGCGCTGCCGGGTTTGAGGACACGCCGATCCGTTTGGTCGTCGATATCCGCCCCGGCGACATCGACGGTTCGGAGACCATCACCAACATCACCATTTCCGATATTCCCGCCGGCGCGACGATTGTGGATGGAACCGGCGCGCCCCTCGGGGCGTTGCAAGGGGATGGCACGGTGATCCTAACGGAAGCGCAGTTGGCTGATCTTCACGTTTTGGCGCCGCTCAACTCTAACGATGATTTCCAACTGACGATCACTGCGCAGTCTGAAGAAACGGCGACGGGTCTGCCCGGCGATGGCGATTTCGCGATTGGTACTGCGACAATCGACGTTGCCGTTATTGGTGTTGCTGATACCCCGTCAGTGAGTATTGCCCCCATACTGTCCGATGAAGATGGACCAATCCAACTTGGCGCGGCGGTTACGGGTAATCTCGTCGATACCGATGGCTCAGAAACGCTTTACTATGTGTTGAGCGGCTTGCCGAGTGGCATTGTGCCGTCCGTGGGGCAGTATATCGGCTCCGGTTGGCAGATTAGTCCGGCTGACCTTCCCGCACTGACCATTCAGCCGCCTGCAGACTATTCAGGCGATTATGCAGCAGACATTGCGCCTGGTCTCGCGCTCACCGCGGTGGTGCAAGAAAATGACGGCAACACGACGACATTTTCACTGCCGCTTAATCCGATCGTCAATCCGGTGGTCGACGCTCAAACGTGGAGCCCGGGACAACAGGCCTTAGAAGATACCGATATTCCGTTGGCGGGTGCTGCGCCCTCCGGATTGATCGACGGTGATGGTTCGGAGACGATTGTTGCCTATACGTTCGATTTGAACTCCATCGTTGTTGATGCGGGCATTGGGGCAACGGTGACGGATACCGCTGATTTCATTGCCAACCATATCAATGGGCCGTTCACAGACAATGGCAATGGAACCATCACTGTTGCGGCTGGTGATCTGGCCAGTGTCTCTTTTAGTGCGGCTGCCTTTCCTGACTCCAACCGAGATTTCGGCGTGCCAGTCAGTGTTGAGTTCACAGATTCCAATGGGCTGACAACCGATTCATCCGTTGTGAACCAAACGTTCAACATTGATCTCGTTGGCGATGCTGATTTACCCACGGTGTTTGCGGATAATTACACTGGCAATGATGATGTTCTCATTGCGGTGAACCCCACCGGTGCTGAGTTTGGTGGAACAACGACCGATACGGATGTTGCCAACGGCGAGGGGCAATCCGAGGACATTCTCTACATCGTTTCCGGCCTCAATGATCCAGACACGCCGACACTGGCCTTTGTGGACAGCGCGGGCGATCCTGTTGGTTTGAACAATCTCGACGGTACGTGGTTGTTCACACCTGCGGAGCTTGCTGACCTTCATGTGCGGTCGGTGCGCGGAGCTGATGGGGTTGCGAACCTGACGCTGACAACGGTCGCCACCGAAAACGATGGTGATGTGGCGCAAAATTCCACGCCGTTTACCGTGACAATCAACAACATCCCCGGACCGGTTGTACCGATCGTTCCTTTGCCCCCCATCGTTACCGTGTCGCCCATGTCGACCAATGAGGATGGCTCGCAGGTTGTCTTAGTTGATGTCCAGCCGGACCCGCTTGATCCTTCGCCGTCAACGCCCTCGATTGCGGTGGTGTTGATTGGCATTCCGATGGATGCAGAAGTTACGGGTGCCGTTTTGAACCCGGTTTCCGGAAACTGGGTCACGGACAGTCTCACGATTTCTGCTGGTGGAGTGACTGTTACTCCGGCACCGGACTTTTCCGGGCCCATCGCATTTGACGTCATCGCAACCGCGACCAACTCTTTACAATACCAGGCGGCCTCGGCTCTGACACCTGCCTCTATTGATGTGGTCCCGGTGGCTGACGGTCCTTCGTTTAACCTGTCAACTTCGGGCGGAGACGAAGACAGTGCGATTGACCTCAACATCATTGTCGGAACCGTCGACACAAACGGATCCGTCAATGAGCAGGTCGTCGAGCCTGTTCTGGTAACAATTCCGGCCGGGGCCACCCTGTCAGCCGGGACAGACACGGGCGGTGGTGTTTGGGAGTTGACCCAAGCCGAATTGGTCGGGCTTCAAATTACGCCTCCACTCCATGATGATGCCGACTTGGTCATCACGGTGACGGCAACCACCGAAGAACCGGCCAATGGTGACCGTCTCACGTCGTCTGAAAATTTGACTGTGCCGGTGAATGCCGTTGCGGATCAGGCCGTTTTGACGGCCTCTGACGCCAGCGGTACGGAAGACACGTCCATTGCTCTTCCTGGACTTTCGGCCGCGCTGGTGGATACCGACGGGTCTGAAATCCTCTCGACCACCATTTCAGGTGTACCGGAAGGCTCCATTTTGTCTGCCGGTGGCAACAATGGTGACGGGACTTGGACTGTTGATCCGGCAGACCTTGCAGGCCTGACACTGACGCCGCCCATGAACTATTCCGGGATCATCAATCTTGAACTCGTTGGGTTCACGCTTGAGGCCGCCGGTGATATTTCTGAGATCCGTGAAGCGTTTACGCTGACTGTGGCACCCGAAGCCGATGGCGTTGTGTTTGAAGCGTTGCCGCAGACGGGGGACGCTGGAACGGCGGTTGCGCTGAACCTGAACATGGCCCCCGGGGATGAAACGGGCACTGAACCGGGCGAAAATCCGCCGGAAACCGTGGTCATCGTTCTTACGGGTGTGGCGGATTTTGTCGCGACCTCCATCGGCGGCACGGTCTTAAAAACAGGGCCGGACGAATGGACCTTTGTGGGCACACCGGCCCAAGGCGACACGCTTGCCGTCACGTCCTATGGTGAGACCGATGCGTTTGATGTGGATGTCTCCATCACGACGTTTGATGGACCATCCTCTGCGGGGCCGTTTACGGGAACCGTGCCGGTCACTGTGACCAACCCGGGCGAAAGTTTGACGGGTGGCGGTGGAGATCAAACCCTCACCGGCGGTGCGGGCGCTGATCTCATTTCCGGCGGTGCGGGTTCCGACACGCTCACCGGTGGCGCAGGATCCGACCTCTTTTTATGGAATGCGGGGGATACCGCCGGCGGTGCGCTGGATCAGATCACGGATTTTGTGTCGGGTACTGATGTCATCGATGTCTCGGAACTGCTCACCGGTTTTGACCCCCAAAACGATGTCGTTTCTGAGTTCGTGTCCCTGTCTGAAAGCGGCGGTAACACCACGATCCAAGTGTCACCCACCGGCCTTGGTGGCGCGACGGAGAGCGTTGTGGAGCTTCAAGGGGTTACCGGTCTGGACCTCGCAACGCTTATTTCCGACGGCTCGCTTGTGACATAGCGTCTGCGCTTTTCCGGACACGACCAAATTCAGCCCGCCGGGAACCACTGCGTTTCCGGCGGGCTTTTTTATATTTTATTAATATTTGAATTTTCCGTTTTATCTCAAATAAAGGCGATGCCTTATTCCGCGACGCGCTGGCGGAATTTTGATTTGATTAACCATAAACTGTGGCAAACGTAACGTTGCGTTAACCATAAATGGAACAAAACTGGCCCGGGAACTTTGGGGAAAATTCGGCGGGACGAAGCGTGTCATGAGCACATTTATGGGTGGAAGCGTGAAACGGATTTCACGCGTTATCGCGGCTTCATTGCTGTTGGGAAGTTTGGGCACGTCCGGCGCTTATGCTGAAATGCTTTCAAAGACGATACAGGATGCGGTCAACTACCACCCCGATGTGCAGGTTTTGCGGGCCAATCGGGACGCGATCTCTGAAGAATTGAACGCCGCCAAAGGCCTGGCTTTGCCGGGTGTGCGTTTGGAAGGTCGGACCGGATTCATGCATGACCATGCCGGCCAACAGCATCACAGCCAAGCGTCGATCAAACTGCGCCAGCCGCTATATCTGGGCGGTAAATACCGTTCTGAGAAAAAGCGGCAGACCGCGCGGGTTGGTTCCGCCATGAGCCGCCTTGATGACACGATGAACACCATCGCGCTGAACGCTGTGCAAGCCTATCTGGAAGTGGTGCGCGCCCGCCGTGTGGCCCATCGGGCCCATCGCAATCGGCATGCGATTTCTCACATCGTGTCTCGGGTGCGCAGTCGGGTGTCCGGTGGTGCTGGCAACAGCGCCGATTTGGAGCAGGCTCGCGCCCGGTTGCATGCCGCAAACAACAGTGTTGCCACCGCCGAAATTCAACTGAACGATGCCCTTGATCTGTTTCGCACAGCCGTTGGCCGGGAGCCTGGCAAATTGCGTCAGGACGATCTGCCGCTTTCAAGATTGCCAAAGACGCTGAGCCGTATTCTGGTTGAGGCGAAGAACGCCTCTCCCAAGCTCATTGCCATCCGTCACGATGCGGAAGCGGCGGAAGCCGCCGTGGGCACCGCAAAGTCCGTTCTTTTGCCCCAGATCGCCCTGGAGGTCTCCGGCCATTACAGCGATGCGGTCACCGATTTGTCGAACCGGTCCGGCGAGGATAAATCCATGCGCGCGATGGTTGTCCTGTCCATGAACCTTTACAATGGGGGCATTGACCGCGCCCGCATCCGCGAATCCAAGCATCGTGCTCTGGAAGCACGCGCCCGTATTGGCTCCGCCCGCGTGAGCATCGAGCGTGAACTGCGCCTGTCCTGGAATGCCTGGAAGGGCTCATCCCGCAAGGTAAAGCATCTGTTGCGGCAGTCCCGTTCGAACAAACGGCTCGTGCAAATCCGTCTTGATCAATACGAGTCCGGCCTAACCTCTCTGATTTCCATTCTTGACGCGCAAAACGAGGCCTTCGTCTCCGGTGTGCAGGCCACCAATGAGTTCAACGCTGGCCGCTTCGCGTTCTTCAAGATGCTGGCAGCCACCGGGCGACTGGCCCCGGCCTATGGCGCAGGCGGCTGATCTGGAGTGCAAAGGCGCGATGGGGGACCCACAGACGGACGTTGCGTTCGATTGCAGCATGGATTTCATCAACGCGGTGCGTCGGGTGGCCGTCCTTGCCCACGATGGAACAGGCCGTCTGGCGGTGTCCGAACCCAATCTAAGAGCAGCGCTTCCCAATCTTGATGCAAAGCCTGAAGCGTCCGTTGCTCAAACCGTCCTGGAAATGGCCGCCCTTAAGAGCGTGCCGAAAACCCTCCGGCCCGAAGACATACGCGCAACGGATTGCCCGTTTCTTTTCCACCGGGCTGGTTCTTCAGGGGCCGATGATGGCTGGGTGGTCATCGCCGACATGGCCCATGCGGGCTTGGCAACGGCCGTAGACGCCAACGGTAAAGCCCATCCGGTCCAACTGGCTGATCTGACGGGACAAGAATCCTTCGACGTTTGGAGCGTGGCGCCACTGGACGGCCCGGCGTTGAGTGACAGTTCTGTGGTGATGGAGGGTCGGCACGGCAAAGAGGCGTCTGGCGTCGCCCCAACCCCGCGGCTGAAGACCTCGTTTTGGCCGCCTGCACGGGTGATGCCGTCGCTCATTTTGGCGACCTTTGCGATCAACGTTTTGGCGCTGTCGTTGCCCCTCGCCACCATGAACATTTTCGACCGCGTGATATCCAATGCGGCGTTTGACACGCTTTGGGTCCTGGCGATCGGCGTGGTGCTGGCCCTCGTATTCGACTTTTCTTTGCGAACACTTCGGGCATCGGTTTTGGACGCGGCGTCGGCACGGTCAGATGTGCTTCTGCAAAACAGTCTGTTTGGTCGTATTTTAGGGGCGCGCATGGGCGCACGGCGGATGGGGGTTGGGGCCCAGGTCAACGGGTTGCGGGAGCTTGATACCGTTCGGGACTATTTTAATTCCTCCGCCATCGCCACTTTGGGCGATCTTCCATTTGTTGCGCTTTATCTGTTGGTCATCTGGCTCGTGGCGGGCTCTTTGGTGGCCGTTCCGCTGATTGCGGTTCCTCTGTTTTTGTTGACGGCGCTGCTTATTCAATTGCGGCTGCGCCGTGTGGTGGAGGGCGCATTTCTTGACACGGCCCACAAGAACACTGTTGCGACGGAAATTCTGACCGGTGTTGAATCGGTAAAACTGTCCGGCGGCGAGCGCTGGGCTGCGGGCCGTTGGGAGCGGGCGGTGGCTTCGCAATTGCGCCATTCGCTCGCGGTTCGGTTTTGGACCAATCTTTCGCTGCACTTGATCACGTTCTTCCAAGGCGCGGTGGCGATCTCACTTCTCGTGGTGGGGGTCTATGCTGTTACCGCTGGAGATCTTACCCCCGGGGCGCTGTTTGCCGCGAACCTCTTGGCTTCGCGCTGCCTTGCGCCACTGGTGGCGGTATCGGCCCTTGTTGCCCGCTGGACCCAAGTGCGCATGGCCCGCGATCTGGTGGATGAGTTGTCCAGCATGGAGAGCGAACGTCCCGATGGCCGCCAGTTGGTCCAACCGGCCCAAACCCTGCGTAAGCTCCAATTGAGCGATGTATCGTTCTCCTACAGCCCTGATTTGCCGCCGGTCCTGCATGGTGTTTCGCTTTCCATCACCCAAGGGGAACGCATTGCGATCATCGGTGGGATCGGGTCTGGAAAGTCAACGCTGTTGCGTCTGCTGAGCGGTCTTGAGATGCCGACCTCCGGGCGGGTGCTGGCGGATGGCCTGTCAAGCCGCGACCTTGATTTGGACGCGTGGCGCCGCCTCATCGGCGTCGCTCCGCAGTCGCCCGCCTATTTTGCAGGTACCGTGCGGGAAGCGGTCGCCATGGGGCGGGTGGCGGACGATGCTGCCATTTCAGCAGCGCTCAAAATTGCCGGTGCCGATGCTTGGCTTTCAGGAACCGGCCTTGGCCTCGATACGCCCATCGGTGAACGGGGTTTGGGGTTTTCTGGCGGTCAGTTGCAAATGCTCGCCATTGCCCGCGCGGTTCTGGGGGAGCCGAAAATACTGCTCCTGGATGAACCCACAAGCCACATGGATGGGCGCAGCGAAGCGGCGTTTGCCGAGCGACTCATGAAATTGCCCAGCCGGCCCACGCGGCTGGTCGTGACCCACCGACCGGCGATGATCCGCGCGTGTGACCGTTTGATCGTGATGGAAGCTGGCCGCGTTGCGATGGACGGGCCTCGGGCGGATGTGCTGCGCCGGTTGCGGGAAGCCGTTGACCAGCGCCGGGGCCCGGCGGCTGCGCTGGAGGTGGCCTGATATGCTGTTTCGAAAGAAGTCCAACACGGAGCCAGCCTTGTCTTCCGTCAGCGCCGATCTGTTGAAACCGCGAACGGGCTTGTCCATGGCGCTCATCGTGGCTTTGGCGGGCACGCTGTTTGTGGGGGTTGGATGGTCAACCCAGGCCAAGCTGGTCGAAGTGTCTACGGGTCAGGGCCGGGTGATCCCCTCCGGGCGCATCAAGGTTGTTCAAAACCTCGAGGGCGGCATCATCCAGGCGATCCATGTTCGCGAAGGTGCGCGGGTTTCCAAAGGTGATCCATTGGTCTCCATCGACCCGATTGCTGCGAGCGCCGTGCTGGCTGAAAACAAAGCGTCGATCCGCGAGTTGGAGGCGGCAAGCGCATGGTTGGCGGCGCTTCTTGCTGACACCGCGCCGGTTTTTCCAGCTGCGCAAGACGACACCCACCGTGCGCTTTTGGAGCGCAACCGTTTGGAATACGCCTCCGTTCGTTCGGAGCAGTCGGCTGCGCTGACATCCCTCGACAAGCAAATTCGTCAACGACAGTTGGAACTGCGCGAAGGCGAAGGCCGGATTGCCAATCTCAAGGGCAGTCTTTCGGTTGCACGGGAACAATACGGCATGATGGTAAAGCTGCGCAAAAAGCGGGCTGCCAGCCGCAGTGATGTCTTGACCGCGAAGGCTCGAAAAATTGAGCTTGAGGGGCAAATCCAGGCGCTCAAACTGTCCGTGCCCCGCCTAGAAGCAGCGATATCGGAGTTGCAGTCCCGGAAGAACGAGCAGGTGGCACGTTACCGCTCAACCTTGTCGAAGCGCTTGAACGAAGCGTCGGCAAAACTTGCCCGTATTCGTGAAACGGTGGCGGTGGACGCAGACCGCGTGAGCCGGGCCGAACTGCGGTCGCCGGTGAACGGCATCATCAAAGTCCTTAACGCAAACACGATCGGCCAGGTGGTGAAACCGGCGGAAAATATCGTTGAGATCGTGCCCTTGGATGACAAATTGCTGGTCCGGGTGGAGATTTCCCCCAAGGACATCGCTTTCCTACATCCAGGACAAAAGGCGGTGGTGAAGCTGACAGCCTATGACTACGTCCTTTATGGCGCCCTCAACGGTACGGTGGTGCATATCGGCGCGGATTCCATCGTGGATGACCGCGGGAACACCCACTTTCCCGTCGATGTGCGTGGCGAGGTGAATTGGATCGACAATGACGGCGAACGCCTGCCGATCCTCCCCGGCATGGTTGCGACGGTCGACATCGTCACGGGCGGCAAAACCGTCTTCGACTACATCACCAAACCCATCCACCGCACCGCCACCGGAGCATTCGGAGAGCGCTAGGTTATTGGTTTTAAAAAAGCGCGGCGAGAGCAAACAGCAAAACACTGGCAGACCTATGGGAGGTGGTTCTCGATACGCTCAACGAGTGCGGCACAAGCCCCGGCCGGGTTCAGATGATCGGCAGGTCTATTGTTCGAGCGCATGCTTTGGCAGCTGGCGCAAAAGGGGCGCTCAAAAAGAAGGTTTTGGCCGTTTAGAAGGTGGCTTCACGACCAAGATCCACCTCATTGCCAACGCTCAAATGCCAATGTTCACGGGCTGCCTGTCTGGGCCGAGATAAGCGGCGGAGACGTATCCGATTTCAAAGGCTTTGACGCACACGTGGACGATGATCTGACTAAAACAAAAGTCTTCATCCCCGACCGTGGATACGACAGCGACCCAATTCGTCGCGTGATCCAACGGTGTGGTGGTTCACCTGTCATTCCCGGCAAGATCAACAAAAGGGGACCG
>JBCBCT010000102.1:0-10999 GCA_038530365.1 Pseudomonadota bacterium | reverse complement strand
CGGCGGTCCGAAAAGCGGCCGAAAACGCCGCTGAATTGGCCATCGAACGCCCCCACATTTGTGCGCAGTTTCAGCAGGCCGTGGCCGAAATTCTGCAAGACCGCGTGGGCCGCGCCATGGTGCGCGCACAGAAAAACCACGGGGTTACAACCCTCGTGGTCGCCGGCGGTGTTGCAGCAAACACGGTGCTGCGCGCGGGGTTAGATGGGTTGTGCAATGAAAACGGCTGGACCCTCAGCGCCCCACCCCCGGCCCTGTGCACCGACAACGCCGCGATGATCGCATGGGCCGGTGTGGAACGCATCCTGGCGGACCGTGTGGAGTCACCCATGGGCGGCATTCGCCCTCGTTGGCCGCTGGATGAAGTGTCTGCATTAAACAGCACCTATGGCTCTGGCAAAAAAGGGGCGAAGGCGTGAGCAAAGGTGACCATCTTTGCGTCATCGGGGCCGGAGCTTGGGGCACGGCCCTTGCACACGTGTGGTGTGCCGCAGGCAATTTTGAAACCGTAACGCTGCTGGCCCGGACCGAAACGCAGGCCGAAGCGTTGCAGAACAAACGCGAAAATACCCGCTACCTGCCTGGGGTTGCCCTCGCCCCGGCGTTGCACGTGACGGCGGATCTTGAGCCCATCAAACGCGCAAACCATCTCGCGTTCGTCACCCCGGCACAAACGTTTTCCGCCCTGGCATCACAGGTGGAACCCTTCATCAGCGCTAACACAACGGTGGTGTTGTGTTCCAAGGGGATCGACGCACAAACGGGCAGAACTATCGCCGAGACGGCCGCCACCCACATCCCCGGGCGAACCCTTGCGGTGCTTTCCGGCCCCAGTTTTGCAGCCGACGTTGCCCGCGGCCTGCCAACGGCAGTGACCTTGGCGACCTCCGGCAAGGGGGACGATACGACCGACATCAAAGAGGCTGTGGAACTCGCCACGCGCTTCGCAACCCCGACTTTCAGAATCTACGGCTCAAACGATGTGGCGGGTGTTGAAGCCGGGGGGGCGCTCAAAAATGTCATGGCCCTCGCCGTTGGTATCTGCCGCGGCTTGAACCTCGGTGCGAGCGCGGAAGCGGCGCTCACCACCCGTGGCTTTGCCGAAATGATGCGGTTTGCCATCGCTATGGGCGGACGGGCCGAAACCCTCACCGGCCTGTCAGGGCTTGGTGACCTCATCTTGACATGTTCAGGACCGCAATCGCGCAATTTTGCCTATGGTATGGCCTTGGCAACAAACAGCATAACGTCGGACATGCCGTTGGCGGAGGGCGCAAAAACCGCAACCGTCGCCCTCAAAAAAGCCCAGGCACTGGGAATTGACGTGCCGGTCATCACGACGGTTGTCCATGTGTTGACCAAACACATCACACCGCGAGCCGCCGTTGATGCCTTAATGAAGCGCCCCCTGCGCGCCGAGACATCAACTTGAAACACCT
Organism: Pseudomonadota bacterium; assembly: GCA_038530365.1. GTDB lineage: Bacteria > Pseudomonadota > Alphaproteobacteria > Rhizobiales > Rhizobiaceae > Pseudahrensia. The sequence continues at coordinate 9,560 of JBCBCT010000102.1, read as the reverse complement.
TGAGACCACTTACGTGACCATGAGGTCTGCGCGAGGCCCTCTACTCGGGGCGATCTAAACGGGGCAGACTTGACGACTCGGGCATCCCCACGCCACACCGCGACCAACCCCGGCTCCGAAAATCGACAGGCGAACCATGCAATACTGGCTCTTCAAATCCGAACCGTTCAAATGGTCCTGGGACCAGCAAAAAGCCAAAGGCGACGTCGGGGAAGAGTGGGACGGCATCCGCAACTATCAAGCCCGCAACAACATGCGCGCCATGAAAATCGGCGACCGGGGGTTTTTCTACCATTCCAACGAAGGCCTGGATGTGGTCGGCATCGTTGAGGTGAGTGCAGAAAGCGCCCCGGACTCCACTACCGATGATGAACGCTGGGACTGTGTGCACGTCCGCGCCTTGGCCGACATGCCCAACCCGGTCAGTCTAAAAGATGTGAAGGCCAACGCGGCCTTGGCCGATATGTCCCTCGTCACGTCGATGCGCCTGTCCGTTCAGCCGGTGAAAGAAGACGAATGGGCCGAAGTCTGCCGCATGGGTGGCATCGATCCCAAAACGCTAAAGCCGGTCTAGCCCTTCTTTTTAGCAGCCTCCGCCTGGGCCGCCTGGGCCGCCTGGGCCGCCTGGGCCGCCAAGGCCGCCAGCTCCGCCCGCATGGCCTGCACTTCTTTCAAGATCATTTCTTGATCAACGTGCAATTGGCCCCGTTCCGCCGCGGCTTCCTCATCGTGCTCCGCCTGCATGGCTGACACGATGATACCGATAAACAGGTTGAGCACCGTAAACGTAGTGGACATGATGAAGGGGATGAAGAAAGCCCAGGCGTAGGGGAATTTTTCCATCACCGGTCGGACGATCCCCATGGACCAGCTTTCCAGGGTCATGATCTGAAACAACGAGTAAGCCGACGCTCCCAGCGTTCCAAACCATTCGGGAAAGGCTGCGCCAAACAGCTTCGTCGCCATCACGGAGAAGACGTAAAACACCAGCACCATCAACACCACGATGGAGCCCATGCCCGGCAGCGCAGCCACCAGACCCGTCACCACCTTTCGCAGCGACGGGATCACCGACAACAGGCGCAAAATGCGAAGCACCCGCAGCGCCCGCAGCACGCTAAACGAGCCCGATGCCGGAATGAGCGCGATGGCCACCACAATTAAATCAAACACCCGCCAGGGATCATGGAAAAACCGCAGCCGGTGCACGAAAAACCGAATGAGCAGTTCCACCACAAACACAAACAGGATTAAATTATCGAGGCCGACCAGCACCGGCCCGACAGCCGACATGATCGACGGAAACGTCTCCAAACCCAAGATAATGGCGTTAATCACCACCAAAGCGATGATGAAATACTCAAAGCGACGGTCAACGAGGAGAGCTGCCAGTCTTTCGCGCATAGCAAGGCCTTTGGATGTCATGGGACATGGTGAATCGGCTGCTGCAGGAGATAGGAGCTTCGGCCCGATTTGTCAGTGCATTTATCCACGCTCAAACAGGCCCGCGTACAGCTTTTGATGAAACGGTCAAAACAGCGCCCCACCGCTCCATGCCTTGCGCAGGGCAGGCCGCAGCCTTAGCTCCTCCCATGTCCTGACCCAAACCGTCCGCGCCAATCGAGAGTTTTTCCATGACGAAATCGAACGCTGAAACCGCAAACCCCGCCATTTTTGAGTGGTCTGGCGCAATGGGCCTCCCGGATTTCTCCGCAGTTTCCTCATCGGATTACGCGGCAGCCTTTGACGTGGCATTGGAGGAAGACCGGCGAGACATCAACGCCATTGCCGACAATCCAGCCCCCGCAACCTTTGAAAACACCATTGAAACGCTGGAAACCAGCGGCGAAAAACTGGGCCGCGTGTCGGCTCTGTTTTGGAATTTAAGCGGCGCCCACAGCGATGATACTCTACGAGCATTGGAACGGGAGATCGCCCCCCGCCTGTCGAAACACGGCTCTGAAACCGCCGCCAACGCCGCGCTGTTTGCCCGCATCGATGCGCTTTGGCAAAACCGCGACCAGGCCAACTACACGCTGGAGCAAGAGCGTGTTCTGGAGCGCCATTGGAAGAGCATGATGCGGTCCGGCGCAGCGTTGGAGAAAAGCGCGCAGAATCAATTGGCACAGATCAACGCGCAATTGGCATCACTGGGCGCACAATTTTCCCAAAACATCCTGGGTGATGAAGCCGACTGGCACATGCACCTCACCGAGGAGGCAGACTTGGACGGCCTGCCCGCATTCCTCGTCCAAGCCATGAAAGCCGCCGCGACAGAACGCGGTCTCACGGATGGTGCCTGTGTCACGCTTTCGCGGTCCATCATAGAACCCTTCTTGGCCTACAGCGCTCGAAAGGACCTGCGCGCGAAGGCCTTTGCCGCCTGGACCGGCCGCGGCAGCCATGAAGGCGATCGTGACAACCGCCCCCTGGTTCGGCAGATCGTGCAATTGCGCCAAAAGAAAGCAGCGCTGCTTGGCTATGCCAGTTTCGCTCATTTGAAACTTGAAAATCAGATGGCGAAGACACCGGACGCCGTCCGCACCCTCTTGGAAACCGTGTGGGACAAGGCCCGTACCAAGGCGCTGGAAGAACAGGCCCAGCTGCAAGAGCAAATCGCCGCCGATGGCGACAACACACCGGTAACGGCTGCGGACTGGCGGTACCTCACCGAGAAAGTGCGCCAGGCCCGCTACGATTTCAACGAAGCGGAAATCAAGCCCTATCTTGCCCTCGACAACATCATTAACGCAGCGTTTGACGTGGCAAACCGCCTGTTTGGCCTCACCTTCAAAGAACAATCGCACGCCCAGGCTTATCATCCCGATGCGCGGGTTTTTGAGGTTTCAGCCGCCGATGGAACGCACAAAGCGCTGTTTATTGCCGATTATTTCGCACGCTCTAGCAAACGGTCCGGTGCCTGGATGAGCGGCTTCCAAAGCCAGCAAAAACTCCCAACGCCTTTGCATCCCGACGGGCAAATACCGATCATCGTCAACGTGATGAACTTTGCCAAAGCCCCCGAAGGCGAACCCGCACTGCTTTCGCTGGATGATGCCCGCACACTGTTTCACGAGTTCGGCCACGCGCTCCACGGCATGGTGTCCGATGTCACCTATCCCAGTGTTTCGGGAACCTCCGTTGCCCGCGACTTTGTGGAATTGCCAAGCCAGCTCTACGAGCACTGGTTGACCGTCCCCGACATTTTGAAAAAACACGCGCGTCACCATGAATCGGGGGCCGTTCTTCCCGATGCATTGTTGGCGAAAATTAAGGCGGCTGAACATTTCAACGCCGGTTTTGAGGCCGTTGAGTTTACGGCTTCAGCCCTTGTTGACTTGGCGTTCCATGAACCCGGTGCGGTGGACCCGGACGACGAAACCTTTGATCCCATGGCGTTTCAGGAGCAGGTGTTGAACGATTTAGCCATGCCGTCGGCCATAACCATGCGTCACGCAACACCCCATTTTGCCCACGTGTTTTCCGGCGATGGCTATTCGGCGGGGTACTACAGCTACATGTGGTCTGAAGTCTTGGACGCCGATGCGTTCAAGGCCTTTGAGGACGCTGGCGATCCATTCGATCCGGTGCTCGCTGAAAAGCTGAAAACCCATGTTTACGCCGCCGGCGGCTCCGTCGATCCAGAGGACGCGTACAAAGCCTTCCGCGGGCGCATGCCCACCCCCGATGCGATGCTTCAAAAACGTGGATTAATCGATCCAGCGGATAAGGCGGCCTAGGCCGCCTGCAGACGGCGCATGGCCATTGAAACATTTTTCAGATCACGCATGGTGCCGTCGGCTTCTACAATCACGACGCGGTCACGGCCATGGTTCTTCGCGTGATATAGCGCTTCATCGGCCCGCTGATAGACGGTATCAAAGCTCTCACCGGCCTTGGCTTCGGCCACCCCGAAACTTGCCGTTACCATGGTCTCATCGATACAAAGATGGCGGTGGTCTCGGATGGCGCGACGAAACCGCTCCGCGATGGATGAGGCATCATCACGCCCCACGCCCCGCAGCACCACAGCAAACTCTTCCCCACCCACACGACCGCACAGATCAAGTTCACGGGTCATGGTCTGGAGCGCCCGCCCAACCACCGAGATCACCTTGTCACCAGCGGAATGGCCGTAGGTATCGTTGATGGCCTTGAAGTGATCGATATCACACAGAACCACGCAAACCCGGGCGTGGGACTGCCCAGCCGTTTTGATCATCTGCTCCGCTTCCGACCAAAAACCGCGCCGTGTGAGAACCCCGCTTAAGGGGTCCGTCAGATCGCTGCGGCGTTGGTTCAAGATGCGGCGCTCAACACAGGCAACGAGCAGGCTCGCCCCGCAGCCCAAAATAATAATACCGCTGAAAAACTGGAGCGTGTTGAAATAGGTCGTGTCCAGAAGGGTCGTGTTCAAAACGTCATTCACAAAGCCGTCGAGAAAGACATGAATTCGGGCTGTAAAGAGTGCGCTGCCGCCCAGAAACATGCCACCGATGACCAAGTCGGGAATACGGCGTGGCCCGTGCAGGCACATGCCGAAGGCGATGGAGTAAAACAGCAGGCAAATGATTTCGCCCACCACCACAAGTGCGATGAGCTGGTTGTCCATGAACACGATGAAGCTCAGCGCCACCCCGACAATGATAGCGCAGCCTTGCAGTCCAAATTGCGCTGAGCGCAGCTGATTAATTGAAAGACCAACCAGCCCCGTTCCCAACGCAATCGCTGTCGACAGCAAGAGCAGAACAACGTTTGGGCCCTGCAAATTACTGGAAAACACGGTCAAAAGCGTGAACGCCACCGCAGCACCGACAAATGCAACACCAAAGGCCAGCGTATCAGTCTGTTGCCGATCAGTTCTCCATAACCAGAAGAAGCCCGCACTGATCATGGTCAGCGCAAACGGCAACACTAGCAATGGCAAATGTTCGTTGGACATCTTGGCTTTTCCTTCCCCAAGCCGCGACCTTAGGAAAGGAAACTTGATGGAAACTTGCCACAGCCCACGTTTGCCCAGGGCTTTGCTGAGCGCAGTTAACGAAGGTTAAAAACCAAGATGCAGCCTTAGAAATCCCGCACGTCGACGAAACGGCCCGCAATGCCGGCGGCTGCCGCCATGGCCGGAGACACCAGATGGGTGCGGCCTTTGAAGCCCTGTCGGCCTTCAAAATTCCGGTTAGACGTGGATGCGCAACGCTCGTGAGGCTTCAAACGATCATCGTTCATAGCCAAGCACATGGAACAGCCGGGCTCACGCCATTCAAAACCGGCAGCGGTGAATATCTTGTCGAGCCCTTCGGCTTCAGCTTGCTCTTTCACCAAACCGGAACCGGGCACCACCATGCCAGATACGCCGTCTGCAATCGTCTTTCCATCGACGATGGCTGCCGCAGCGCGCAGATCTTCAATGCGGCCATTGGTGCATGATCCGATGAAAACCTTATCAATGGTGATGTCTGTGATCTTGGTCCCCGCCTCCAGGCCCATATATTCGAGGGCCCGCTGCTTGGAGGCCCGCTTGTTTTCATCCGTAATGTCAGCGGGATCCGGCACACTGCCCGTGACAGAAATGACATCCTCCGGTGAAGAACCCCAGGACACGATGGGGGGCAAGCTGTTCGCGTCCAGCGTTACAACCTTATCGAAGACCGCGCCCTCATCACTCTTCAAGGTCTTCCAATAGTCCAGCGCCATGTCCCAGGCTTTGCCTTTGGGGGCTTTCGGTTTGTCTTTGATATAAGCGAACGTCTTTTCATCCGGCGCAATGAGGCCCGCCCGCGCACCACCTTCAATGGTCATGTTGCAGACGGTCATGCGACCTTCCATGGACAAGGCTTCAATAGCACTGCCGCAAAATTCGATGACGTAGCCCGTGCCCCCGGCGGTGCCGATTTCTCCGATGATCGCAAGAATGATGTCCTTGGCCGTTGCGCCTTCTGGTAAGGTCCCGGTGACCTCGACCTTCATGTTCTTGGCCTTTTTCTGGATCAGCGTTTGCGTCGCCAAAACGTGCTCAACCTCAGACGTGCCAATGCCATGGGCCAATGCGCCAAACGCCCCATGGGTGGAGGTGTGGCTGTCGCCGCACACAATCGTCATTCCGGGAAGCGTGAACCCTTGTTCTGGCCCGATAATGTGCACGATGCCCTGGCGCTTGTCGGTTTCGGAATAATACTCAACACCGAAATCTGCGGCGTTCTTTGCCAGCGCTTCCACCTGGATGCGGCTTTCTTCGTTTGCAATGCCGTTGGCGCGGCTGGTGGTGGGCACATTGTGGTCCACAACAGCCAGTGTTTTTTGCGGCGCACGTACCGGACGATTGCTCATCCGCAAGCCTTCAAACGCCTGCGGTGACGTCACCTCATGGACAAGATGCCGGTCGATATAAAGAAGGCACGTGCCATCATCCTGCTCATGAACCAGATGATCGTTCCAGATTTTATCGTAAAGCGTTGTCGGCGAAGACATGCAGCAGTCCTTGCGAAAGATCGAGTTGAAAGGGTTTGGCCGGGCTCCCCACGCTTTATCGCGTCGCCATGCTCCAAACCTGATAGCATCGGTATGGGCAAACGCCGGCCAGCCGTCAAGAATGGCTGGCACCGCAAAGACCCAATGAACCGCAACAGAGGGAGAACTCCACGATGAGCACCATACCAGCCGTGTCGCCCTATCTGACGGTGCGCAACGCGCAAAGCCTGCTTGCGTTTTACAAAGCCGTTTTTGACGCAACGGTCCTAAGCACCATGCCAGCTGAAGACGGTGTGCGCCTGATGCACGCCACGATTTCAGTTCATGGCACGCACATCATGCTTTGCGATGAATTTCCAGAACACGGGGGCGATCCAGCCCCAGATCCTGACCAGGGATCACCGGTTGCCCTATCGCTGCGGCTGGAGACCTCTCTCGATGTGGACGCGCTTTACCAAAAGGCCCTCGACCACGGCGGCAAAATGCACTGGGAGCCCAGCGACATGTTCTGGGGTGACCGGTTTGCGCAATTCATAGACCCATCGGGGCACCGTTGGATGCTGGTGGCGCGAAAAGACACCTAAGGACAAGCGCACATGTGGGCGGTGATCATTTCATTCTTTTGCACCCTGTTCGGCGGCTGCGAAACCGCGCCCGCCAAACTGACACAGACCGCCGCGCCTTGCTCAGTCGTCAAGCACGGCGGTGAAAGCTACACCGTGTGCCGGTTCGACGTCGACGACGTCGACATCGCTCTACACTGGAAAGGAAAATCCGGCGAACCGTTTCGTACCATCACGCGCCTTCAAAAGGCGCTCGAAAGCCAAAACGCGCAACCCCTCATGCTGATGAATGGCGGCATGTACCATGACGATCTGCGCCCGGTGGGCCTGTACATTGAAAACACAAAACAAAGCGCCCGCATCTCGACAAAAGGCGGTTGGGGCAATTTTCATCTCCTGCCGAACGGCGTCTTTTGGGTGAAAGGTGGAAAGCCAGGCGTTACGGAAACGAAACGGTTCATCAAACGCAGGATTGAGCCAGATTTCGCCACCCAGTCCGGCCCGATGCTGGTGATCAACGGCAAGCTCCATCCTCGGTTCCTACCGCGATCCAACAGCTTGAAAATCAGGAACGGCGTAGGGGTGAGCCGGAGCGGCGAGACGCTTTTCTTTGCAATTTCACAGCGCCGCGTGAGCTTCCACGCTTTTGGAACGCTGTTTCGCGATGTTCTGAAAACGCCAAACGCGCTTTATCTCGACGGGACGGTGTCGGCGCTCAAAAGTCCAAGCCACAGCCAAGGCGGCTGGCGGGAGCTGGGTCCGATGATTTCCATTGTCGCGAAAGCGGAGCCGTCCGCTGCTCCAAACCCGGGCGACAAGACACCCCTAAACAACACAAAAGCAGCGAAACAACCCTAGCCAGCCCGTTGAACCGCTTCAATCTTCTGCTCCCGCACGTAGGACAGAAGGAACAGCCCGATGGCGAATAGGAAAATCAGCGGCACGATGCCCAATCGCTGACTGTCCGTCGCCGCCGTTGCGATAAAAATAAGGAACGGAGCAAGAAACGTCGTGGCTTTGCCCGACAGCGCGTAAAGCCCGAAGGCCTCGGTCATATTTCCATCCTCAGCCTGGTCCGCCATGAGGGTCCGGGACGCCGCTTGCAGCGAACCACCGGCAGCCCCAATCAGCGCGCCACACACGTAAAACAGAATGTCGGGTGGGGTAAACGCCCCGCCGGTATCTTCAATCGGCATCAAAAGAAACGTCGTACGATCGGTTGTGACGATCAAACAGCAAACGACGATCAGCGTGATGATGCTGATGCGAATGACTGTTTTTGGCCCCCGTTTGTCGTCAAACCGTCCCCCGATCAGAGCACCAATCGCCCCGGTAATCGCCGCCAATATACCAAACAGGCCCAATTGCAGCGCCTCCCACTGCAACACCCCGCCGGCGTAGAGCCCGCCAAAGGTGAACAGACCGTTGAGCGCATCGCGGTAGAACATCGAGGAGCCGAGATAGGCGAACAGGCTGGGCGTTTTGGGCAGATTTTTGATCGTGTTGAAGAGTTCCGAAAGCCCCTTTTTCACAGCCCCCTGGACCGGTTTTCGGCGTGGCGTATCGGGGGTGAACAGGAAAAACGGCAACACAAAAACCAAATACCACAGCGCCGTCAGCGGTCCGGTGGCCCGCTCCCCACCCCGTTCAACCGTATCGAGACCGAAAATAGGCGCCATACCGATGAGGGTTTTGCCGCTGCCGGGGGTGTCTTCGACCATCAGCAACAGCACGATAAACAACGACACCGTGCCCCCCAGATAGCCCAGCGCCCATCCGTTTCCGGACAGGCGACCAAGCTGCTCACGGGGCACCAGATCGGGCATCACCGCGTTGTTGAACACCGCTGCAAACTCGATCCCGAACAGCATGATCCCAAAGGCGATGAGGATGATTAAAACATTGTCCGGTACACCCGCCTGGGCTGTCCAAAGATAGGCAGCCCCAACGATGGCCATGGCTGAAAACACCGCAATCCACGGTTTGCGCGGCCCCGTCGCATCGGCAATCGCCCCCAGGACTGGCGCGCTGAGCGCAATGGCGAGGCCGGACACCGTGAGCATCAGGCTCCACGATTCCTGCGCGCTCACCGGATCAGGAGCCACCTGTGTGGTGAAATAGCGGGCAAAAATGAACGTAATCAGCAGGGTGTGGAAGGGCTGCGAGGCCCAATCAAACAACATCCAACCCCAAATAGCGCGCCGTTTCACCGGCGCACCAGCGGTGTCTTCTACAATTGCCACATCAGTCCCCTGTGGACGCCCCCATCCCCATTACGACAACGCTAGGCGAAAAGACCGCCGGGGAAAAGCGTTTCTGTAACCCGCTGGATTAAAAGTCGACGGAGTTAAGAGGCAACCGCCGCTTTGGATGCGCGCTTGCGGTCGATGGGATCGAGCAGCCGCTTGCGCAGACGGATGGATTTGGGCGTCGCTTCCACCAATTCCTCATCGGTAATGTAGGACAGCGCCCGCTCCAAGGTCATCTTCATGGGCGGCGTGAGTTTCACCGCATCATCCTTGCCGG
>JBCBCT010000101.1:0-11007 GCA_038530365.1 Pseudomonadota bacterium | reverse complement strand
GGCGCGACCTGGGGCGAACCGTTCGCCAGCCACCCGAGAAAAGCCTGGGACAAATTAATGGCATTGAACGTCACGGCGATGTTTGAGTTGACCCGTGATTTGACGCCACTGCTGGAAGCCTCTGCAACAGATGATGATCCGGCCCGGGTGATCAACACGGCTTCTGTCATGGGCATCGTGCCCATCGCTGAAGGTGCCCATTCGTATTCGGTGTCCAAGGCCGCGGTCATCCACTTGACCAAGATTCTGGCCAACGAGTTCACCAAACGCCGCATCACCGTGAATGCTTTTGCGCCCGGTCCTTTCCCCAGCCGCATGACGGCCTTTGCAACGGCGAGCGAAGAGGGAGCAGATAAAGTGGGCCAGATGAACCCTTTGGGCCGCATCGGTCGCCCGCAGGACATTGCGGCAGCCACCCTTTTCTTATGCGGCTACGGCGGTTCTTATGTGACGGGGACAACCATACCCCTCGACGGCGGCTATGTGGTTGATACCGGCGATGCGGGCTTGTTTCCCGACATGGAGTCATAAAAACGGCTATGGCTGATCCACTTTCCCTTGACGATATGAAAGCCCAAGTCGGCGGCGATGCGCGATTCACCCGCTGGTTTACCCTGGATCAGTCTCGCATCGATGCCTTTGCTGAGGTGACGGAAGACTGGCAGTTCATCCATTGCGATCCGTCGCGGGCGGCAGCTGAGACGCCTTTTGGCGGCACCATTGCCCACGGCTTCCTGTCGCTCTCCATGTTGTCTGCGATGAGCTACGACACCGAGCGCCCGCTGGAAAACACCGAGATGGCGATCAATTACGGGTTCAACAAAATCCGCTTCACCGCACCCGTGAAAGAGGGCGCCCGGGTCAGGGCCAAGTTTATCACCCGCGCGGTGGAGGAAAAACCAAACAACGGTGTTTTGATCACCCGCGGTGTGACGGTGGAAATAGACGGCGAAAGCCGCCCAGCACTGACGGCAGAATGGCTGGGCTACACCGTTTTGAAGAGCGCCTGACGGGCGCGGGCCCAACAGGGTAAAGGCGTTGAGCAAAGGCAAAGCTGGCGGCAAGGCGTGCGCAGTCAGCCAAAAAAACAAAAGTTTCAAGGAGGCCGGACATGGCCATTTCATTTGAAGATCAAGTTGTCATCGTCACCGGTTCCGGCAACGGCTTGGGCAAGTGCCACGCGATGGAATTTGCCCGCCTCGGTGCAAAGGTCGTCGTGAACGACTTTGGCGGGGCCCGCGATGGCACCGGCGGATCATCGGAAGCGGCGGAGGCCGTGGTGGCCGAAATCGAAGCCGTAGGCGGAACCGCCATGGCCAATGGCGCCAATGTGGCCGACCGCGAACAAGTCGACGCCATGGTTGCCGCAACATTGCAAGAATGGGGTCGGATCGACGTTCTCATCAACAACGCCGGCATTCTGCGTGATCGGTCCTTTGGCAAGATGACCATGGAAGAGTGGGACGCTGTGGTCGCGGTGCACCTGCGGGGTTCTGCCACCTGCGCGCTGGCCGTTTGGAACCAGATGAAAGCCCAAAATTACGGGCGCATCGTGATGACAACATCCACGTCCGGCATTTATGGCAATTTTGGCCAAGCCAATTACGGCGCTGCCAAAGCCGGTGTTTGGGGGCTGATGAACACGCTTCACATCGAAGGTGCGAAAAACAACATCCACGTCAACTGCATTTCCCCCACCGCGGCCACCCGCATGACGGAAGACATCATTCCACCCGAATCCCTCGCATTGCTCGACCCCAAATGGGTGACACCTGCTGTTGTGTTCCTGGGTTCAAACGAAGCCCCAAGCCGAACGATTTTGCTGGCGGGCGCCGGAGGTTACAGCGTGGCCAAGCTCATGGAAGCCGACGGCGTATATCTGCCCGAAGACAGCCGCGATGCCGATGCCATTGCCGCAAATTGGGACGCCATCACCGATATGAGCGAGGCCCGCGAAATGCTGACCGGAAACGATCACGTCATTAAAATGGTGCAGAAGGCGACAGCAGCGCTAGGCCAGTAATACGAGCAACGCCAGAGGGTCCAAAACGCCCGCTGAGCCACCAAGGCGACACAGGAACCTACGTCATGACCGCCGATCCCAATGCGTTGGATACCGCCGATCTGATCCCATGGCTCGAAGAGCACGTTGCGGGGTTTTCCGGCTATCGCGGCATCCGCAAATTCGGTGATGGGCAATCGAACCCCACCTACGGCATAGACGCGCAATCCGGCCAATACGTGCTGCGGGCAAAACCCCCCGGTGAGTTGCTCAAGTCCGCCCACGCCGTCGACCGGGAATTTCGCGTCATGTTGGCTTTGGCGGACACCGATGTGCCAGTACCAAAAATGTTGGCTTTGTCGGAGGAAGGGGAGGCCAGCCCCATTGGTCGTCAGTTTTTCGTCATGGAACACCTTGACGGCCGCATCCTGTGGGACCCGGCGCTGCCCGACCTGGGCGTTGGCGCCGATGGCAATGCTGCCCGGGGCCGCATTTATGATGCGATGAACAAAACCCTCGCGGCGCTTCACGCCGTTGATCCGAATGCCGTGGGTCTGGAAACGTTTGGCAAACCGGGCAATTACTTTGCCCGCCAGACCGACCGATGGGCCAAGCAATACCGTGCGTCGGAAGTCGACCACAACGCCCAAGTGCATGAGGTCATCGCCTGGCTTGAAGCCAACATGCCCGACGATGATGGCGAGGTAACAATTGTCCACGGCGACTACCGCCTCGACAACATGATTTTCGCCCCCGACCGCGACGAGGTCATCGGGGTTTTGGACTGGGAGCTCTCCACCCTTGGCCATCCCATGGGAGATTTGTCCTACCAGTGCATGAACTGGCGTCTGCCCAACGGCGGTGGCGCACGGGGCCTCATGGGCGTTGATCGCACGGCCATTGGCCTGCCCACGGAAGAGGAATACGTCGAGGCCTATTGTGCGCGGCGCGGCATCAGCGAGATCAAGAACTGGTCGTTTTACGTCGCTTATAATTTCTTCCGCTTCCTGGCGATTTTGCAGGGCGTCTACAAACGCGCGCTGGACGGCAATGCCTCCAATCCCGAACGTGCCAAACAGATGGCGAGTGCCATTCCCATGCTGGCGGCTGCGGCCATAACGGAAATCGAAAACAATGGCTGAGACTGTGCCTCAAACCTTTGACGGTCAAACCGTTCTCATCACAGGCGCAAGCGGTGGCTTTGGCGCCTCTGCGGCGCACATGTTTGCCGCCACTGGGGCAAACCTCATGCTGTCCGACTACAATGTCGACGCGTTGGCCGCTCTGGTCACTGATCTTCAGGGGCAGGGCATCGCAGTGGAAAGCCTGACGGGCTCGGTGGCGAACGAAGCCCATTGTCGTGAGACGGTGGATAAAGCCATGGCCCGCTTTGGCCGTCTGGACGTTGCTATCAACAATGCAGGCATCGGCCATCTGCCGGCCAAAACCGCCGACGTGGACACCAAACAGGCTGAAATGACGGTCCAGGTCGATCTTATGGGCGTGTTTTACGGCATGAAATATCAAATCCCTGCCATTCAACAGGGCTACGCGGAAGATGGCCGCACCGGCTCTATTCTCAATGTTGCCTCGCTGGCCGGAATCGGTGGCGCGCCCACGATGAGCATGTATGCGGCGGCCAAGCACGGCGTTGTGGGCCTGACCAAATCCGCAGCCCTTGAATATGCCCGTCACGGCATCCGCATCAACGCTCTGTGCCCCGCCTTCGCCCGTACGCCCTTGGTGGAAAACGGACTTTTGATGGGCAGCAAAGCGAAGGAAGCCGAAGACAAACTTGTGCGCGGCATCCCCATGCGGCGCCTGGCGGAGGTCGAAGAAATCACCCAATCCATGCTGTGGATCAGCGACCCGGCCAATTCCTTCATGACGGGACAAGCGGTCGCCTTGGACGGCGGCACCAGCGCCATGTAGTGTTGGGCGCTGAGACAGACATTATAAGACACGCAAACGGTCAGACCTTTTGAGGAGGAGCCCAAAATGGAACTGAATTACACACCGGAAGAACAGGCCTTTCAGGCTGAAATCCGCGCCTTCATGCAGGCCAACGTACCGGCCGCCACCGCAGACAAGGTCAAAAACCACAAGCGCTTGACCAAGCAGGATATGGAAGAGTGGCACGCCATTTTGAACAAGCCCGGCTACCTCGCCGGCCATTGGCCGCAGGAGTTTGGCGGTAAAGGCTGGAACGCGATTGAGCGTGCGATTTTCGATGAAGAACTGACCGCCGCTTACGGTCCGCGCATCGTGCCCTTTGGCCTCAACATGCTCGCCCCCGTCCTTATGGCATTTGGCTCCAAGGAGCAGCAACAGCACTACCTGCCACGCATTCTCGATGGCACGGATTGGTGGTGTCAGGGGTATTCAGAGCCGGGCTCCGGTTCAGACCTGGCCTCTTTGAAAATGTCGGCGGAACGCGACGGCGACCACTACGTCCTTAACGGTCAGAAAACGTGGACCACCCTCGGTCAGCACGCCAACTGGATTTTCTGCCTTGTCCGCACAAAGAAGGAAGGCAAGCCGCAGGAAGGCATTTCCTTCATTTTGGTGGATATGGACACGCCGGGCGTGGAAGTGCGCCCCATCATCCTGCTGGAGGGCACCCACGAGGTGAACGAGGTTTGGTTCACCGACGTGCGGGTTCCCGCTGAAAACCTGGTTGGTGAGGAAAACAAAGGTTGGACTTACGCCAAATACTTGCTGGTTCACGAACGCTCCGGGATCGCCGGTGTGGGCGATGCCCTGGCAGGGATCGAGCACCTCAAACACATCGCCAACGATCAGAAGAAAGACGGCAAGCCACTGGCGGATGATCCCTTTTTCGCGGCTCGCCTGTCGGAAATCGAAATCGATCTGTCCGCCATGCGCACCACCAATCTGCGGGTCATGCAAGCCGCTGCCGAAGGCGCACCTCCCGGAGCGGACGTATCGATGTTGAAGGTAAAGGGCACGGTCCTGCGCCAATCCATCAACGATCTCACCCGCCGCGCTTTGGGCCCCTACGCCATGCCGTTTGTTTCCGAAGCGCTGGACCAAGGCTATAACGAGCCCCCCATCGGCCCAGATTACGCCAATTCCATCGCCAAGGATTATTTCAACCACCGCAAAACCTCCATTTACGGCGGTTCAAATGAAATCCAAAAGAACATCGTCTCAAAAATGATGATGGGGCTCTAGCGAGAGCGCCTACTTCCTTCGCCCAGACCGCGTGGTGCGCTCCATTCCCTCCCTCCTGTGGGGAGGGTGGCCACGCGCCAGCGTGGTCGGGTGGGGCACTTTTCTGGACCCGCAAAACCGCTCATAAACGTTGAACGACAAAGGCCGACCTATGAATTTCTCCCACACCGAAGAACGCCAGATGTTGGCTGATATGGCGGGGCGTTTTGTGCGTGAGCAATATCCCATCGACAAACGCCATGAGATCGCGGGTTCTGAAACTGGCTACTCCGCCGACATGTGGGCGCAGATGGCCGAACTCGGCCTCATCGGGGCGTTGTTTGGCGAAGACCAAGGGGGTTTCGGCGGGACAGGCTTCGACATCGCCGTCATTTTCGAGCAGATCGGCAGCGGACTGGTGGTGGAGCCGTTCCTCGCCAACCTGATGGCGGGCACGGCGATGACATGCTGTTCCGACTATTGGAGTGACCATTTTGAAGCGATCATCTCCGGCGAGAAAAGCTACGCCTTCGCCCACGGCGAGCCCGCCAGCCGCTACGCGCTGACACATGTCGACACCAGCGCGCAAAAAGACGGTGACGGGTGGGTCATAAATGGAAACAAGGCGGTCGTGATCAATGGCGACAGCGCAGACCAAATCGTGGTTTCCGCGCGCACCGATGGCGAGGCAAACGACGCCGATGGGATCACCCTGTTTCTCATCCCGCGTGATGCCGAAGGCGTGGTCGTGCGCGGTTACCCCACCATCGATGGATACCGCGCAGCCGACATTGCGCTTAGCGACGTTCGCATATCCGACGATTTGCGCATCGGTGCTGAAGGCACGGCGCTCAAATATATCGAAAAAGCAACCGCCTATGGCACGCTCGCCGTGTGCGCCGAAGCGCTGGGTGCGATCGAAATATGCATCGACATGACTTTGGACTATATGAAAACCCGCAAACAATTCGGCGTGCCCATCGGTAAGTTTCAAGCGCTGCAACACCGCATGGCCGACATGATGACCGAGCGGGAGCAAATCCGCTCCGCCGTGATCAACGCTGCCGGTCATCTGGAAAGTGATGACCGGGATTGGCAGATCTCAGCGCTCAAAAACCTCGTCGGTCGTTCGGGTCGTATGATTGCAGAAGAAGCCATCCAGATTCACGGCGGCATTGCCATGACGTGGGAATACGCAGTTGGCCACTACGCCAAGCGCGTGGTGATGATTGACCATCTGTTTGGCGATGAGGACCACCACTTGGAGCGGATCATCAAACTTGGAAAAGCCGCCTGACCGGGACGGCACCCGTGGCGGACCGGTCAAAACTGCCAGAACAGACCATTACAGATGGCGGCGGCACGCAGCGGGCCTTGGGCTATATCAATCACATCTATGCCGACCGCTGCGAGGCGCGCATCACGATGGATGAGCGCCACGGGAACCGTCGTGGTGGCCTCCATGGTGGTGTGATTTCGACCCTGCTCGACAGCGCGCTGGGCTATGCCGCCAGCCGCGCTTACGATGATGAGGCGGCCCAAATGGTCGTAACGCTGTCCCTCAACGTCAATTTCGTGTCCGCAACCAGCCACCAGGAAATCTGCGCCGTGGGCTGGGTGCGCCGGGCAGGGCGGTCCGTCTGCTTTTGCGAAGGCAAAGTCACCGATGGCGACGGCACGGTTTTGGCAACCGCGTCTGGCGTGTTCAAAAAGGTCGGCTAAAGCGCCTCCGCACCTCTCTAGCCACTTCCTCAGTCATGGTCCTGCTGGGCAGCCGTGAAACGGTGAGAAAAGCCGCGCGAAATATGCTTTCATAGATTTCTTGTTCCGCTTTCCGCTCCCGCTTGTCCCAAGCCCGGTCAATTTTCATGCTGATCCGCCCATCTGACGCGCTCTTTCTCGATTTTGATGGCACGCTGGTGCCATTTGCTGCCCGCCCGGAAAGTGTATTGGTGCCCCCGGCGCTGCCGCAGACTTTGAAGCGGCTGGAGACAGCGTTGGAGGGGGCGCTCGCCATCGTGACCGGACGTCCGATCGGTCAAATCGACGATCACCTTCAACGTGCGGTCGCACACGTGGCAGGCGAGCACGGCGCAGTTTTGCGCTTGGACGGCGCGGCACGCACCAACCCTGACCTGCCCGACATTAGCGCTCTTCTCGACAGCGTCAGATGCGCAATAGCCCAGTTGGAGGGCGTCTGGATTGAACAGAAAACAGCGGGTTTTGCTGTGCACTTTCGTGCCCACCCGCAAGCCGAAAAAACCGTGCACGGGGTTTTGGAAACAGCCTTGGCCGATAGTTCAGACTTCGAACGCCTTCTGGGCGATCATGTTGCGGAAGTCCGGGCCAAAGGCGTCAATAAGGGCACAGCCCTGCGCCAGATGATGGCGCGAGGGCCCTTCGCTGGCCGTCGCCCCGTGTTTATTGGTGATGACGTCACAGACGAAGACGGCTTTTCAGCCGCCCAGGCTCTTGGTGGTTTTGGCGTCAAAGTGGGTCCCGGCGCGACCTGCGCCCTTGAAAGGCTTGAAGATTGCGCCGCCGTCCACACCAGTTTGGCGCGATGTTTGGACCGACCGTGAACCCATCCCTTACTTTTTGTCTAAAACTGTCTATCTCTGAAGGCCTGAGGAGGGCCTGTTTTGACCGCTGACAGTGGACGCTTGATCATTGTTTCAAACCGGATGGGCGATCCGGGAAAGCCGCCAAAAGGGGGGCTGGCCGTCGCGCTCAACGGAGCTCTGAATGCCGTTGGTGGCATCTGGCTTGGCTGGAGCGGTAAGATCGGCGCAACGACCGGTACCACGAGCGAACGGCAGGTCGGCTCGGTCAAACTTGTGGGCATCGACCTCACGCAACGCGATTATGAGGGCTACTATCTTGGCTATGCCAACAGCGTTCTTTGGCCCGCTTTTCACCATCGCCAGGATCTGATCGACCAGCACCCCGAGCACTTTGAAGCCTATTGTCGGGTCAACCGCGCCTTTGCCGAAAAACTCGCCAAACTGGTAAAGCCGCAGGACACGATCTGGGTCCACGACTACCATTTGCTGTGTGTGGCCATGGAATTGCGGTCCATGGGCGTCAACAATTCCATCGGTTTCTTCCTGCACATCCCACTTCCGCCAAGCCAGATCATGTCGGCGGTGCCCAACAATGAACTGCTGATGCGCGCGCTGATGCACTTCGACCTTGTGGGCCTGCAAACCGAGGCTGATGTCCTCAATTTTCGTCTCTATGCGGAGCGCAATCTCGGCGTAGAACTCGATAATCCCGACACGGTGACCGCCTTTGGGCGAACGGCACGGGTGGAAGCGTTTCCCATCGGCATCGATGTGGATCAGTTTCGTGCGCTTTTGGAAACGGATTATTCCACCGAACTCGTCGGCCGTTTGGGGCGTTCCTCATCGGGTCGTGTATTGGTGACCGGGGTGGATCGGTTGGACTATTCCAAAGGCCTGCCGGACCGTCTCAAAGTCTTCGACCGCTTGCTGGAAAAATACCCCGCCAACCAGCGCGAAACGACATTGGTGCAAATTGCTTCCCCGACCCGTGAAAACGTGGATGCGTACGCAGACATCAGAGCCGAGCTGGAGGGCCTTTCCGGCGCGATCAACGGCAAGCATGGGCGCATCGATTGGACACCCATTCGCTACATCCATCGCAACGTCCCCCGCAGCCGCTTGGCCGGACTGTTCAGCATTTCGCGGGTGGGGCTGGTCACGCCTTTGCGCGACGGCATGAACCTGGTGGCCAAAGAATACGTCGCCGTCCAATCCGATGAGGATCCCGGTGTGCTGGTTCTGTCCCAGTTTGCCGGCGCGGCGGAGGAGATGGAGGAGGCGGTCATCGTCAACCCCCACGATATTGAACAGACGGCGGACTGCTTGCAAAGGGCGCTGGTGATGCCGCTGGAAGAACGCCGGGAGCGGCATCAGGCGTTGAAGGCGCGGGTCGAAACGGGAAATGTTGTGACGTGGTGCGAGACATTTCTTGCGCGACTTCAAAGCGTTTGATCCCGCGTTCGCGGTGGTCTAACACCCGCCAAGGATGTGGGTCGAAAAACGGCTGAAATGACTGGCGTTCCCCCACACGGGCGACGCACCACACGACATGAACAGGGAGCCTTCCATGAGTGTAGAAAACGGCGCGGCGCTGGAGCCCCGCGAAGCGATGGAATTTGACGTTGTCATCGTGGGCGGTGGCCCATCGGGCTTATCGGCAGCGATCCGTTTGAAACAACTGGACGAAAACCTTGAGGTGGTCGTTTTGGAAAAAAGCGTCGAGATCGGCGCGCACATCCTGTCCGGTGCCGTGGTGGACCCCATCGCCGTGGACCGCTTGTTCCCCGACTGGCGCGACGAGGAAGACCATCCCTTCAAGGTGCCGGTCAAGAAAGACAAATTCTACCTCATGGGACCGGCGGGCAAGATTCCCTTGCCAACATGGGGCATGCCAAAACTCATGAACAACCACGGCAATTACATTGTCTCTTTGGGCAATGTTTGCCGCTGGATGGCTGAAAAAGCCGAAGCGATGGGTGTGCAGGTTTTCCCAGGGTTTGCGGCATCTGAACTTGTGTTCAACGACGAAGGCGCTGTGATCGGTGTCGCCACCGGCGACATGGGCGTGCAGCGCGACGGAACGCCGGGGCCAAACTTCGAGCGCGGTGTGGAACTCCACGGCAAATACGTACTGATCGGTGAAGGCGCGCGGGGCTCGCTGGCCAAACAACTCATCAGCAAGTTTGATTTGAACAAACACGCCAACCCGCAAAAATACGGCATCGGCTTTAAGGAGCTTTGGGAAATCGATCCCGAGAAGCACTCCGAGGGCACGGTCATGCACTCGCTGGGTTGGCCGCTCAAAAACAACCAGGACGGCGGCTCGTTCATTTATCACATCGAGAACAATCAGGTTTACGTCGGTTACGTTGTGGCGTTGGGATACAAAAACCCATACCTGTCGCCCTTCGAAGAGTTCCAAAAGTTCAAAACCCACACCTCCATTGCCCCGCTTTTGGAAGGCGGCAAACGCCTGTCTTATGGAGCCCGGGCGATCACCCAGGGCGGATGGCAGTCCGTGCCGCGGCTCTCATTTCCCGGTGGTGCATTGATGGGCTGCTCGGCAGGTTTCGTGAACGTGCCCCGCATCAAAGGCAGCCACAACGCCATGCTCTCCGGCATGCTGGCGGCTGAACATGTCCACGCCGCCCTTGGCGCAGGCCGCGCCCACGATGAATTGGAAAGCTATGAGGCTGCATGGCGCGGCAGTGATATCGGCAAGGATCTCAAACCCGTCCGCAACGTGAAGCCTATGGTCACCAAGTTCGGCTCGGTGATGGGAACCATCGTCTCCGGGTTCGACATGTGGTGCACGTCGCTCCTGAACGGTTTTTCCTTCTTTGGCACGATGCGTCATCTGAAAGCGGACTACGAAGCCACTGAACCCGCGGACCAGCACGAACCCATCGACTACCCAAAACCCGATGGCGTGCTCACCTTCGACCGTTCGTCTTCAGTGTTTTTGTCCAACACCAACCACGCAGAAGATCAGCCCAAACACCTCCAATTGGGCGACGCGGTTTTGCAAAAGTCATCCGAGTTCGACGTCTATGCCGGCCTCTCCCGCCGCTATTGCCCTGTTGGTGTTTACGAGTGGGTGGATGAAAAAGGTGATGCTGCGAAGGAGGGCGATCCGAACGCGGAATACGTCATCAACGCGCAAAACTGCATTCACTGCAAAACCTGCGATATCAAAGACCCGAACCAAAACATCAATTGGGTTCCGCCCCAAGGCGGGGAAGGGCCGTTGTATCCGAATATGTAATC
>JBCBCT010000100.1:0-11123 GCA_038530365.1 Pseudomonadota bacterium | reverse complement strand
CCTTTCGAGATGTGGCTTCGCCACTCCTCAGGATGAGGTTCTCGCTTGGGGCTGTTGATGTTGGGGTTTGAGGTTTGTTTGCCCGCCCTTCGAGATGTTGCTTCGCCACTCTTCTGGATGAGGTCTGAGCCAGAAGTTTTGAAGGGTTGGAACACGACTCTAGGAGCCTAATGGAAGTACCAGTGAAACCTGGCATTCGGCCCGCCCTCATCCTGAGGAGCCATCGAAGATGGCGTCTCGAAGGGCCAGCCATTAAGCTCTAGTCCCATCACCCAAACCCCATCAACCCAACGAAGAGCCCTTATCCACTTTGGCTCTTGTGCAGGCTGCCTTGGCCATCGCTGCCGATATAGGCGATGCGCAGCATGTTGGTGGCGCCTGGGGTGCGCAGGGGGACGCCGACGGAGATAATAATGCGCTCGCCGGGGCCCGCAACGCCTTGTTCAAACGCGATGCGACAGGCCTTATCGACAACATCATCGAGGTTTTCCGCATCCGGCGTGGTCACGCAGGTGGTGCCCCACAACAATGCAAGGCGTCGGGCGGTGGCGAGGACGGGGGACAGGGTGATGATCGGTTTTGAGGGTCGCACCCGCGCTGAGCGCAGGCCCGTCGAGCCGGAGGCCGTGAAACAAACGATGGCGGCAAGGTCGAGGGTGTCGGCAATTTCAGCGGTGGCAAAGCTGATTGCGTCCGCGCCTGTGGGCTCGGGTTCGGGGCGTTGGCTGGCAATGACGCTGAGATAACCCTTATCGTTTTCGATGGCCTCAGCGATGGAATTCATGGTGCTGACGGCTTCAAAAGGAAATTCGCCAGCGGCGGACTCCGCCGACAGCATGATCGCGTCTGCCCCTTCATAGACCGCATTTGCTACATCGGAGACCTCCGCCCGGGTCGGCACGGGAGAGGAAATCATCGATTCGAGCATTTGTGTCGCGACGATCACCGGCGTCCCGGCGCGGCGGCATTTGCGGATCATTTTCTTTTGGATCGACGGCACAATTTCCAGCGGCATCTCTACCCCAAGATCGCCCCGCGCCACCATGATGGCATCGGCCAGATCGATAATTTCATCGAGGCGCTGCACGGCCTGGGGCTTTTCGATCTTTGCCATGACACCGACCCGCGCCTGACAGATCTTGCGCACTTCGGCCAGATCATCGGGCCGTTGCACAAAAGACAGGGCCACCCAGTCGATGTCCTCTTTCAGGGCGGCATCAAGGTCTGCGCGGTCCTTATCGGTGAGCACGCCGGTGGCGAGTTCCGAATCAGGCAAATTCACGCCCTTTTTGTCCGCAATCCAGGTGCCGTTTATGATCTTGGCCTTGACGGCCCCCGCGCTCTTCTCGACCACCTGGAGCTGAACCTTGCCATCGTTCACAAGCAGGCGATGGCCAACGTCCAGCGCGTCCAGAATTTCAGGGTGGGGAAGGTGCACCCGGCTCTTGTTGCCCGGTGTTGGATCGCTGTCGAGCGTGATCGTTTCACCGGGCTTGATTTCGGCCTCTCCACCCTCAAACACGCCGAGGCGGTGTTTGGGCCCCTGCAGATCAACCAGAATACCGATGGGGTAGCCAAGCTCACCCTCAACATTGCGGATTTTTTTTACCGTCTCGCGCATGAGGTCATGGCTGGCATGGCTCATGTTGATGCGGAACACATCGGCCCCCGCCCGCGAAAGATTGCGGATCATGTCTTGGGAGTTGGAGGCTGGACCGAGGGTGGCGAGAATTTTGACCCGGCGCGGTCTGATCATTGGGAGGGGGTGTCCTGTTCCGAGCGGTTTTTGGGGGACAGGCGCACCTGCCAGCTTTTTTGTTCGCCGGTATCGACCTCGAAAAAGCCGGCTTTTTCATAACCGCGGGAGAAGCAGTTTTGCAGCCCTTCGATCCTGAATTCCTTCGATGACGTGCACAAAAACACCGGGCCACGCCACCGTCCGCTGCCGTTTTCGTTTTCCGCATGGACGTAAAAATAGCGGGAGACCAGATCGCCTTCGATGACGGAAGCGCAGGTTTCGGCGGGAATGCGCCACCAACCTTCGCTGATCCAGCCGGTTTTGTTGCGGTAGCCGACGGCGACGCCCACCATGGCTTGGGTATCGTTGCACACCCGCAGGTCTGCGCGGGCGGGGTTCGTCGTCGCCAAGGCTAGGAGGTTCAAGCCCACAAGCGATATGGAAAACGCCCAAGCGTTCATCCACCTGCGCGCTGCGCGGGATGTGCGGCCTTCAAAGAGCGTTGGCTGGGCTTTGGGCATAAATCGTGTTTGCGCTGTTCGTTTGGGCCTGTCAACGCGAACTGCCTACGGTTTGGCCTAAGCATTTTGTGACGGAAAACGCGTTATGATTTCGGGCGGGCAATCCAGATGCCGGCCATGATGAAGAGGCCGCCAAGGCCTTGTAGGGGCGTCAGGATTTCTGAAAACACCAACCAGCCAAACAGTGCTGCCGCCAAGGCCTCAATGAAAATGACCAGGCTGGAAAACGTGGCTGATAAAGAGCCCAGCGCCAGCGCCAGCAAACCTTGGCCGCCCACGTGGCTGATTACGCCCAACGCGATGAGCGCCGCCAGTCCCAAGCCAGTGGTTGGCCAGAGGCCCTGGCCGGACAGGATGGTGACCAAAAACAATGTGGCGGCAGTAATGATCCCGCTGTTGAGGGTGAGGGTGCCTGTCCCGTAGCGGCGGCGTGCGACGCGCACGGCGAGAAAGTAAAGTCCGAAAAAGATCGAAGTGATCAGCCCGTAAATGTCCCCCATCAACCGGTCTGGGGCGATGGAATAGCTCGATCCGATCAAAAGCGCAGACCCGCCCAGACACAGACCCAAGCCCAACATCGCAGCGCGGCCCACCGGTTCCCCTATAAATGTCCCTGACAGGAGAAGCACCCAGACCGGCGCAAGACAGGACAAAAGCGTGGCGTTAGCAATGGTCGTGTTCATGATGGCGAGATGCCAAAAGAACAAATCGCCGGCGAAAAAGAGCCCTGCGAGCCATACAGCTTTGTCCGCAATGGCAGCTTTAGGGGAGGCCTTGATGCTGGTATCGATGCCAGCGGATGATCTCATTTCATAGGCCATCCACAGCGCCAGCAGAGGCAACGCCGTGGCGACCCGCCAGAAGGCGCTGGCGAAGGGGCCGACTTCTGCATAGCGCACGAACACGGGAGACACGCCCATCGCGATCGCGCCGATCACCAAAGCCACGAAGGCTGCCAGGAAGGACAGGGTGGGCTGCGTTGACCCATGGCTCGTTTGGAGGTCCGGTTCAGACGGTCTGGGTGCTTTCGATTGTCGGTAAGAAGAAATCTGCAATTGAACCGCGGGACTTGCTGTGACACGAGACCGCCATGTCCGACGATCTTTCCTTTCAATTCAAGCCTTTTTACACAATTGACGGGGCGCAGGATGCAGGCATCGTGCTGCTGTGTGATCATGCGCGGAACACGCTTCCCGCAGAGTATGGAACGCTGGGCCTTCCGGCGGAGGCGTTTGAACGTCACATTGCTTTTGATATCGGTGTTGAGGCGCTGACGGAACGTTTGGCTGCAAGGCTGGGCTGTCCGGCGGTGCTGTCCTGTTTCTCCCGGCTGCTGATTGACCCCAATCGTGGGGAAGACGATCCGACGCTTGTGATGCGCCTGTCCGACGGCACCGTCATTCCCGGCAATCATCCCATTGCGCGCGAAGAGATTGAACGGCGCATTGAACTTTACCATGCCCCCTATCACCGGGCCGTGGATGATATGTTGGACGCAGCCCAATCCAGTGGTGTGCAGCCGATGGTGTTTTCCATTCACTCGTTTACGCCGGTTTGGCGCGGCGTGCCTCGGCCCTGGCAAGCGGCTTTGTTGTGGGACAACGATCCACGTTTGAACCGGTTTATGATTGAGGGTTTGCGCCGAGATAAGAGCCTGACCGTCGGCGACAACGAACCCTATGACGGTGCATTAAAGAACGACACGATGTATCGCCAAGCCACCAAACGCGGTTTGGCGCAGGCTCTAATAGAAGTGCGGCAAGACTTGATTGCCGATGATGACGGCGTGGCCGAATGGTCCCAGCGCATCGGTGCCCTGCTTGAAGAGGCCAACGCCATTCCCGATATGCACGTCATCCGACAGTATGGTTCGCGCACCGACGGCACGGCCAAACCATTTGATAAACACGGGAGACCGCTCGATGGCTAACGAGGCTATGGATGAACAAACGCGCCTTGAACTTGAAGCGGCCGCCTTTCGGCGCTTGGTTTCCCATCTGCGGGAGCGCACGGACGTTCAAAACATTGATTTGATGAACCTCAGCGGCTTTTGCCGCAATTGTCTGTCGCGCTGGTATCAAGAGGCGGCGGATGAAAAAGGGCTGGCGCTGGACAAGGATGGCGCGCGGGAGATCGTCTACGGGATGCCCTATGGTGAATGGCGGGACCGCTATCAAACCGAAGCGACGGCGGACCAAAAGGCAGCCTTTGACGCGGCGCCTAAGGACCACTGAGGGGTTTTGGGTTTGTTTGTTCCTGCGATCCTTCGAGACGCCATCTTCGATGGCTCCTCAGGATGAGGGGAGCTTTTGGCTGGGTTCCTCAGGATGAAGGGAGTGTTTGGCTGGGCTCCTCAGGATGATGGGCGTGTTTGGTTGGGTCATCGATCTTGATTTTACAGGCTGGCGTGTGGTGAATGCCATTCCGCTTTGATTGCTGATTCCACCAAGGATTTCCCCAATGTCCGACACCTCCGTTGCCCGCGATCAGTTGCGCACTATTGTTGAGCGCATTGAACGGCTTGAGGAGGAGAAAAAGGCCATCGCTGACGACATTCGCGATGTCTATGCGGAAGCCAAAGGCAATGGTTTTGACGTCAAAACTTTGCGCACCGTTGTGCGCATGCGTAAGGTGGAAGCGCAGGAACGGCAGGAACAGGAAGCGATGCTCGACCTTTACCTGAGCGCGTTGGGCATGTTGCCGAGCGATGATGGGCCCGTCGCAGACGACCTTCCAACGCCCGGGGCTTAAAACGTCCAAGGCGCTTATTGCTTTTAGACGACACTTGATCTGCGCGCCCCTGATGGCCGCCACGTTGTCCACAGTCACAAAACTGCAACCAAACTGACACGTTTGCTTCATGGGCGGGCCATAATCCCGACCCCATCGCACGGGCGCGGATTGGATGCACAAGCATGTTGGAAATTAAAAACGTCACGCGGCGCTTTGGCGAGAAGACGGCCGTGGATGCCGTCAATGTCACCGTTCCAACGGGCCAGATGGTGGGCATTATCGGCAGCTCGGGTGCCGGTAAGTCGACGCTTCTGCGCATGATCAACCGCTTGATCGGCACCAGCGAAGGCGAGATCATCTATGATGGGCAGACCGTATCTGCGTTGACCGGCTCCGCGCTGCGCGCTTGGCACCGCGATTGCGCGATGATTTTTCAGCAGTTCAATCTTGTGCCGCGGATCGATGTTCTCACCAACGTGCTTCTGGGCCGTTTGAATCACCGCTCCACGATCAAAAGCCTGCTTAACATTTTCAGCGACGAAGAACGGGCTATGGCCCTGTCCGCGTTGGAGCGCTTGAGCATTGTGGAAACGGCCCTTCAGCAGGCAGGAACACTGTCTGGCGGGCAGCAGCAGCGCGTGGCCATCGCACGGGCGC
This sequence comes from Pseudomonadota bacterium, assembly GCA_038530365.1. GTDB lineage: Bacteria > Pseudomonadota > Alphaproteobacteria > Rhizobiales > Rhizobiaceae > Pseudahrensia. Next base: position 5,474 of record JBCBCT010000100.1, on the reverse strand, counting down.
TCATGCAGAACCCGAAGGTTATTTTAGCGGACGAGCCCATCGCCTCTCTTGATCCACGCAACGCTCAGGTGGTGATGGAAAGTCTGCGGGAGATCAACCGTCGCGACGGCATTACGGTCATCACAAACCTGCACACCCTCGATACGGCCCGCGCCTATTGCGAGCGTATTATCGGTATGTCGAAGGGCAAAGTCGTTTTCGACGGCACACCGGACGAGCTGACCATGGACGCTGCACGGTCGATCTACGGCGTGGAGGGCATGAAGGACGCGTTTTCCGAAGCCGTAACGTCCACCAGCTTGGACGGCGGATCCGCATCGGCGTCCAAAAAGAGCAAACCCCGAGCCCGCAAGATGCCGCCCCCCGCTGAGGCTACTGCCGTGTCGGCAGGCACCGTTCCGAACTGAGGCTGCGCGTTCGAACCACGCTTTTTTCTTCCAGTTTCTGACGGCTGCGGCCGTCTGAAAAACCCCTAAACCCAACCGACTTTGAACAGTTACGGAGACATTCGATGTTCAAGAAAATTCTTCTGGCAACCGTTGCTGCCGCTGCACTTATGGTGCCTGCCGCACAGTCTGCTCTTGCCGACACAAAAGTGTTTCGCGTGGGCATCCTTGGTGGCGAAAACGAGGCTGACCGCCTTCGCAACAACCAGTGCCTGGTTGACCTTCTGCCCGCCGCCATTGGCGTTGATGAAGTGAAGCTCTTCCCCGCCGCTGACTATGACGGCGTGATCCAGGGCCTTCTGGGCGGCACCCTCGATTATGCTGAGCTTGGCGCATCCGGCTATGCCAAAGTCTACCTGACGGACGCCAAAGCGGTCGATCCTGTTTTGACCACCGAGCAGGTTGATGGTGCGACCGGCTATTACTCCATCATGCTGGCCAAGAAAGATTCCGGCATCAAAAACATCGCCGATATGAAGGGTAAGTCCTTGGGTTTTGCTGACCCGGATTCCACCTCCGGCTATCTTGTGCCGTCCGTGGCGCTGCCCGCGCAGCTCGGCATGCCGATGGATCAGTATTTTGCCAAAACCGGCTTCGGTGGCGGTCATGAAAACGGCGTTCTCGAAATGCTCAAGGGCACCTTCGACGCAGCTGTGACATGGTCATCCGGCGTTGGCGATTATGATGATGGCTTCACCGCCGGTAACATCCGCAAAATGGTCGACAAAGGCCTGCTCGACATGGCCGAGGTGACAGAAGTGTGGCGTTCGCCGTTGATCCCCAACGGCCCAATCGTGGTCTCCAACAAGTTGGATAAAGACGTGCGCGCCAAGTTTGTGTCCTTCATGAAGGCCATGCCGGAGAAGCACCCTGATTGCTTCAAGTCCGTCCAGGGTGGTGTCTACAAAGGCTTCGTGGACGTGGACCATTCCTTCTACGAAACCATCGTGGCCGCCCGTAAGGCGAAGATTGGTTCCTAAGGACCTTTGAGCGGCCTTGCCGAAAGGCCCGGTCGCTGGCCACCCGGGGCTCATGTGCTCCGGGTGGTTTTTGTTTGATGGCGGCTCTTTCGAAAGCCGTTGCGCCGTTTTGATTTTCTGTCCGTTTCTAAAGAGTTTGATGCGCTGTGACCGTTCAGTCGACCCTCGATCCCGCGTTTGAGACCGCCAAATCTGCTGGCCAAAGGCTATCACCGGCCGCCGAAGTTGTGGAGCGGCATTGGCGCGAAATGCGTTCCCGCAAACGGTTTTACTCTTGGGGGGGCCTCATCGGCATTCTGGTGGCCTTGGTTGCCTCGCTGTGGTTTGCCAACGAAACCAATTCAGGCAAGTTTTTTGATCGACTGCCGCACATTTTCGATTTCTTTTTCGATTTTATCCCGCGCGATTGGATGGAGCCGGTGCGGGCGCTGTTTGATCTGCGCAGCCCCTACTTCGACGGCAGTCTGAAATATGACTATCACGAAGGCCGGGTCTACATGACCGAGAGCTTTTACATCCCCGAATACATCTACAAAATGGTGGAAACGCTCAACATTGCGCTTTTGTCGACGCTCATTGGGTTCACGTTTGGCTTCTTGCTGTGTTTCCTGGCGGCGCGAAACCTGACCACCAACCGTTGGCTGCGGTTTTTCGTGCGCCGGTTTATGGAAATCCTGCGCGCCTTCCCAGAGATCGTGATCGCCGGATTTTTTCTCGCAATTTTCAGCCTTGGGCCCATCGCTGCGATTATCGCGGTGTCGATCCACACCATTGGTGCCCTCGGCAAGATGTATTTTGAGGTCGTTGAGAATGCTGACATGCGGCCCGACGAAGGGTTGCGGGCGTCGGGGGCCAATTGGGTCGAGCGGGTGCGCTTTGGCATCGTGCCCCAGGTCATGCCCAATTTCATGAGTTACTTCTTGCTTCGGTTTGAAATCAACGTGCGGGCATCCACCATCATTGGCGCCGTTGGCGGCGGCGGCATCGGCGAAGTGCTGCGGTTGTCGATCTCTCGCGGCCATGAGGCCAAGACGCTGGCGATCATCGCCCTGTTGTTCATCACCATTGTGGCTGTCGATCAGTTTTCCGCCTGGCTGCGGGGCCGGCTTGTCGGCACACAAGCGTTCGAATTTGGGAGAGGGTGATGGCAATTTCTGTAACCGCCGACACCGTAAACGATTTGCGGGAACGCCATGCGGAGGTGTTTCGGCCTCCCTTCCTGCGCCGTTACGGCCTGTTCATGGCGCTGGCGTTTTGTGTGCTCTACAGCTTTTATTGCTGGTGGTTTTTTGGCGTCGGCAAGGCGCTGGAGCGGGCCAATTGGGGGATTGCCGGCTCCTATCTTGCGGATTGGGTGTCCTATGAGGTGCGCCCGGATGTGGAATTTGAAGACGGCTATCTACAGATCGTCTATCCGCGCTTTTCACCGTTGGGCGACAACCCGGACCCGGAATGGATCGTCACAAAAATTGCTCCCGTGACCATCCGTGAACAGGCGGCAGCCAAGCCCGCGACCGGTGCCTCCAAAGGTGCCAATATTTTCATGAACCCCGATGCCAACACGCCGGCGGTAACGGGTAACGGCTCGCAAAATGGGGCGGCGACACCGTCTGACGCGTCTAAAAAACCTGCCATCTCCTTTATGGCACCTTCGTCGTCCGCCACACAATTGGGTGGAGCGAACACGACAACCTCCCAGACCACCGCAACGCGCACCGAAGACAAGATCGTTGAAGCGGATGTTCTGGTGGGTGATGCCCGCATCGAAGTGCGTCAAGGCATCGTGACGGTGATCCGAGGTGGTCAATCCTGGCGTTTTGACATTGAGCGCGAAGAAAAAGTGATTCCCCTCGATGGTCTGGCGGAGTGGATGAGCCAACGCCGACCCGGTGAAAAAGTGCGGTTGAACTTTGGCTGGAGTGGGCGTGCTGAGGTTCAGGACGATGAGGTGAAGGTCTGGCACCGATTTTTTGGCTGGGAGAACTTTTTCTTCGACACCAATTCCAAGCTTTGGCCTTTGTCAGGCGGTGAGCGCATGGTGGCGATCTTCGGTGGTGATCGGTTGGACCCGAAAATGTCCAACGCAGCGCTTGCGTGGCGCGACTTCACGATGAACCCGTCCTGGCAACATTGGGATGTTTGGGTGAAGCTTTTGCAGACCATCGTCATGGCCTTTGTGGGCACACTGTTTGCGACGCTCCTGGCGTTTCCCCTGGCATTCATGGCGGCGCGCAACATCACGCGGAGCACGGTGACCAATCAGATCACCAAACGGTTTTTCGACTTTTTCCGCTCCGTCGACATGCTGATCTGGGCGCTGTTTTTCACCCGTGCGTTTGGCCCGGGACCGCTGGCTGGGATTTCGGCCATCTTCGTGACGGACACCGGAACGCTGGGCAAGCTCTACGCGGAGGCGCTGGAAAACATCGATGATAAGCAGCGCGAAGGCGTGAAGTCCGTTGGGGCAACCGGAACGCTGATCCAGCGCTTTGGTGTGGTCCCGCAGGTGCTGCCGGTCTTCATGAGCCAGTCGCTCTACTTTTGGGAATCCAACACGCGGTCGGCCACCATTATCGGCGCGGTGGGCGCAGGCGGCATCGGTTTGAAACTGTGGGAAGCCATGCGCACTAACCAGGACTGGGAAAACGTGGCGTACATGGTGATCCTCATCCTGATCGTGGTTTTCATCTTCGACAACATCTCAAACTATCTGCGCTCGAAGCTGACGGGTGCGGGCAAAGCGCCGTAACAGTTTTCGCGTTTCAATCGCTTGCGACGTGAACCGCCCAGGGGCTGATCCGCTTATGGTTTGAAGCGCCCAAGGGCGCGGGCCGCAATAGGAGCCGAGGGGCGCTTGAGTTCATCGGTTGCCGCTTCAAGGGCCAATTCGTCCACGGTGCCCCGGGCCTGAAGTGCGGCGTGCCGTTTGAGAACGCTGGCGACGCGACTGGTGGTGCGCGCCAGGTTCTGTTCGCCCCTCGCCTGTCCTTCCAGCTTTTCCGACAGGAAGAGCGCTGCCGTCAGGTCTCCCAAACCATTTGGCACGGTCGCCATCATGCGGTGTTCGGCCATGTGCGCTTGGCCGCCTTCAACGAGCAGGTTGGCGATATGGCTGTTCATCATTGCAGGGGCGGACGTGGCGAGCACGCTTTTGATGCTGTGACGGCTGCCGAGTTTGGCGGCCAAGGCGGCTGTTTCGTGGGGCGATTGAGGGACGGCGCTTCCTGTCAACCATGACAGTTCAAACGGGTTGGGTGTCGTGATGTCCGCCTCCGGCAACAGGGTTTCGCGCACCGCTTCTGCAACATCTTCTGGAACGTAAAGTCGGTCGCCGTCGCCGATGACCGGGTCTGCCGCGTAGAGAAGGCTGGGGTTTGCCAGGCGGGCTGCTCGAACAAGAGATGCGATGGCCGCCGCTTGGCTGGCATCGCCCAAATAACCGCTCAAAATACCGCCGACCTCCGGCAACCAGGGGGCGGTTTCCAACGCTTTGAGAAGGTCTGAAAAATCTGCCGCTGCAGGGATTGTGCGCACCGGGAGGCCAGCCCGCCTGTGGTGGCCGGGGTGCCAAGACAGTGTGATGGTGGGCACCGCCCAAACGGGATGGCCCAGGGTCTCCAGCGCAAAGGCGGCTGCGCGGTTTCCCACCGTTCCGCGAACGACATGGCTGGAGATAACGATGACCGAGGTGGGTTGCACGTTCTCACCTGTGACTTGCGCATGGACACGCGCCGCTCTGGGACACTTTGGCAAGCGATACAAGGCCTTGGGATGACGTCTATGGGGTCTGCAGCCGCCATTGGGCGACATTGGGCGACATTGGCCGATAATGGCCGAAAGGGGCCGACATTGGCCCGCGCTGGTAAGCGCACGGTCATGTTGCAGTACGCCATATTCGGGGGTTAGCGCAGGGATTGCGGCCCTAGAAAATCAGCGCTTGTCTTGCCACGGCCTAAAGCCTAAATGCCCGGCAGCGATAGGAGTTTCTCATGACCGCAGTGTTTTGGCTGATCGATACGGTGCTCAACCTTTATTGGTGGATCATCAT
>JBCBCT010000099.1:0-11330 GCA_038530365.1 Pseudomonadota bacterium | reverse complement strand
CGACGACCGCCCGTGCGACCACCCATCACCACCGCAACGATGGACCGTCCGCCGGTTCTTACAGAGGAAACAAGGTTGAAGCCCGATGCCCGCGTGTAGCCTGTTTTAATACCATCAACCCCGCGAACGCGACCCAGCAGCCGGTTGTGATTGCCGTAGCGCGCGCGCCCAAGCTTAAAGAGGCGGGTGCGGAAGTAACGATACTGACGCGGAAAATGCTCACGCAGTGCAATACCCAGACGCGCCATATCCCGCGCGGTGGTGGTTTGGCCTCGTTGCGTGAGGCCGCTTGCATTTTTGAAGGTCGTGTTGCGCATGCCCAATTGGCGCGCTTTGCGGGTCATACGCCGGGCGAACGCCGCTTCCGAGCCGGAGAGTTTTTGGGCAACGGCGGTGGCAACATCATTGGCCGATTTCGTCACGAGGGACAGAATCGCCTGGTTCATTGTGATGGACCGACCAACCCGCAGGCCAATTTTGGACGGGGGACGCCGCGCGCCCGCCCGCGTCATGACAACGCGGTCTGATTTCTTGAAACGCCCGGATTTCAAATCTTCGAAGATAAGATACACCGTCATCATCTTCGTCAGCGACGCCGGGTAGCGTTGCTTGTCGGCGTTGCGGGCATAGAGCGTTTTGCCGGTTTTCGCGTCCATCACAAACGCCGCATAGCGCGGGTTGGAGGCAATGGCCTTGGACGCACTGGCGCGCTTGTATTTTTTTCGCTTCGCGTCGGCCGTATCCATCGAAACGACGGTCGCGGATGCCACTACGGCAAAGCTCAAAACACCATGAAGCAATCCCCGCCACCAGCGGGGGGAAGTCGATCCGAATCCGGTACGCACGACATGTCCTACTCAAAGGCCCGGCAAACACACGCACAGGCCAAATTTACTCAACACAGGACCACGGCCATTCAGCGGTGATCTGGCTATGACGCTACGCCCGCATGGTTTCCAAACGCTTAAGTGGAAGCCTCAAATCTCACAAAATGCTGGAGCGCGAAGGCGTAGGGAGCGGTTGCCGGGGTGTGGCGATCTCAGCGCATTTGTCGCGATTGTGCGGTTGAGTTCACAGCATTTGGGGGCTTAAACTTTGGTCGAGCAGCCTTATATCCCCGCTACGAGAATGGCTTGTTGTTTAAAAAACTAAACCGCGCCGTCCATCCAAGACGACCGTGCAAGCCGATAGCCGAAATGAGCCGATAGAATGCCGCGAACAACGACGAAAACCATGGGAAGACGGTCAACAGCAGGGGCGCTGAACCGCGACCTAGATGCCGAAGAGCTGCGCATGTCCATGGAGCGCCGCGCAATTTCCCCGCGTCTGGCCGGTGACGACGAAGGCGACAAAAATGATGATGCCATCGGCGGTGGAAACGACACCAGCGTCATCACCAAGGTCAAACCCAAGTTAAAAAAACCGAGCCTCTACCGCGTGCTTTTGCTCAACGATGACTTCACGCCCATGGAGTTTGTGGTCGATGTGCTGGCTCGATTTTTCCAAATGAATCTCGAGCAGGCCACCAAGGTCATGCTGCATGTCCATCAAAACGGCGTCGGCGAATGCGGCGTCTACACCTACGAAGTTGCTGAAACCAAAGTCACTCAAGTCATGGACCATGCGCGCAAAAACCAGCACCCGCTGCAATGCGTGATGGAAAAAAAATGATGGTCGGCGGTTTGACACAAACCAATACGATCATCACCCTCATAACCCTGCACCCAAGCAGCGTTCGATTTTATGGAGCCTTTCTTGCCCACATTCACCGATAGTCTTGAACGCGCCCTTCACCGGGCTTTGACCTTCGCCAATGAGCGCAGCCAGGAATACGCGACACTGGAGCACCTGCTTCTCGCGCTGGTGGAAGATGAAGACGCTCTGGCGGTGCTTAAGGCCTGCTCGGTGTCCACAGAAAAGCTGGAACAGGCGCTGATCGATTATATCGATGACGAACTGGCCAATTTGATCACGGATGGCCTGGAGGATTCAAAACCCACCGCTGGTTTCCAAAGGGTCATTCAGCGGGCTGTTATCCACGTGCAGTCGTCCGGTCGTGAGCAGGTGACGGGCGCCAATGTGCTCGTGGCCATTTTCGCGGAGCGCGAAAGCCATGCCGCCTACTTCCTGCAAGAGCAGGACATGACACGCTATGACGCCGTCAATTTCATCTCCCACGGCATTGCAAAGCGCCCCGGTGCGTCGGAGAACCGTCCTGTCGAAGGCGTCAACCAGGAAATGGGTGGCGATGCCGAAGGCGGCGAAGGCCAAAAGGCCGATGCCTTGGCGGCCTATTGCGTGGACCTGAACCAAAAAGCGCGTGACGGTAAGGTCGATCCGCTGATCGGTCGGACCGAGGAGGTCAACCGCACGATCCAGGTTTTGTGCCGCCGTTCGAAAAACAACCCGCTTTATGTTGGCGATCCTGGCGTGGGAAAGACGGCGATTGCCGAAGGCCTTGCCAAGCGGATCGTCGACAAAGATGTGCCGGAAGTGTTGCTTGAAGCGACCATTTATTCCCTCGACATGGGCACCCTGTTGGCAGGCACACGGTATCGCGGTGATTTTGAAGAGCGCTTGAAGCAAGTCGTGAAGGAAATCGAAGAAACCCCCGGCGCGATTATGTTTATCGACGAAATCCACACTGTCATCGGTGCGGGCGCGACGTCGGGAGGGGCGATGGATGCATCGAACTTGCTGAAACCGGCCCTGTCTGGGGGTGCGATCCGGTGCATCGGTTCCACCACCTACAAGGAGTATCGCCAGTTCTTCGAGAAGGACCGTGCACTCGTGCGCCGGTTCCAAAAGATCGATGTGAATGAGCCGTCTGTCAGCGACGCAATCGACATCATGCGCGGTTTGAAGCCATATTTCGAAGACTTCCACAAAGTGAAGTACGCCGACGATGCCATCATCTCGGCGGTGGAGCTGTCCTCACGCTATATCACTGACCGGAAATTGCCGGACAAAGCCATCGACGTGATCGATGAAACTGGCGCGAGCCAAATGCTGGTGCCTGCTGAAAAACGCAAAAAGACCATCACGGTCACTGATATTGAAAACACCATCGCCACGATGGCGCGCATTCCGCCAAAATCGGTCTCCAAAGACGATGCTGAGGTGCTGAAGAACTTGTCTGACCAGCTCAAGCGCATGGTCTACGGCCAGGACAACGCCATCGAGGCTGTTGCGTCGGCCATTAAGTTGGCACGCGCCGGTTTGCGGGAAGCCAACAAGCCCATCGGTTCCTATCTGTTCTCCGGTCCCACGGGTGTCGGCAAAACAGAGGTGGTAAAGCAACTCGCTGCCTCCATGGGTGTCGAACTGCTGCGCTTTGATATGTCGGAATACATGGAGCGCCACACGGTCTCGCGCCTCATCGGTGCGCCCCCTGGCTATGTGGGCTTTGACCAAGGTGGTCTGCTCACAGATGGTGTGGATCAGCATCCTCATTGTGTGCTTTTGCTTGATGAAATCGAGAAGGCCCACCCGGACCTTTTCAATATCCTGTTGCAGGTCATGGATAACGGCCAACTGACCGATCACAACGGCAAGAAGATCGACTTCCGCAATGTGGTCATCGTTATGACGACCAATGCGGGGGCTGCGGAAGCGGCAAAAGCGGCCATCGGTTTTGGTTCGTCCAAACGCACCGGCGACGACATGGAGGCCATCAACCGTCTCTTCGCCCCGGAATTTCGCAACCGCCTCGACGCGATCATCCCGTTTGAGGGTCTGAAGCCGGCCGTCGTGCACAAGGTTGTCGAGAAATTCGTTATGCAGCTGGAAGCGCAACTGTCAGAGCGCGGCGTGACGTTCGATCTCACACCGGCTGCCGTCAAGTGGATTGCCAAGAAGGGCTATGATGACCGAATGGGCGCGCGGCCGCTGGGCCGTGTGATCCAGGAATACGTCAAAAAGCCCCTGGCCGACGAAGTCCTGTTCGGGCGTCTCCAAAAGGGCGGCACGGTCAAAGTCAGCGTGGAGAAAGTTGACGGCGAGGAGAGCCTGAAACTCGAAGCCATTGAAGACAAACCGGTGAAGCCGAAAAAAGAGCCGGTGGCTCGCAAAAAGCCTGCGAAAAAACCGGCAGCCAAGAAACCGGCAGCCAAAGCCACGAAGGCGGCAGCGGAACCCAAGACGCCGCCCAAGCGCTCCGGCGGAACGGCGGTGCCGAAAGTGCCCCTGAAAAGCTAGGCCGGGCTTCCACGGGTCGAGGACATTGAAGTGTCCCGGCCATTGTTGCCAAAGCGTTAGAAAGGGTGATTGCGCGCCGCGAAATCACCCTTTTTGCATCACGGGAAGGCCGCAAAGCGACGTTCATTCTGCCAACGTACCCACTGAGCGGAGGCCGATCTGAGATCGCTTGAACGTTCAGTGGACTTAGATATGTAAACGTGGCCCAGAGTTTGGAGAGTAACCCGATGACCCCTTCCACCGCCGATGCAAGCAGCCTCGATCAATTAAAGAAAATTCGCGCCGAGGCTCTCGCCCGGATCAGGGCAAGTCAGGATTATAAACTGGCTGAGCGGTTGGGCGCATTGCTCAATGAGCTTGGAGGGCCGGTGGATCAGGCCCCGGACCTTGCAATCGATGTTGCTATGGACGGTACGGTGGAAAATTCCGCCTCGGTGCCCGCATCGGCTCCTGCCACGCCCCGCGTGGAAACGGCAGCAAAACCCTCTGTCTCTGCGGCGATCTCACCTGCCGTCAATCGTTTGCCGCCCAAAGCGGTCGCGCCCATTGCGCCGGTGGTGGCACCAACCCCAACTTCAATCCAAGAAGCACCGGCCATCGTTGCATCAACCAATACCCAGTCGACGATAGACAACAGCACGGCCATCATCGATGAACTGGCAGCGGAAATCGAAAACGATATGGCCAGGCTTGATCAAGCCGACGGAGCCGTTGCCGCTGCGGCTGGCAATGGAACGGTCAAACCATTTCTCACCAAGCCGCCGATGCCGTCTGAGACGGACGCGAAGTCGGGCACAACCGGCTAATCCACTGATCGGTGCAAACATCAAAAAATCCCGAACATCGTTTCGGGATTTTTTGTCCACAGCCATTGATGAACCACGCTGAAGCCTGTGTTCGTCTCTACAAGCTCCAAGCTGTTCCCGACATCGCTTCGTCCAAAGTGGCATGGCCAATTGCGGCTCTGTGGGATGACGGCACCAACGTTCTTTCGCTACAGACTGCGCATGACCGTTCTAAACAGTATACTCGAAAACACGTCGTCAGTCTCCCGTTCCAATTCGGCTTTCCATGGACGGTGAAGTCAAAGCCGCGTCCGGCTCCGCATTCAAGAGGGGCAAAGGGGTCTACGACTGGGCATGGTTTGCCCGTGGTGCGCTTCGCGTGTTTTCGCTTCCATCGCTCATCTTGTGCACAGCGTTCATCGGCTTTGCTGGTATCGTGCGAGAAATTGGCATCCCGTTTTGGGAAGTCATGGTCATGGTGCCGCTGATCTGGGCACTGCCGTCCCATTTGGTGCTCGTCGCAGGCATTGCCGCAGGCGCATCTGTCTTTACTATCGCCCCAGCGGTTGCCCTGGCTGCCATGCGTATGATGCCGATGACCATGGCTTTGGTCCCGGAAATCCGCGCCCCGGGCACAAAACGTTGGCATTTGCTTGCTGTGTCGAATCTCGTGGCGATCACGGCCTGGGTGCACACGCTGCAAAAGGCGCCTTCTATCCCTGTTGCAGGACGGTTGCCCTATTTTCTGGGCTTTGCTCTCGCCAATGTCGCAGCCGTTACGTTCACGGTGGCCATTGTTTACACAGCGGCTGCTGTGTTTCCGCCCCTGCTGATGGCCTGCCTTTATTTCCTGACGCCGCTTTATTTCGCGTCCTCCATCTGGAACTCGGCCCGTTTCAAAGCGGAGCATGTGGCCTTGGTGTTGGGCTTTGGCCTGGGTCCGCTGGCAGCTTTCGTTGTGCCGCAAGCGAATATCCTCCTAGCCGGCATGGTGGGTGGTGTTTTCGCGTTCCTTGTTCATCGCACACTTTTAAAAGACAAAGGGCAACGTCGATGACATATGCTGCGTTTGACCACCCGGCTTGGCCCTTTGTGTTCATCATCATCGCCGGGGTGTTGCCCACTGCGATTTGGCGTTGGGCCGGTGTGGTGCTTGTGGGCAATCTGTCTGAAACATCCGAGACGATGGTGCTTGTGCGCTGTATCGCCACCGCCTTGGTCGCGGCGGTCGTTGCTCAATTCGTGTTCTCGCCCGCTGGAGCGTTGGCGGACGTACCGCTCTGGTTGCGCGCCGGTGCTGCGCTTGTGGGCTTCGGCTGCTTCCTGCTGTCGGGCAAGCGCCTTCTCGTGGCGATTGTGGTCGGCGAGGGGCTGTTGATCGCAGGCATCTTGGCACTGAACATCTTCCCCGAAACCTTCAATTAAGCGCCATCTGCTATTCGGCCAGCAAGGAAAACCGCTTGCGGACGGGTGGATCGGAATGTCTGTGGACGTTGGTACGGTGGAGGGCGGTGCGCGAGTCCGCGCCTTTAATTCTCTTGAAATGAGTGTGTTGCGGCTGGTGGCCGGTATTATGGTCCTCAACGCCGGGTTGCTGCTGTTTCGCGGTGGTGCAATCGATGCGACGGCCTACGGTGTGCTCGCATTGCTTGCGCTACTGCTTGGGGCCATGGGGCAATTTTACCGGCAAACGGGCAGGGGCGAAGCCATCGCCGATGCGCTGATCTGCGCCGGCTTGATGATTTTGTTTTCAAACAGCGTCATCGTGTTCAACTATCTTTTGTTGCCTATCAACCGCCCCGTCATCGATCCGCTTTTGATGCAATGGGACACGGTTCTGGGTTACTCATGGCCCGCTGCGGTGCAGTTCGGGGCAGATCATCCCTGGTTCAACCTCACAGTTAAATACGCTTACATGACCACGATGCCGCAAATCACTGTGCTCGTGGTTCTGCTTGGTCTAACGGGCCGGCGCGTCTGGCTGCACCGACTGCTGGCGTCAATCTGCGTGACCTCGGTCCTGCTGATCTGTTTTTGGGCACTGTTTCCCAGCCACGGCCCATCTGCCTTTTACTCCTTGTCCCAAGACCTTGTGCGGGCGGCGCAGCCCATTGTCGGACCAAACTATGGCGAGACTCTCCGAACTATGATGGCGGAGGGCCCCAAAGTGGTGCACCCATCTGATGTCGAAGGACTGATCGCGTTCCCATCGTACCACACCACACTGGCCTTCATCTGCGCCTGGTGTGCGTTCGGATTTCGGCCGCTATTTCCCGCTTTTCTTGTTCTGAACGCGCTGATTTTGCCCGGGACGCTGATCCACGGCGGTCACCATCTGGTGGATCTTCCGGCGGGCTTTTGCCTGTTCCTCATCGGAGCCTTTTTCGCCAATCGGATCGTATCGGCGGTGGAGCGCAACGAACGCCAAAGGACCCAGCTAGTCTGACGGGTTCAAGTCGACAAGGCGGCCTTCAACTTTGCGCAATGGGCCGCCAGCACCTCTTGGTCTGCCATTTGTCCGGTGTGAGGCCGCAGCTTGTCCCCGGCCATGCGCGGTATGATGTGCACGTGCAAATGGAACACAACCTGGCCTCCCGCAGCCTCGTTAAACTGCTGAATGGTCACCCCGTCCGCCCCGAAGGCGCGTTTCGCCGCGCGGGCCACTTTGCCGGTCGTGCGGGCAACCGCGGCCAAAGCCGCGTCTGAAGCATCCAAAATGTTGCGCGCCGGCTCCTTTGGAAGAACCAGACAGTGCCCGTCGGCGCGGGGCATGATGTCCATCATCACGAAGGTATCTTCGTCCTCATAGACGACGTGGCTGGGCATTTCCCCGCGCAGAATTTTGGCAAATATGTTGTCCGGGTCGTAATTTTGGTCAGTCATGGAAGATCATCCGTCGGCGCAAAAGGTCTGGACAACGGTGTTGTGCCGTCGCGAAGCAACCGTCAAGAGTTCGCTTTTTTAAACGGACCGTGGTCGGCGATCGCTGCATTTTCCCGTTCGACCGCCACGCGCTCGCGGGCGAGGTAATCTTCCACCGCGCGGCGGAAATCCGGATGCGTAATATAGTGGGCGGACTTGGTGATTTGCGGCATGTACCCGCGCGCCAGTTTGTGACCGCCCTGTGCCCCCGCTTCCACGCATTGTAGCCCATGGTCTATCGCGTACTCGATGGCCTGGTAATAGCAGACTTCAAAATGCAAAAACGGGTGGTCTTCGGTGCACCCCCAGTGGCGGCCAAACAGGGTGTGGGACCCGATGAAATTGATGGCACCAGCCACGTAGCGTCCGTTGCGCTTGGCCATGACGAGCAGGATGTCTTCCGCCATGGTCTCGCCGATCATCGAATAAAACGCCCGCGTTAGGTAGGGCTGCCCCCACTTTCGCGCACCGGTGTCCATGTAGAACCGATAAAACGTGTCCCAAACCTCTTCCGTCAGATCGGAGCCGGTGAGCCGTTCAATCGTGATGCCCCCAGCGCCGTCGCGGCCTTTCAATGCGCCTTCGCGCTCTTTTTTGATGTTCTTACGCTTGCGTGAGGAGAGGGCCGCCAAGAAGTCGTCAAATGAGCCGTAGCCATCGTTGAGCCAATGAAACTGCTGGTCCGTGCGCTGCAAATATCCGTGGTCGCCCAGGGCAGTCCACTCGCCGTCTTCCATAAATGTGATGTGCAAGGATGAAACCGACAACTCTTCACAAACCTGTTGCAGGCCACCGGCCAGCATCAGGCGGTTGCGGTCCGCATGCGCGCCGTTGCCCACCAACAGCTTCCGACCGCTCGCCGGGGTAAAAGGTACGGTGGCCTGGAGTTTGGGGTAGTATCGCCCGCCCGCCCGTTCAAAAGCGTCGGCCCAACCGTGGTCAAACACATACTCGCCCTGGCTGTGGGTTTTGAGATAACAGGGCACGATGCCCATGACATTCGCCGGATCGTCGCTCGTGCCCTCCATGGCATCCGAGCCCTCGGTATCCCCCGTGCTGCGCGTCATGACGAGGTGTTGGCCCATCCAGCCGGTTTCCCGAACGGCGGAGCCGGATTTTTCCAAAGCCTTGAAAAACGCATACCGTTGAAACGGGCTGTAGGGAAAAGCGGCGGACGCTTCCGCTTTTTCAGGATTAGCCAAGGCGTCCCACCGGGCTGCATCCACATCATCGATGCTGTTGACGGCGGAAATCGCGATCTGGGGACGTTCGCTCATCGGTTCAGCGCTGCGCCTTGGAGGCGGCAGCCACCGCGTCGGGATTGAACAATTCAAAGGTGATTTGATCGGCGTGGGTGTAGCTCAAGCGGGCCTGCTCTTCATTACGTACAGTCCAGGTTATGATGGGCACGCCAGCCTCTTTGTTTTCGCGTACAAAGGCCGTGGGCAAGTCGCGAACGTGATAGGAGATGAATGTGAGATCGAAGTCCCGCATCGCCCCACGATTAATGTCCGCGCGGCTTTCATCTCCATAGGCTGTCAGACCGCGCGGAATTCCGGGGAGTTTTTCGGCAAACTGCGCACACAGCCAATGGTCAAAGGACATCACAGCGGCGGCGCCCTCATAACCTTTCAAAGCCTCAGCAACGCCCTCCACCAGGCCGGCGTCAAAGCCTTCAACTCCCTTCAGTTCAAGGATAAGCGGCACTTTCCCGGCGACTTGCTCCAAGTGGGTTACCAGCGTTTGGATGGTGTCATCGGTTCCAGACAAATCAAGCTGCGCGAGTTCAGCTGGTGTTTTGTCCCGCACAAAGCCTTCCTCAACCGTCAACCGATCCAGATCATCATCGTGAAACACCACAGGCTCCCCGGTTTTCGAGATCTGCAGATCGCACTCGATGGCATATCCCCCCGTGATGGACCGTTGAAAGGCGGTGACCGAATTTTCTGCCACCTCAACATTGCCGTCGTGCAAGGCTCGATGGGCGATGGGGACCGCGGTGAGCCAGTCTGGCGCTAGGCTATTTTTTGCGGTGTTTGCCACGCTGTTGTTCCCTCTCCAGGAGCCTTATTCGAACTCGATCATGGCATCGACTTCCACCGCGACCCCCAAAGGCAAAGACGACATTCCGACCGCCGCGCGGGCGTGACGCCCAGCATCACCTAGAGCCTCCACCAGAAAATCGGACGCGCCATTGACCACCTTCGGGTGGTCCGTGAAATCCGATGTTGCGTTGACGAAACCCTGGATTTTCAGCAC
This sequence comes from Pseudomonadota bacterium, assembly GCA_038530365.1. Taxonomy (GTDB): domain Bacteria; phylum Pseudomonadota; class Alphaproteobacteria; order Rhizobiales; family Rhizobiaceae; genus Pseudahrensia. The sequence continues at coordinate 1,167 of JBCBCT010000099.1, read as the reverse complement.
CTGTTTGATCCGCGATAGATCGCCCAAGGCCGCTTTCGCCTGGGCGAGAATGTTGATCGCGCAGAGTTTTGCGGCTGCTTGTCCGGTGGCCAGGTCAGCTGTATCGCCGAGCTTCGCAATAAATTCTGGCCCATTCTTCCCCATCGGGATTTGGCCTGAGATCACAAGCAGATTGCCGCTCATGGTGAAGGGCACGTAGTTGGCAGCCGGGGCTGCAGGGTTGGGCAGGGTGATGCCCATGCTTGCCAGTTTTTCTTCAGGGGTCATCGCGTTCGCTCCGATGCTTGCGTCATGGATGTCAGTGCTGGTAGCCCGTTTGTCAGGGCGACAAAAGGTCTTGAACGGCCACTTTTGCTCTTGGCGCTCGCAGAGGTTCGTGGTCACACTGGTGTCTGCGCAGACCAAACCCTTAGGCAATATCACATGGCACCTCACTGGCTCACGGAAAAGCTGGGACGATTTTTCACCTTCCTGACGGTTGGCTTCTCCCTAGGGGCAATCACTGTGAGCGCGGTATGGGCCGCCGACGATATCCTGCGCCCGCATCGGGCCGTCTACGATGTGGTCCTGGACAAGGCCAGCGATCGCTCCGGCATCCGCGCTATGGATGGCCGCATCGTCTATGAGATGAAAGGGTCGCGCTGCGAAGGTTACGCCGTGCGCTTTCGCATTTTGATGCGCGTTCAAAGCACCCGTCGTTCGTTCACCAGCGATCAGCGCAACACCAGTTTTGAGAGCGGCGATGGAAAGACGTTCAACTTTTCCAACCAAAGTTTCCTCAACGATCAGATGGAAATGTCTATCCAGGGCGTCGCGACCCGGACCGAGGATGGTTTGGACGTTCAGTTTTCCAAACCTGCGGCCACGCAAATCCAATTGGATGACGCAGTTTTCCTCACCGAGCACGTGGAACGGCTTATTAAAGGTGCAAAAAACGATGAAAACATCGTCACAACTCGAATTTATGATGCCGGTGAGAAGGGCCTGGAATTGACCGACACCACCGCCATCATCGGCAAGCGCCAGACCAGTGTTGTGGTGAAGGATGAAACACCACAGATGAACGCCCGGTTTGAGGGCAAAGACGCGTGGTCCATGGCGATCAGTTACTTTGCCATCAAGGAAAGCGCCGTCCGCGGAGAGCGTTTGCCGGACTACCAAGCCTCA
>JBCBCT010000098.1:3371-11382 GCA_038530365.1 Pseudomonadota bacterium | reverse complement strand
AAGCAAGCGCGCGTTGTTCACCGGGATAAGCGGGTCGTCCGTGCCGGAGATGATCAGCGTTTTCTGGCGGAACCGCCACAACCAGCCAACACTCGTCCAGCCCATCATCGCCATAAGCTGCATGGAATAGCCCGCGTTGGAGGTCGATTTCATCGCCTTTGCGTGGCGGTTGATGAGCGTAGGATCCTTGCGGAACGCACCGCCGTAAATCTCCGCCGCGATCTCCCGCATGTAGCCCGGCTCGGTGTACCGTTTGGGGCTCGCCATTTTGGACAACACGTTCGGTCGGCCAGGCTGCATCACCCAACCGGCAGAGGTCGCGCACAAAACCAAACGCCGAGTCAGGCTGGGGTATTGGTGCACAAATTGCTGCGCCATGCCGCCGCCCCAGGACACGCCAGAGACATCCACTTCATCATAACCCAGCGCATCGCACAGCTTTTTTGACCAGCGCGCCAACGTTCCGGGTCGGTATGGAAGCGCGGGCAACGGGGAACCGCCAATGCCTGGAACGTCAAAGATGATACCCTTGCGCCCCTTCAATTCATCCAAAAAGGGAAACGCCAATTCCAAATTGGCGCCGATGCCGTTGAACATCAAAAGCGGTGGCGCCGTGTCCGGCCCGTCTTTCAGCGCCACGCGCAACATTTGTCCATCAATATCCACCATGCGGATGTCGATATCGTCGGCAGCCCCATAGGCGCGTTCGATGGTTTTGGCAGCAGCCACCATGATGTGGACCCCGTATTCCTTGTCGAGCAAACCCCTTCACGCCATCAAGCGCGGGCCGGCCCTGTTGTGTCCCGTTCACCCATGCCAGCACCCTCTTTGCTGAGCGTGGGAAACAGAACTGTGTGGTGAGCGCAAGTTGGTTCTAAAGAGCGCAGTCAAGACAGAGGCGCACGTGTTTGCCTGGTTCACTCTTCAAAAATATACGTCCCGGGCGCAGGACCGATAGGCGGATAGGCTTTGTTCCCCGGCTTTTTAGGCGCGGGGACGGTGTCACCGGAGGTGCGTTTCAAAAGGTCCGCCCAATCGAGCCACCAGGACCCCTCTTTCTTTTCCGCATGCTGCGCCCAACTGTCGGCATCATCCTGGGCCGCCGCCCCTTTCATATACCAAGCCTTCGGGTTTCCCGGCGGGTTCAAAAGGCTTTGCAGGTGACCGGAATTGGACAGGATAAACTCCGTGTTCCCGCCAAACAGCCGCGCAGTCTCATAGACCGCTTTCCAGGGTGTGATGTGATCGGTCGTACCCGCAATCACATAGGCATCATGTTTCACCTTGGTCATGTCAATGGGATGGCCACCAATCGACAGCTTGCCCGGATTGAGAAACGGGTTGGTGAAAATCATGTCCAGAAAATCCGAGTGCAGCCCCGCCGGCAAGCGCGTTGTGTCCGCGTTCCAGTACAGCACATCAAATGCCGGGGGCTGATTGCCCAGCAGATAGTTGTTGACCCAGTAATTCCAGATCAGATCATTGGGGCGCATCCAGGCAAACATTTTTGCCAGGTCTTGCCCGTCCAAGACGCCACGAATTTGCGAGGCTTGTTTCGCCGCCATCACAGTTTCGGGCGTCACAAGGGCTGCAAATTCATTGTCATTGGCGGCCATCGTGTCAAGCACGCAAACAGCCAAAATCACCTGGTTGATTTTGTGGCTTTTCTTTTGCGCCGCCAGCCAACCTGCATAGCTGGCCAGCGTAATGCCACCGGAGCAAGACCCCATGATGTTGACGCTGTCGGAACCCGTAATGGCGATGGCAGCATCCGCCGCTTCGTCCAACGCTTCGATATAGGCCTGAAGGTCCCAATCGCGCTGCTTTGCGGTGGGGTTTCGCCAACTCACGCAATAAGGCTGAATACCGTTGGCGAGCAGGAAGCGGATCATGCTCTTTTCCGGTGCCATATCGACAGAATAATATTTGTTGATCTGCGGCGGGACGATCAAAAGGGGCCGTTGCTGCACCTCGTCAGTGTTGGCGGTGTAGTGGATGAGTTCGAGAACCTCATTCTTGAAAACAACATGCCCCGGCGTATTGGCAAGATTTTTGCCAACCTCGAATTTTGACGTATCGACAGATGCGGGAAGGCCCCCATTGTTGATCACATCATCGAAGAAATTGCGCACGCCTTTCACCGCCGTTTGTCCTTTGGACTCAAACAGCGCCTTCATGGCCGTGGGGTTGGTGGCGAGGGCGTTAGACGGCGACATCGCATCGACATAAAGCGAAGCGATGAGCTTTGCCCGCGCCGCATCACGGTCGGGGAGGTCGAGTTCCTCTACCGTGTTCATCACCGCCTTGCTCCAGGCAAAATAGCTCTGCATCAACGCTTTGGAGGCGGTGTTTTCCTTCCAAGCCGGATCGGAAAAGCGTCGGTCACGGGGCTCAGGCGCGAGGTCCGACTGACCAGACATCACGCCCATCATATCGGTGGCCAGCGACATCCATTGGCGGGCAAAAGTCTGCGGCTGGCTGGCGATGGCGCGGGCAACGCTGGCGCCGGCCGCAAACACATCCTGTCCGCGCAAGGCGACAAGCGGGTTGAGCGCAAGCGTGGTTTCAACGGCTCCTTCCAGAAAGTCTTTCGACTTGCCGGCATCGCCAGCTCCAACTTCTTTATCGTCGGCCATTCAACTGCTCCCAAAATGCCTTCTTTTTCTTACACATCCAAAGCGCGCGCCCCGGATATATGCCGCCGGTCATCCTTCTTGGCGGATCTCACCTGCCAGGTTTTACAAGTCCGGTTCTACTTGCCCGGAGCAGGCGGCACGACGAGGCCAATATTCTCAGCGATCAAGGCAGGCTTATCGCCGCCTTCGATCTCCACCGTATTTTCCGTCTTCATCATGAAGGGGCCTTTTTCGGTTTGCTCCCAGGACATCAGCTTCATGTGCAGCCGCACCCGTGATCCCACGGGCACCGGTGCCAGAAACCGCACCTTATCGAGGCCGTAATTGATCACCGCGGCCGCGCCCTGAGGCACGATGGCCATTTCGCTCGACAGGCCGGCCAGCAGCGACAGTGTCAGGTAGCCATGGGCCACCGGGCCGCCAAAAGGGCTTTCCCTTTTGGCCCGTTCCGGATCGGTGTGGATCCACTGATGATCCTTTGTGCATTCAGCAAACTGGTTCACCCGCTCCTGGGTCATATCCACCCAATCGGATGTGCCCAGCAGGTCTCCCACCTTGGAAGGCATGGTTTCAAACGTCAGTGCAGCGTCGCTCATATCGGTCCTTTCGTGCCCACGGGGGTTGCGACAGCCCAAAAGGATGGGCCGCAACGATCCACGTCATCACGCAGTGTTCATGTTTCGGATGGCTTCATCGCGCAGTTCACGGCGCAGGATTTTCCCCACATTGGTGCGGGGAAGATCATCGCGGAACTCCACATATTTGGGTTTTTTGTAGCCAGTGAGGTTTTGCGAACAAAAGTTCTTTAACTCTTCCGCCGTGAGCCCTTCATCCTTGCGGATGGCAAACAACATCACCGCCTCGCCGGAGGCATTGTCAGGGACACCAACAACCGCCGTTTCCAGAACACCGGGATGGTTTGCGGCAACCCCTTCAATTTCATTGGGATACACGTTGAAACCGGAAACCAGGATCATGTCCTTCTTACGATCCACGATTTTTGTGTACCCGTCGGCATCCATAACCCCAACGTCACCGGATTTGAAAAAGCCGTCCGGCGTCATCACCTTTGCCGTCTCATCGGGCCGCTGCCAATATCCGTCCATGACCTGCGGGCCTTTGATGGCGATCTCACCCGGTTCGCCCTGCGGCACATCATTGCCATCATCGTCCAAAATCCGGATCTCGACATTGGGCATCGGAAGACCAATCGTCCCCGAAAACGCATCGGAATCCGTGGGATTGCAGGTCACACCGGATGAGGTTTCCGAAAGGCCGTAACCCTCGCAAATCGGACAGCCGGTGATCTCAAGCCAGCGCTTTGCCACCGCCTCCTGGACGGCCATGCCCCCGCCATTGGCGATGCGCAATTGCGAGAAATCGAGTTTGGCAAAGTCTGGGCGATTGTTCAGGCCGTTAAAGAGCGTGTTCACGCCGGGAAACACGTGGAACTTGTATTTTCCAAGCTCCTTGATCGTCGCATCCATGTCCCGCGGGTTGGGGATCAGCACGTTCAGGCCACCGGTGCGCATGGACAAGAGCGAACAGGTGATGAAGGCGAACACGTGATAGAGCGGCAAGGCGCACACAAAGGTCAGTTGTCCTTCCGTCGGCTTGCGCGCCAGCCCCGGCTTCATCCACGCTTCGGAGCACAACAGGTTCGCGATGATTGTGGAGTGAAGAAGCGTCGCGCCCTTGGACACACCCGTTGTCCCGCCGGTATATTGCAGCACCGCAACATCGCTGGACTTGATCGTGGGTTTCACAAGACGCTTGTTGGCCCCCTCCGCCAGGGCTTTCTTGAACGGCACCGCCCCCGGCAAGCTGAAGGCGGGCACGCCCTTTTTCACCTTGCGAAGAACGAAGTTCACCAAAGTGCCCTTCACCGCGCCCAGCATTTCACCAATGCTGGCAAGAACCGTGTGTTCAACCGGCGTGTCCTTGATGACTTCCTGGAGCGTGGAAGCAAAGTTTTCCAGAATGATAATCGCTCTCGCGCCGGAATCGTTCAACTGATGGTGCAGCTCACGCGGCGTGTAGAGCGGGTTGACATTCACCGCGATCAACCCTGCCCGCAAGATCCCTGCCAAGGCCACCGGATACTGCAAAACGTTGGGCATCATGATCGCCACACGATCCCCTTGCTGCAGCCCCAACCCCTGCAGATAGGCCGCCATGGCAGCGGACTTTTCGTCCAGCTCGCCATACGTCATCGCCTTATCCATCAGGACATAGGCTTTATCGTTGCGATATTTTTGAAAGCTCTCTTCCAGCAAATCGACCAGCGAACCGTATTGGTCCACATCAACCACCTCCGGCACCCCCGCCGGATAGTGCTTCACCCACGGCTTATCCAAAACGTTCCTCCCAAAACGCATTCAACCCTACGACTAAAGCCCAATTCGCCGTGCGACACAATTGCAGAACTGGCCAAAATCCCGGAACAGTTGTGTTGCAGCGCCAAATCGGGAAAAGAAAGCCCGGTCACAGGACAGCCAACAAGAAAAGCGTGCGAAAAAGCCCGCATGAGGCTTTGGTTTTGGGAGAAGCAACGTGAAACAATTAAGCGGAATGGATGCCGTATTCCTGTATATGGAATCGGAAGCGACCCCCATGCATGTTGCAGGGCTCACCCTGTACGATCCGCCGGAAGGATTTACGGGCAGCTTCCACACCCACTTCACAGAATTCTTTAAGGGGCGACTTCACCTCATCCCCATTTTCAACAAAAAGCTGGCGCGCACCGTCATGCAGCTGGATCACCCAGGCTGGGTGGATGTGGACGACGTGGATCTCGACTACCACATCCAAAGCCTGCACTTGCCCAAGCCCGGCACATTCCAGCAACTGCAAGAGGCCGTGGCAAAACTCCATGAAAACCGTCTGGATCGCAAAAAGCCACTTTGGCAATTCACCATCATCGAGGGTTTGGAAGACGGTCGTTATGCGATGTATTCCAAGGTTCACCACGCAGCGATAGATGGCGGCGCGGGCATGGTCATCACGCAGGCGCTTTACGATCTTGGTCCCGTTCCGCGCCAAGTCGAACCGCCCAAGCCCAAAGTGACCAAACGCAAACCCACCGTGGGGGAGCGCGCAGTCTTGGGCATGCACGACATGGCCACCAATGTCGTTCGCCAACAATTACGCTTTGCGGAAGCCGTGCCCAAAACCATGGCCCAAATGGCGGACCTCGCCGTGGCTGCCATGAAAAGGCCAGGCTCGGTGGGCCTTGTCTCGCTGCTCGCGCCCAAGACACCCTTCAACAGCACCATCACCAAAGAGCGCAGCTTCGCGGCACGCTCGATTTCGTTGATGGACGTGAAAATGATTTCCAAAGCCACCGGAGCAAAGGTCAACGACATCGTCATGGCCATCAGCGGCGGCGCGCTGCGCGCATATCTCGATGGCAAGCGCAAACTCCCCGATGCACCGCTGGTGGCTTTTGTGCCCATTTCGCTGCGCGAAGCGGGAAACACCGACTTAAACAACCAGGTGTTTGGCATGAACTGCGCCCTCGCCACCAATTATGGCGATCCTTTAAAGCGACTGTCGGTTATCCAGCGCGAATCAGGCCAAACCAAAGATGTCGCTGGCAGCGTCAAAGACATAGCACCGCAAGACTACACCATGGTCGGAGCGCCCTTGGTCTTGCCCGGCCTGATGGAGCTCTACGGCCAGGCGCGCCTGGCCGATGTAATGCCCCACGTCGTTAATCTCACCATTTCAAACACCGCCGGACCGCCCTTCCCCATGTATTGCGCTGGGGCAAAGGTTGCCGCGCTCTACCCCGTTTCAATTCCCGTGCATGGCGTTGGCTTGAACATTACGGTGCAAAGCTACCGCGATAAAATGGACTTCGGCATCACAGCGGGCACAGCCGCGCTTCCCGATGTAGACCATTTCGCGGACCTCTTGGTTGCCTCTTTTGAAGAGTTAAAAGCCGCCGCACTGCCGGCTGTCGAAGAGACCAAAACGCCGCCATCCGCCGTGGAGAACCCGGCAAAAAGCCCAGCAGAAAGCCAAGCAAAAGCGCCCGCCAAAGAGAACGCAAAACCCGCTGCAACCAAACCCGCTACAACCAAACCCAGAGCCAAAACCAGCGCAAAAGCCACCAAGGCCCCCAAAGCGGATGAAAGCGCGAACGGTGCAGTAAAGACCACCATTTCGAGGCGCGCATCGTCAAAACCGAAAACGGCACCCAAAACCTCGACCAAAACGCGAGCAAAAGTCTCAGTCAAGGCAAAGACACCCCCCACCCAATAAGACCAACACGGTAAGCAGGCCCAACACGCAGACACAGTGACGAAAGCATGTTTGCGAAGTCCGGCTCACGGAATCGGGAGCCATAATCGACACAACCTGCTGTCATCTTGATTTGACATCCTCGGGCCAGCGTGGTCTTTCTGTTCGTCCACGCGGTCGAAAGAGGGACTGGCCGCACGATTTTGTTTGGGCTTCGATTCGCTCAATTCCCCATGTCCAGCCGCGTTGCGCAGGCATTTTGGACTGCAACAAGAGGGAAAAAGCGGTCGCGAACCCCCTGATCGGATCTGAGGCAACAGCTTCAGGTCTTGGGAGGAAACTCATGTCTCATGCTGTCAGCGCAGCGCCGAGTCGGGCGTTGCTGCTTATGGAACTGCGCGCTCTGCCGGAACTGGCCGGTTTTGCTGCCGCTTTGCCCCTTTTGTTATCGGCCTGCCCCCGCGGCGAAGGCCAACCGGTACTGGTGCTGCCGGGCCTGATCACGACCGACAATTCAACCCTGGCCCTTAGAGGCTTGCTGTCTTTGCTGGGCTATCCAGTCTACGGCTGGAACCAGGGTCGCAATTACGGCCCGCTCCCCGGCGTGGAAGAAGCACTGGTCGACCGGGTCAACGAACTTCACGAAAAATACGGCCAAAAGGTCTCTCTGGTGGGTTGGAGCTTAGGCGGCATCTACGCCCGGCAACTTGCCAAAATGATGCCGGATAAAGTGCGCCAAGTGATCAGCATGGGCTCTCCCTTTAACGGTGATCCCAGGGCGACAAACGCGTGGAAGGTTTACCAGTTCACCAGCGGCCACAAAGTTGACGACCGTGACCGGCATATGGGTGGCGCGATCGCCCAAGCCCCAAGCGTTCCAACGACGGCGATTTTCAGCAAAACCGACGGCATTTGCGCTTGGCAGAACTGCATGGAACAGGACTTGCCGCACACCGAGAACATCCACGTGCGCGCCAGCCATTGCGGTCTTGGGCACCACCCCGCAGCCGTTTACGCGGTGGCTGACCGGCTGTCCCAAGGCGAAAAAACCTGGCGACCCTTTGAACGCAAAGGCCTGCGCGGTCTGATCTTTCCAGAAGTGGAGCCGATGGCCGCCTGAAACGCGATAG
>JBCBCT010000098.1:0-3275 GCA_038530365.1 Pseudomonadota bacterium | reverse complement strand
TTATGAGGTGGTTTGGACTTCAACGGCTTGGCTCTTTGGTGTTGTGCGCGCTGCTGATCGCGCCCCTTCCCGCCGCCGCAACTGAGGTTGAAGTTGACGTTCAGTTGTTCCTCGCGGTTGATGTTTCGCGTTCCATGTCACCCCGGGAGTTGGAAATCCAACGCCGCGGCTATGCAGAAGCTCTTGTCAGCGAACCGGTGGTCAAAGCCATCCGCTCCGGTCTTCTTGGCCGTGTCGCCCTCACCTATGTTGAATGGGCAGGCCCGTTCTCACAGCGCGTCATCGTTCCCTGGACGATGGTTGAAAACCAGCGCGACGCTCAAGCGTTCGCCGCTAAAATTTCTACGAACTTCAATCCTGCCATGCGACGCACGTCCATCTCAGGGGCCGTGCAATACGCCACGGGCTCGTTCACGGGAAACGGGTTTATCTCCAACCGGCGAGTCATCGATGTTTCAGGCGATGGCCCCAACAACCAGGGGCGACCGGTCCTTGTGGCCCGCGACGAAGCCATCGAAGCGGGCTTCATCATCAATGGCCTACCGCTGATGACCCGGGAGGGCCTGGGCGCGAGTTTCGGGATCGACAATCTCGATGCCTATTACCGCGACTGTGTCATCGGTGGTCCCGGTGCCTTCGTCATTCCGGTATACACGTGGGACCAGTTCCCCGCCGCCGTCCGCCGAAAACTGGTCTTGGAATTGGCGGGCCGAGCCCCTGCCCTGCCACTGCACAGGGCGAGCGCCAAACCGAAAGCCGATTGCCTGGTCGGCGAGAAAATGTGGCAGATGTTCCGCGACCGCTCCTTCATGCCGTAGTCGCCAATCACTGAGCCCGGCACTGAACCCAGCAGTGAACCCCACTGAACCCAGCGCTTAACTCAACACTTCCGCGCACCGAGAGAGGCCGGACCGGCCAGCGGTTTCATTGAGTTTCACGATCCCGGTGATCAACCCGTTCGCATCCGTGCTGATCTGCAACTCGCAAAACAGACGGTCCGTGCGATAGCGAGGGCCGCCAATGAAACTCTCAGCTTGAGTGACTGCCGGCGATCGACCGTCTCAGTCGTAGGGAATATGGATCAAACAGGTTTGATCGAGCAAGTTCAAACGAATGTGCAACGCGGCGTGCGGCGGAACAGGAGTTTCACATTCAGCGAAACATGCTGTCGCCCTGCTCCTTGATGACCTGCTTGGCCTTGGTGATCGCAAACGCAACGCATTGATCTTCGGACGGAAACAGATCGGCGCGGATCAACCTGTGCTCCAGAATCTCGCCATCGATCTCTTTAGAAATCGTCGCCCCAAGACGAAACTGCCCACCCTCCGCAATTGGTTCGGGCTGAATTCTGAACCCTTCATGGTCCACAGCCTCATGTCGCGGTCCACCACCAGCCGTACCGCCGCCACCAAAGAGTTTTTTGAAAAACGACAAAGACTGACTCCTGAAACATAACAGGCACGATACGCCGACCTTCTCAGTGCTAGCCGCTTTGGGGTGCAGCAAGCAAGGTTTATGGCCCTGTCATCAAGCACGCGGATCGGTGAACACTGTTGCCTTGGACTTGCGGGTGCGCATTCGCAATCTGTGTTACGATCGCGACGGCAGCAAAGATGCCAGAATTAGGAGTGCTCAATCCATGCCCCACTCATGGCCCGAACTGAACTATGCCCATATTGGCGAAACCGCCAAGAGCCTGCACATGTGGACGCAGATTGTTGGCAAATTCCGCACCGCCCAAACCCCATGGATCAACCACTCTTGGCAGGTGCCGCTTTACGTCAACGCCCGTGGTTTCACGACTTCCCTGGTGCCCGGCCAATCGGCAGGGTTTGAGGTTCAGTTCGACTTCATCGATCACCACCTTTCAGTGACCAGCACAGACGCCAAGCGGGAAACAATGGCGTTGGAAAGCAAATCGGTGGCAGATTTTCATAGCCATTTCATCACCATGCTGGCCAAGGTGGGTGCCCCGACAGCGTTTCACGGCAGCCCCAACGAAGTCCCCGATCCAATTCCCTTTTCAAAGCAGACTACACCGGGGGCATATGATCCTGATGCCGCCGCAGCCTTGTTCAAGGCTTTGGTGAACATTGAGCGGGTGTTCAACCGCTTCCGCTCCGGCTTTTTGGGCAAAGTGTCCCCGGTCCATTTCTTCTGGGGCAGTTTCGACATGGCGGTTACCCGCTTTTCGGGTCGCGAGGCACCGCTGCATCCCGGTGGAATACCCGCCCTTCCTGACCCGATCACGCGGGAGGCCTATTCTCACGAGGTGTCCTCAGCGGGCTTTTGGCCAGGCGGGGACAGTTTTCCGGAACCGATTTTCTACTCGTATGCCTATCCCACACCCGATGGCTTTGGCGACGCGAAAGTGAAGCCACAAGAAGCCGGGTTCAACACGGAGCTTGGTGAATTCGTGCTTCCCTATTCCGCAGTTCAAACGGCGAAGGACGCAGATGGTGTTCTTATGGCGTTTCTTGAAACAACCTATCGCGCAGCCGCTGATCTGGCGCGGTGGGATTCAGAAGCACTCGAGTGCGAAGCGGGAACTCCGCGCCAGGTCCGTCAGATCTAAGCTCGACATATCTCGGCTGCCTCCGTGCCGCCATGTCTAACGCATCAACTTTGGCCGAAATGCAAAACGGGGCCCGAAGGCCCCGCAGAATTTCTTTATACGATCTAACTATCCAAGAAGCTGCGCAACTTCCGTGAGCGGCTGGGGTGCTTCAGTTTTCGCAGGGCTTTTGCTTCGATCTGGCGGATGCGTTCACGGGTGACGCTGAACTGCTGTCCGACCTCTTCCAGCGTGTGGTCCGTGTTCATGCCGATCCCAAACCGCATGCGCAGCACGCGTTCCTCACGGGGGGTGAGCGAGGCCAACACCCGGGTGGTCGTTTCGCGCAGGTTTGATTGGATCGCCGCATCAATAGGCAAGATTGCATTCTTGTCCTCAATGAAGTCACCCAGGTGCGAGTCTTCCTCGTCACCAATCGGTGTTTCCAGCGAAATCGGCTCCTTGGCGATTTTCAGCACCTTGCGCACCTTCTCCAGCGGCATGGCGAGTTTCTCCGCCAATTCCTCCGGCGTCGGCTCACGACCGATTTCATGCAGCATCTGACGGCTGGTTCGGACGATCTTGTTGATCGTCTCGATCATGTGGACCGGAATACGGATCGTCCGCGCCTGGTCGGCGATGGAGCGGGTGATTGCCTGACGGATCCACCAGGTTGCATAGGTGGAAAATTTGTAGCCGCGTCGATACTCAAATTTATCGA
>JBCBCT010000097.1:0-11428 GCA_038530365.1 Pseudomonadota bacterium | reverse complement strand
GTCGGCCAACACCAAACTGGCCAAATGACGGACGAGGATCTGGACGAGTTGTAACGCGTGGCTTGCCCATCGGCTGGCGCATGCGGGGCACAGTTTACCGCCAACACCATGGCCACCGTATCGGAAGCCATCGGCCTTGCGTTACCGTATTCCGCCGGTGCACCGGCCCCTTACGAAATCCGCGACCGTTTCTGCATGGCCGCTGGTGAAAAGGTGATGGAACTCATCGCCCGCGATATCCGCCCCCGGCAGATCGTGACCCGTGAAGCGTTGGAAAATGCGGCAACCGTCGTGGCAGCTTCCGGCGGCTCCACCAATGCGGCGCTGCACCTGCCTGCGATGGCCCACGAGTGCGGCATCGAGTTTGATTTGTTCGACGTAGCTGAAATCTTCAAGCGCACGCCTTACATCGCCGACTTGAAACCCGGTGGCAAATACGTTGCCAAAGACATGTTTGAAGTCGGCGGCATTCCGCTGCTCATGAAAGCTTTGCTCGACGGTGGTTTCATGCACGGCGACTGCATGACGGTGACTGGCCGCACAATTGCCGAAAACATGGACCATGTGAAATGGAACGATGAGCAGGACGTCATCTATCCGGTGAGCCAGCCCATTACGAAAACCGGCGGCGTGGTTGGCCTGAAGGGCAATCTCGCACCGGAAGGCGCGATCGTGAAAGTGGCCGGGCTTGAGAACCAGCAGTTTTCCGGGCCCGCCCGCTGTTTCGATAGCGAGGAAGAGGCGTTTGAAGCGGTGAAGAACCGGGAATACGAAGTCGGCGACGTGATCGTTATCCGATACGAGGGCCCCAAAGGCGGCCCCGGTATGCGGGAGATGCTGCAAACCACGGCGGCGCTTTACGGCCAAGGCGTGGGCGACAAAGTGGCGTTGATCACCGACGGTCGGTTCTCCGGCGCAACCCGCGGTTTCTGCATCGGCCACGTTGGCCCGGAAGCGGCGGTGGGGGGCCCCATCGGCCTGTTGAAGGACGGTGACATCATCGACCTCGACGCGGTTGAAGGCACGATGCACGTGCGTTTGACGGACGAGGAATTGGAAGGACGCCGCAAAACATGGAAGCCGCGCGAAACAGATTTCGCGTCCGGCGCGATTTGGAAATTTGCCCAGACGGTTGGCCCAGCACAGTTTGGCGCTGTCACCCATCCCGGCGGGGCAAAAGAAAAGCAGACTTATGCAGATATCTAACGCGGGACCATCCCGCGCAACGTTTCGGAAAAAGGCCAGCCAGCGCGGCACCGTCGCGCGCGTACTAACGCTTGCCATTATGACGGGCACGCTTGGCGTTTTTGGTCTGGTGGGCACACCATCATCCGCCATCGCCTTTGATCCCAACAGCACGTTTAAGGCCGATGACAAGCCGCAAACCATTTTGCGCTACGGCTTTGACGCGTTGCAACGTGGTGACATGGCCGGTGCTCTGGGCGCGTTTCGGTTTGGCGCACAGCGCAACGATCTTGCCGCGCAGTGGAAGCTGGCGCGCATGTTCCAGGTCGGCGAGGGGGTGCACAAGGACCCCGTGACGGCGTTTGAATTGTTCGACAAAATCGCTGACCGCTATGCCGACCGTGCGCCGGAAGGTCGCGACCGTGCTTTTGTCAGCCATGCGCTGGTGTCCCTTGGCCGCTACCACCGAAAAGGGATCAAGCAGTCGAAATTGCCGTCAAACCCTCGGTTGGCGGAGTTTTATTTCTACCAGGCGGCTGCGCTCTACCACGACGCGGCAGCGCAGTATGAACTGGGCCGCCTGTACCAGAGTGATCTGCTGGGCCAATCGCAACCGCGCCTCGCCGCGCGTTGGTACGGTCTGGCCGCGCGCAAAGGTCATTCGGGTGCGCAGGGTCGCTTGGGCGAAATGCTGTTTTACGGCCAGGGTGTGCGCCGCAATCCGGTGAAGGGTCTGGTCTATCTGTCCAAAGCCACAGCCAAGCGCACCCGCAAAGGCATTCGCAAATTCCGCAGAATGCGCCGCCAGGCGTTTAATGATGCCAGCCAAGCCCAGCGCGCTGCGGCAAACAAAATGCTGCAGAGGCTCGGCCTGCTGGATACGGCCAATGAGCAGACCGGCAAAAACGCCTTCGCGTTCCAGGAGATCCCAAAGGTCCTGGAGGACTAGGGGCCTCGCCACCAAGCTCAACCCAGGTTCTTAGCGATGCTGACCTGATGCTCCCAAGAGGGCGGCGTCATGCTCAGCGCCAGCCCGCCTACAGCGCTCTTTCTTCCTGGTCCTGCGCGCCGCGATCTATCAGCGATTCGATGTCGTCCATGACGGCTGCGGGAAGTGCGCCGTGGGCGAGCGCTCCTACCAGCCCCTCCATCTGCTCCACCGTCCGTGCCCCGGGAATGGCAATATTGTCCGCCCGTTTGGCCCACAGCCATCCCAACGCACCTTGGACAAGGCTGCGCCCACCGCTGGTCAACAGATCATGGATCGCGTCCATTTTTTGGAGAAACGCCGGATTGGCTTTCGCGTCCAGAAAATAGGCGGTTTTGGGGTTGCTGGTCGAGCGAATGTCTGCGGACCCAAACGAGTGTTCGGCGCCATATTTTCCGCTCAACAACCCCATGGCCAGAGGCGAACGAATGAGCGCGATAAGCGCGTGCTGGTCCAAAACACTTTGAATGTTGGGCGTGTCTAGCAGAACATTCATCGCGTGTTCGATCGCAATGAAATTTTCACGGTTCGCCATGGCGGCGGCGCTCGCGGAAAAATCTGTGCTCCAACCGTAGGCGCGAATTTTGCCTGCACTGACAGCGGTCTCCATGGCGTCAAACACCGGTTCAGCTTGTTCGACTGAGAGGCCGTTTTGGTGCAGCAGCAGGATATCAATCCGATCACGCTCCAGCCGCGCCAGACAGCGATCAATGGCGGGAATCACGCTTTCGGGCTCCACTTGATCGCCGGTTAGTTGCTTGGTGTCCTCGTCAATTGCGATGCCGATTTTGGTGACAACAAGGGCCTCCATCCGCCCTTTGAGTGCTTGGGCGAGCAGCCGTTCCGCATGGCCCGCGCCATAGGCCGCAGCGGTGTCAAAGAGCGTGATGCCACCGTCCAGCGCCGCATGGATGGTCCGGATGGATTCGGCATCGTTGGACCGCGTGTAGCCCACCGATTGGTTTCCAGAATACATTTCGCCTCCAATGGGCCAGCAGCCCATGCCGAGGGGCGCTACGGCTTGCCCTAAAATTTCCATGTCGCGTGTCCCATTGCTTGCGTTTTTGCGCGTGCGTGTGTGCACTCGCAGGTCTCAGCAAACCACGGTGCTCAGTCGACATCTATGGAATGAAATGTAATCATCCTTTCATGGATGAAACGAACTTCGATTGGGATGATCTGCGACTGTTCCTCGCCGTGGCGCGGGGGGGTGGTCTCGCAGCAGCGTCGGCCCAAACCAAAAAGAGTGCGCCGACTTTGGGACGGCGCATGTTGGCGTTGGAGCGCAAGCTGGGATGCGATCTGTTTCACCGCATGGCCCGTGGCTATGCCCTGACCGAGCAGGGGGAAGAACTGATGGCCCGCGCCGGGCTGCTGGAAAGCAATCTCCAGCCGATTTTGGCTGCGGGGGCTGCGAACGTCACTCCGGTCGTAAAGATCTCCGCCGGGACATGGGTGACCCATCATTTGTGTAAAAACGTGAGCGCATTGGTGAAGGACGATCCCATCCGTCTGCGCTTTATTGCGGCGGAAGATGTGTTGAACATCGCGCACCGCGAGGCGGTGGTGGGCATTCGCAATCAACGGCCAGAAGGTGTCGGTCTTGCAGCCCGCAAAATCACAAAAGTGCAATTTGCGATTTATGCGAAGGACAAAACAGTGAAGCCCTGGGTCCGCGTTGTTGGCAACACGCCCTCGGCCAAGTGGGTGGAAGTCCACGCCCGCTCTGACGCCCACGCCCAAACGCAGAACACCACAACAATCGAAGTCAACAGCCCTCGCAATGCACTGGATTTGGCTTTGGCTGGCAGCGCCAAGGTCGTGTTGCCCACCTTCATCGGCAACACCTTTAAGACCATCAAGGCCGTGTCGCCGCCGATAGCGGAACTCGAACACGATCAATGGCTGGTCACCCACCACGAAGATCGTTTTCTGCCGGAGGTGCGCAAGGTCATCGACCGGATTTACACGCTGTTGAAAGCCGCCGAAGTTTAAGCGCCCATTCAGCGTACCATTCGAGGCGGCCTCAGCGGCCAAGAGAAAAACGGCGCATTCTGTACGCGCACATTCGGACGATAGGGCCAATGCCGGTCCGTGTCAGAACGAACAATCCGCGCGCCGGAATCAGCGACCTGCATGGTTGTCGAACTTCCCGACCACACGTCGTCGCCAAGAGGCTATGGCTGCCAAGCAGGCGGTGCAACCCTTGGTCTTTCGACCGCTTGCGATGAGCCTTAAGCCAGCGCTTCTTCCTCTTCCACCGCTGGAAACGGTCTCGGTTTGCGCAACTTGGGCAGCCAAGACAGGTCTGGGGCGAAGCCGAAGGCAGAATCAATTTGATCGTAGATTCCACACGTTTGAACTGCACCTCGGTTCATGGCCTGGGGCAATGGATAGGGATCACCAAAGGGCATTTTGAAGGCCAACTCTGGCAGCCCGTGCATCTCGCCATCGCGCGGACCCACTTTGATATCGGGATGGCTTGCCGTGTAATCCGGTGGATCGTCTAGCGTCCCGGTTGTCTTGCTGAATCCAGGTGAGGCGCCGCTCGCGCCCGGCCCCAAACTGTAGCCGACGGAACGGTAACGGTCGGGGAAATTTTGGTCGTTGGCCATGTCGCCATCCACCGCGATCCGGTACGCGGCAAAGCGACGTGTAAACCGACGGCCCAAAGCGAGCGCCTCCGCTGCGCGGTGGCTTTGTTTTACACCACCTTTAGCGCCGTCGCGGCCAAAGAAGCGGGCTTTGTCCTTGCGCACAAACTGGAAGGCGTTGTTGGCGTGGATCAGACCACCCAGGGCGAACTTCGGCAGGATGCCTTTCACGCTTTTGTTGAGGGCCCATGAATTGTGAACCACGTAAATCGGCCCCTCATTGTCCTGGCGGCCATTGGGCTTGAACAGGGACGGGCTTTTCCTCAAATCGCCGAGAAACAGCGCTTCTTCCGCCTTGGCCACCTTGGTTGACGGGGGTTCCAAGAAGCTGCCCGCGTTTCCGTAGACATAGATGTGCGCGGCCCGTTGCAGCTCAAACGAAAACGGTCGATAGCAATCGAGCACCAAATTGTGCCGGATGACCCAATTCCAGGCGTAGTCCTCCGGTTCAAAAATATTATCGCGGATCCTCAAAAACGCATTGTTTTCAATGATGACATTGCGAGAGGAACGCCGGGCATTGTTGAAGGGAATATGTGCACCCGAAACACCCGGCGGCAATGCGTCGATACGGTTGAAGAAGTGTATCCCGTTGAACGTGTCCGTGATGCGGTTGTTGCGAATGGTCACATTGCCCGCGATATCCCAGGCCCGAAAAAAGTCGCCGTCCCAGTGGCGGTAGTCACGGTGCACGTCCACGGAACTGCCTTTTTTATTGTTGGAGGCTCCGTGGATGCGCGGCCAAGGAATGCTGTTCCACATGGCATGGTCTGGGCTGGTGTCCTGCTGCCAGAAACAGTGCTGCACCACGATGTCATGGCTCGAAAGCCCTGCTGCGCCGATCGCGAGCGTACCGGAGCGGAAATGCACATCGTGAATAGCGATATTCTGGCAATGGTCGAGATAGATGGCCGCCGGCCAACAGCCATCAAAGTTCAGGCTTTGAATCGTGACGAATTGGCAATTGCGCAGGATCAGGAGCGCCTGATCCCCGAGATGCGCCACGGTGGGGAAATTGCCGGAGGCTTCGCGATCACGGGAAATCCGGTTGCTCCACAATCGCGCTTTTTCTTCGTCCATTCCGCTGGAAAACGTGGGTGGGTGGTCGTTCCGTTTCCGGGCCGGTTCCAGCACAATCGGTTTATCGGGAAGGCCCACCAGGCCATCAAGCACCAAGGGAGTGGTGAAATGCGCGCTGTCAAACTGAATACGATCACCCGCTTTGACCCGTTTCAGTCTTGGATAGTCCTTTGTGCCCTGTACAAACAGTTTCGTCATCATACCGCCTCCCACGGGGGAGAAGCGTAGGGCCTAGCGAAAGGTTTGCGCAAACAGTCAGCGTAAAAAAACAGTGAAATCGAGATCGAAAGGCAAAATCGAACAAAAAATTGGTAAGCCCACGCAAATTACGCGGCCAAATCCACCCAGATGGGCACATGATCGGACGGCTTTTCCCAATCGCGTACGTGGGTGTCGATATCGCAGGCGGTCAAAAGCGGTGCGGCCTCCGGCGACAGCAACACGTGATCGATGCGGATGCCATGGTTTTTTGGCCAAGCGCCGGCTTGATAGTCCCAAAACGTGTATGTGTCGTCGGAACTGGTGGTGGCGCGCAACGCTTCGGTAAAGCCGAGGTTCAGCAGCGCACGGAAGCGACTGCGGCTTTCCATCTTAAACAGCGCATCATCGGCCCAAACCGCCGGATCCCAGCAGTCTTCGTTTTGCGGGATCACGTTGTAATCGCCGGCCAATACCAGCGCTTCTTCTAGCGCAAGCCGAGACTGGGCCCAACCGTGCAGTCGATCCATCCAGGCCAGCTTGTAGTCGAACTTGCGTGGATCGTGCACCGGATTGCCGTTGGGCAAGTAGAGCGACACCACCCGCACAACTTTGCCGTCGAGGGAAAACACACCCTCGATAAAACGCGCCTGTTCGTCGGGTTCCTGATCGTCAGAAAGCAAGGGGAGGCCGCGGTTCACCTCGTCAAACGGCAGGCGTGAGAGCAGGGCGACGCCGTTGAAACCCTTCTGCCCGTGGGTTTCGACATTATAACCTAGCGCCTCGATGGCTTCTCGCGGAAACGCTTCATCAACGGATTTGATTTCCTGCAAACAGGCGATGTCGGGCTTGGCCTGCTCCAACCAGGCGATCAGCACATCGTGCCGCGCCTTGATGCCGTTGATGTTCCAGGAGGCGATTTTCATGACATGGTCTGCAATCCAAACGGAGGGCGCTAGATCGAAAAACTGGTGCCGCACCCGCAGCTCGCGGTGGCGTTGGGGTTTTTGATCTGGAAGCTCTGACCCATCAAACTGTCTTCAAAGTCGATGATCGAGCCGCCCATATACATGATGGAAACGGGATCGATCAGGACCGTCGCACCGTGTTTTTCCAGAACAAGATCGTCATCCTGCTGGCTGTCGGTGAGGTCGAATTTATAGGAAAATCCCGAACAGCCACCGCCTTCAACGGACACGCGCAAGGCCTTCATGGTGGCTTCGCTTGAAAGAATTTTGGCAACGCGCTTTGCGGCGGCGTCCGACAATTCCACTGTGCCTTCAACATCTGGCGGTGCGGGTAGGGAAGCGTCGTTGTTCTGAGCGGTCTCCATGGGAGGCGTTTCCTTACTGTAGGCTTGAACGGAGTGGGCAAGCGCGCGGGAGTTTCGAAATGGTTGCGGCGAAGCAGTCAGCCATTCCTTTACCCACCCTCGATAGGTATGAAGCATGGTATGGACTGTCAATCGGCGCGCCCATGTGTGCGTCATTGGGTATGCGTGCCGCACTGGGTAAGCAGGCGAACGAAAGATCAGCGTTTATGGGTGCCAAAGCTGAAGCGATCAATCCGGATTTCGATCTCGCCACCGTGCGGGAAACCTGTGCCCGCCGAATTGCCCCGTGGGGGGAGAACGCCGCAACCAGCCGGGGCCGCGCCATCGGCGAAGAGCACAGCCCCACGCGGACCCCGTTTCAGCGCGACCGCGACCGCATTTTGCACTGCGATGCGTTCCGGCGATTGATGCACAAAACACAGGTTTTCGTGCGTCATGAAGATGATCACTTCCGAACCCGGCTGACCCATACCATGGAAGTCGGGCAGATCGCCCGCGCGCTGGCCCGTGCTCTGCGGGTGGACGAGGACCTGGCGGAAGCGCTGGCTCTGGTGCACGATTTTGGCCACACGCCCTTTGGCCACGCCGGGGAGAGGGTGTTGAACGAAAAACTGAAACCCTTTGGCGGCTTTGATCACAACGCCCAGGCGCTGCGCGTGGTGACCCGTCTGGAACGCCGCTACGCGACGTTTGATGGCCTTAATCTCACATGGGAAACCCTGGAAGGTCTGGTCAAACACAATGGACCGCTGACCGATCGCGATGGCGATGCCCTGGACCATGCGGTGCCGAAGGCTATCGGCGACTACAACGCTGGCCATGATTTGAAGCTGTGGTCCTGGCCGTCGGTGGAAGCGCAATGCGCAGCCATCGCAGACGATATTGCCTATGACAATCACGACCTCGACGACGGCCTGCGAGCAGGGCTGTTTGACCTGGCCGATCTCACGGACGTGCCGCTCTCCGGCCTGCTGCTGGAAGACGTGCGCGCCGAACACCCGGACCTGTCGCGATCCCGCACCCAGCACGAACTCGTGCGCCGCCAAATTACCCGCATGGTAGAGGACGTGATCACCGAGGCCAGCGGCCGTTTGGCGGAAGCAACTCCTCAGCATGCCGATGATGTTCGGGGTCTCGACTATGCCGTCGTCTCGTTCTCCCGCGCCATGGAGGAGCAGGAAAAAGAACTCAAAGCATTTCTGTTTGCCAACATGTATCGCCACGAGCGGGTGATGGCACCTGTTCGCGCGGGCGAAACCATTGTCAGCGAATTGTATGACGCGTTTTTCTCCGGGGCCGCCGCCATGCCCGATGATGATGAATGGCAACTGGCCGGATTGGCGGAGGATGAACGCGCCCAGCGTGTCACCGATTACATCTCCGGTATGACAGACCGCTTTGCTGTGGCCGTCCACGGGCGTTTGTTTGACCGCACCCCGCAACTGCGCTAACGCCGCCGCACCTTCTTTATCCCCGCGCAATTTGCCCCAATCGGCCTGTGCCAAGCAGCCCGGCGGTGCTGCGCCCTGAGAACGGATTGTCCAATCCATGGCCAACGTGTTCGCCACCTTTGAAACCCGCATTCAGGCCATCGTGGCGCAGATCGACGGTATGGCCGATGCCGACGTTGATTTGACGAGGTTGACCGTTGAGCCCCCGCGGGACCCGTCCCACGGGCATTTGGCCACCAACGCGGCCATGGTTCTAGCAAAGCCGTTGAAAAAAGCACCGCGGGACATTGCAGCCCAAATTTGCGAAGGGCTGCGAGCAGACCCAGACGTCACAGAGGCGGAGCCGGCGGGCCCTGGTTTCATCAACATCAAATTGCGCGACGTGTTTTGGCAGGACCATCTGGCTCAGGTGCTGGCCGACGGCCCCGGCTATGGTGGCGGCGTCATATCACCGGTCCAGAAGGTCAACGTTGAATACGTGTCAGCGAACCCAACCGGGCCGATGCATGTCGGCCATTGCCGGGGCGCTGTGGTGGGGGATGCGCTGGCCAATTTGCTGGCCTTCGCCGGCCATGATGTGGTCCGGGAATATTACACCAACGACGCGGGAGGCCAGATTGAGGTGCTCGCCCGGTCCGTGTTTTTGCGCTACCGCGAGGCGCTGGGCGAAGACATCGGTGCTGTGCCTGACGGGCTTTACCCCGGCGATTATCTTATTCCCGTTGGCCGGGCGCTCGCTGAGGCCCATGGCAAGGCTTTGTTGAACATGGAGGAGGAGGCTTGGCTTGCCATCGTCAAGCCCGCTGCCATCGACGCGATGATGGATTTGATTCGCGCCGACCTGGCGGCCCTGGGTGTGCGCCACGACGTGTTCTTTTCCGAACGCTCCCTTCACGCAAGCGAGGCCGGCCCCAGTGCCATTGAGACCACCATCGACCAGCTAAAAGCGATGGAGCTCGTCTACACCGGAACGTTGCCGCCGCCAAAAGGTGCGGTTCCAGAGGACTGGGAAGATCGGGAACAATTGCTGTTTCGCTCCACCAGTGTGGGCGATGACATGGATCGGGCGTTGCAAAAATCGAACGGCGATTTCACCTATTTTGCCGCCGATGTTGGCTACTTCAAAGACAAGTTCGACCGTGGCTTCCAAGAGATGATTTTCATCCTGGGGGCCGACCACGGAGGATACGTCAAACGCATGGAAGCGCTGGGGCGCGCCGTTTCAGAAGGGCAGGCGAAGGTCACCGTGCGGCTGTGCCAATTGGTCAAACTCTTTCGCGATGGCCAGCCCGTGAAAATGTCGAAGCGTTCGGGAGATTTCGTCACCCTGCGGGACGTGGTGGATGAGGTGGGCCGCGACGCGGTACGCTTTATGATGCTGTACCGAAAAAACGATGCGCCGCTGGACTTCGACTTTGCCAAGGTAACGGAGCAGTCCAAAGACAATCCCGTATTCTACGTGCAGTACGCCCACGCCCGCGCCATGAGCGTGTTTCGCCAGGCCGCACGGGACATGCCCGATCTCAATGCCACCGATGCTGCGCTATCGAGCGCCGATTTCTCGCTGCTCTCCCACGAGGCGGAACTGTCGATGGTGCGGGCTTTGGCTGTGTACCCCCGCATGATTGAGGCGGCGGCGCGCTCCCATGAGCCGCACCGGGTGGCTTTTTACCTCTACGATCTGGCCAGCCAGTTCCACGCGCTTTGGAACAAGGGCCGTGATGAACCTCCTTTACGGTTTGTTCACCATGAAAATGCAAACTTGACCATGACCAGACTGGCCCTTGTGAAAGCCGTCTCGCTTGTCATCGCTTCAGGTTTGGCCATCATCGGGGCCGATGCACCTGACGAGATGCGCTAAGCGCCAACGGCTTGAAAAAGGGTGTGGGTGGGCCTGCAAAGACCTAAACGGTTTTGCGCGGCAAAGCGCGTGCTCCCCAGTGCGGTGGGCGTTCCAATTTTGCCGCATTCATCCCGCACACGCAGCTTTGGTCGCGCGCTTCAGGGGCGTTGCAACCGCATATCCCAGCGCACATCCGTGACTGGCGCGGCGTTCTGTCGTGCTGGTGCCCGGACCCGAAAATTGGATAGGTGGATCAGTGACCGAGTACCGCTACGATTTCCAGATGGGCCCTAAGCCCGAACGCGAAGCCTTCGAAGAGCGCCTGCGCCTCGCGGTGTCCGGGCCGATCATCGGGCGGGCGAACGGTCCTGCCTTTGATCAGTTGGACGATCTGGCCTCGCTCATCGAGAGCGGCGAGGGCAAATTGATGGCTGCTAAAGAGCGACAGGACGGCCCAGCGTCTGCGGTGAAGCAGCCCATGCGTGCCGCCCCAAAACCCGTCGCACCGGTTGAGCCACCGTCGGCGGATGCGTTTGAAGTTGCGCCGGATTGGACCCAGCAGCCCATGCCGGAAACGCCTGCGGCAAGCCCCGAACCCGTCTTCGACTTGCGTGCAGAAATCAACCGCCAATTGGGCATCAGTTCACTTGATAACACCCAGGTGATGGAGTCTGTTGGTGGCCCGGCGGACGCCCC